>JAYTMG010000797.1:0-1626 GCA_043728745.1 Verrucomicrobiaceae bacterium
GCATTCACCGTCCGCCGTATCAGCTACGGTGAAGGTGTCGAGCGCGTGTTCCCGCTTCATTCGCCGCGTATCTCGAAGATCGTGGTGGAGCAGAGCGGCGAAGTCCGTCGTTCCAAGCTCAACTATCTCCGCACCCGCACCGGTAAGGCCGCGATGGCGGTGAAGGAGAAAGTCGCAAAGGAAGTCGCAGCACCCGCTGCGGCCTAATCTCCGCGCTATTGCCTCTCTTGAAGGGGCTCGTATCACAGATTTGCAGCCTCGCGCACGAAGATGATCTTCGTGCGCGAGGTTTGCGTTTTGTCGCAGGCGTGGATGAAGCGGGGCGCGGTCCTCTCGCGGGGCCAGTGGTGGCGGCGGCGGTGATTCTGCCGGATGGCTTCTCGCACGCGGTGCTGAACGACTCGAAAAAGCTCACGCACAAGAAGCGCGATGCGCTTTTCGAGGAACTAACGGCGAACAGCGCGATCGTGTGGAGTCTTTCCATCGTGGAGGCGGAGGAAATCGACCGCATTAACATCCTCCGCGCGACTCACCAAGCGATGCGCCGCGCCATCATGGGACTGGCGACGAAGCCAGAGTATGCGCTCATCGACGGTTTGCCGGTGCGCCCGTTTCCGGTGGACCAAACGGCGCTCGTCGGGGGTGATGGCCTGAGTTTCAGCATTGCCGCGGCCAGCGTCATCGCCAAGGTAACGCGCGACCGGCTGATGCTGGCGCTCGATAAGCAATATCCCGTCTATGAATTCGCAAAGCACAAAGGCTACGGAACTGCCGCACATCTCGCGGCGCTGAAAAAACATGGGCCTTGTCCGATTCATCGCCGCTCTTTTCTCCCGGTCCGCCAGGCCGAACTCGGCCTCTAACGACCCGCGCCACCGGCTGGGTCTGCGGGGCGAAAAGCTGGCCGCGAAATTTCTCCGCCGCTCGGGCTTCAAGATCCTGTACCGGAACTATCGCCCAAAAGGCGGGGGCGAAGTGGACCTCGTGTGCCGCGACGGAAAGACGCTCGCATTCGTGGAGGTAAAGACGCGCTCGTCCGACGAATTTGGCCGCCCCGCCGATGCGGTGAACGCCGAGAAACGCGAGCTCATCGCCCGTGGCGCGCGCTCGTGGCTCCGGCTTCTGGACAATCGCGATGTGATCGTCCGCTTCGACGTGGTGGAGATCATCGCCGGCGAGGGGAAGCCGGAACTGACGCTGCATAAAGCGGCGTTCGTGCCGGAGAATACGCGCTAACGTGGGGTGAATTTTTCTGGCTGAATCGGGTGTCCACAGTTCATGGTCGCTCGAATGAAAATAACCAGCATCCTTGCATACCGAGTCGAGCTTCCGCTCGTGGAGACAACCTACAAATGGTCGGGAGGGAAATCGATCACCGTATTTGACAGCACAATCATCCGCGTCGAGACGGATGCGGGCATCGTCGGGCACGGCGAGGTTTGCCCGCTCGGGCCGTTTTATTTACCCGCGTATGCCGACGGCGTGCGCGCGGGGTTGCGCGAACTCGGGCCGCACCTCATCGGCCAAGACCCGCGCCAACTCACGAAGCTCAATCACCGCATGGACGCCGCGCTCAAAGGGCACCCTTATGTAAAGAGCGGCATCGACATCGCGTGCTGGGACATC
>JAYTMG010000798.1:0-1631 GCA_043728745.1 Verrucomicrobiaceae bacterium
GTGAGCTTGCCAAACACGGTGCCCATTGGCGCACCGGCGATTTGCACATTGGTCTCTGCCAGTACGACGGGCGCGGCGTTGCCTGTCCCGACCACGTTAAAGTTGTAGAGCGCTTCGTTGGCGTCGTCGTTACCGATGGAGATACTGGAAGTCTGCGGGCCGCTCGCCGTCGGCGTAAAAGTCACGATGAACGTCGCCGTTCCCCCGTTTTCCGCAACGCTCGAAGCTGCGGGCTGTGTGATGGTAAATGCCGGGTTGCTCGACGTAACTGCGCCCGAGAGATTCAGCGGAGCCGTGCCGCTGTTCGTGATAGTGAACGTGCGCGACACTGCGGGATCCAGCACGCCCACGGTGCCGAAATCCGTGCCGTCTGTCACCGAGGGCGTGACGTCCCCATCCGCGATTTCCGTGTTGTTCCCGCTCGCCGCGATCTCCGGCGCAGGCGCGGATAAAATGACCAGCCCGCTCGTCGGGTTACCACTGCCGATGGTGCCGAACGAGGTCGCAACTCCCGTGGCAAGGTCGATACGATAAAGCTGCCCGCCATTTGCCAGCCAGCCTGCGCCGACTGCCGGAGTGCTCGACGCGGAGACAGTCACCGTGCTCGGGATGTCGAAGCCGCCGATGCTCGTGATGTCCAGCGGCGAGCCGCCGAGCGTGATGCCTGTCTGGAACACCTGCGTGCCGACGTTCGGCGGGTTCTGGATGTAGAGGCTATTGCTCGTCGCATCGAGCGTGTAGAGCGTCGTTACTCCACCCGAGAGCGGCTGGCCGAAGCTATTCGTGTAGGCCGCCCCGTCCGCTCCGGAACTGCTGTTCGAGAGCCCGCTCTGCACGCCATCGGGGTTCACGCCCGCCTGGCTGCCCGCAGCGTTTCCGCCATCGCCATCGACCGGCGCTCCCGTGTTTGGATTTGCGCGGAAATTCAACCCGTTGCCGACGATCACACGGATGCGATCCACCGTCGGATTAAAGTCAAAGCCGTAGCCTGTCGTCGCCGGGTCCGGGAGGTCCACGGGGTTCCCGCCGATGTCCACAAACGCGATGCTGCCCGGAGTTCCGATGGCCGTCGCTGCGCCGGTCTGTGGGTCCAGCAGATACAGCGTTCCCGTATCCGCCGTCGCATTCACACCGAGTCCCATGAGCTGCCCCGTCTGTGGGCGAAAATCAATACCTACCAGCGTATCGCCCGCCGTCACTCCCGCAATCGCCGCAGAGGTCGTCGTGCCCGCAGTCGTTGGATCAAACCGCACAAGACTCGTCGCGTCTCCGCTCAAAACGATCGCCGCCCCGAAATTCGGCCGCACCGCAAAGCTACGCATCGCTAGCGTCGTCGTGCCCAGCGCGGTGCATTGGCCCGTCACAAGATTCACCGAGTAAAGCGACTCCACACCACCCACCGTCGCTTCCAGCAAAGCCGAGCCCGAAGAAACCGCCGCGTTGCTCGCCGGGGCATTCACTCCGGGCAAAATGTCAAAACCGCCCACCCGCGTCATATTCAGTGGGTTTCCGCCCAGCGTCAGCGCCGATGCCAGCACCTGCGTGCCTGCGTTTGGCGGGTTCT
Source organism: Verrucomicrobiaceae bacterium (assembly GCA_043728745.1). Taxonomy (GTDB): domain Bacteria; phylum Verrucomicrobiota; class Verrucomicrobiia; order Chthoniobacterales; family Chthoniobacteraceae; genus SXWH01. Next base: position 1,565 of record JAYTMG010000798.1, read on the forward strand.
GAATGAACAGCGAATCCGTCGTCGCATCCACCGTGTAAAGCGTCGTGATGTTTCCATTGTTCGGCCT
>JAYTMG010000799.1:0-5122 GCA_043728745.1 Verrucomicrobiaceae bacterium
TTGCGGCGCGCCATTTCTTTCGCGATCTCGATTTCTCCGTTGTGACCGTGCAGCGAACCGCAGCAATGCTGCATCCGCGGGGTGACGACCTCGCAGCCGTTCGCGAGGAGAACGTCCACGGTGTCGCGGTTCACGTGGGAGTAAGTGAGGTCCTGCACACAGCCGGTGAGCATCCCCACGCGGGCTCGGGCTTTGGCGTCGGGAGTTTCGATTTCACCGATCAGGTCGTCGGAAAAATCAGGCCGGATGCGTGGAGTAAGCGGCTCAAGTTCCCGGAGATTCTTGGGAGCAAGATTGATGAGCCTCAACTTGCGCACAAGCCACTCCGCTCCGCTCGTCTGATAAATGCGCATCCCGCGCCCGATAAGACGCAGCAACCAAGGCCGCGTGAAAACGCCGCGCAACAACGTGCCGCGAATCCAAGAACGGCTCTCGGTATTCAGCACGCCCGTACGCTCAATGTCGCCGCGCGCATCCTCAAACATCCGCGTGTAATCCACTCCGGCGGGGCAGGCCGTTTCGCACGCGAGACAGCCAAGGCAGAAATACATTTCCTCGGCGAAAGTCTTCGTCACATCGAGCCGCCCCTCGGCGACATTTTTCATGAGCTGGATGCGCCCGCGCGGGCTGTGTCGCTCGAGTTTCGTATCGTCGTAAGTCGGACAGGTCGGCAGACACAGGCCGCAATGGATGCACTGAGCGAGCACGCCGAAGTCGAGGTCCTTCAAATAAATCGGCTTGGCCCCCGGCGAAGGCGGCAGCGGAGACTCCATAGTGGGCGAATGCATCGTCCTTCATTCGTGGAAAAAAACGCTGCATTGCAGCAAGCGGAATCGCCGCCGAAGACCACAACTAAGGATGCCCGCGTGCCCCGGTATCCTCCGAAGTGAAAAATCTACTGCTTCTCCTTTTGACACTCATCGCTCTCTCGCCGCTTCGTGCGCAGACGGATAAACCAGCGGGGCTCTACGATTTGGCGAATCTCGATGCGTGGTGCATCGTTCCTTTTGATGCAAAGCAACGCTCTCCGAAACAGCGCGCGGAAATGGTCGTAGGGCTCGGGTTGAAGCGCGTGGCGTATGATTGGCGGGAAAAACACGTCGCGGAATTTGAGGAAGAAATTCTTCAGTATCAAAAACACGGCATCGAGTTTTTCGCGTTTTGGGGCGTGCATCCGAAGGCGTTTGAGCTGTTCGCAAAATACAAATTGAGTCCGCAAATTTGGCTGATGGCTCCCAACCCAAATGCGCCGACGAACGACGAGAAAGTGAGGCTCGCCGCGCAAGCGCTGCTGCCCGCTGTGGAGGAAGCGCGGAAGATCGGATCGAAGCTCGCGCTTTACAATCACGGCGGCTGGAACGGCGAGCCGGAGAACATGGCAGCCATCGCGGAGTATCTGCGGAAAAGCCACGCCGCAGCGCATGTGGGCATCGTTTACAACTTTCATCACGGGCACGCGCACATCGAAAATTTTGCGGCACGCTGGAAGGCGATGCAGCCGTATTTGTTCGCGGTGAATCTCAACGGAATGGAAGTCGGAGGCGACGCGAAAGGCCGTAAAATCCTGCATCTCGGCGAGGGCGACCGTGAGCTGGAGATGATGCGCGTCATTGAGCAAAGCGGCTGGCGCGGGCCGGTGGGAATCATCGACCATCGCGAAGAAACGGACAGCGAAGTGACGCTGCGGGCGAATCTGCGAGGACTGGATTGGCTGCGCAAAGAACTCGCACAGCCGGGCTCGGGAGGCTCGAAACCAAAGGCCGCGGAGCCTGTGCGCGTTCAGGGAAAAGACCTGGCTGCGGGGAAGTTTGGGAAAGCCTTGAACGCGAGCGCGGGCGGCTTGCTCGTTGCGGGCGATGACAAATGGCGCGGAAGTCCAATCACCGTGGAGGCGTGGGCGAAGCTGCGCAGCGCGAAGCGTTTCAACGTCGTGGTGGCGAGTGACACGAAGGCGTCCGGCGCGCACTGGGAGATGTATTCGTACGCGGGCGCGGGCGATTTTTCCGTGTATCTGCCGGGACAGCGCGGCGAGGTGCGGAGCGGCTCGGCGATTTGCGACGATGCGTGGCATCATCTCGCGATGGTGCTTGAGAAGGAGCGCGTGCGGCTTTTCGTGGACGGCAAACTCGTGAAAGAGCAGCCGCTTCCGCCACGCACACGCGCTGCTGTGGCGGGCGATTTGGGAATCGGGCGCACGGTGGAAGACGGCATCGGCTGCGATGGGCTGGTGGACGATGTCCGCATCTCGCGTGGCGTGCGGGAGTTTTCCGCCGCGCCTACTGCGGCGCTGATTCGCGATGATGCGACGCTTGGGCATTGGTCACTCGACGAGCTGCCAAAGGTAGCCGCCGCAAATTTGCCCGAGCGGGAGCCGCTCATCGCCGCTGCGCATCCGCTTCACACACATCCTGTGAACCGCGATCGCATCTACGATTTTTACGCGAAGCAAGCGCGCGACTGGCACGCGAATCCGAGCCCGCTGTTGCCGGAATATCCGGGCCTCGATTCGGGAAGATACGGACATTGGGGAAATCAAAATGAAGGCACATGGAGCGATGGGCGGTGGAGCCAAATGGACTTCGGGTGGCGACTGGCTGGCGTATTCCACGGAGCAGGAATCATCGTCCCGAAAGCCGTGTGCGTGCGGCTCGGCACAACGGGCGAGCGTTCGGCGTGCTACGATCCCGTCGCGGATGAATGGCGCGCGTTGTGGGAGGGCGGGTTCGTCAAATTCAGCGCTACACGCCACGGGCTCATGAATGGCCTGCCGATGGCTGGCACACTCACTGCCGACAGCCTGCAAAAAGTGGCGGGCGCTCCGCGAAAATACCGCGGCTTTTATCAGCACGGAGAGCGAACGATTTTCGCATTCGATGTGAACGGGACGGAGGAGCTGATGGCGGCGAAATTTGAGGATGGAAAAGTGCAGCTCGAAACCGGCGAGACGCTGCGGAAACTGACCAAAGGCGGACCGGCACTGTGGCCGGAGATTTTGGAAACGACGGGCTCGCTTGGCAAACCGGTGCCGGGCTGGCCTTACGTCGTGGACACGCTCACGCTCCCGTTTGAGAATCCGTGGCGCGCGCTTTTCTTCATCGGCGGACACGACTTTTTTTCCAACGGCGACATCGCGGTATGCACGATGACGGGCGACGTTTGGCGCGTGAGTGGAGTCGATTCCGCGCTTTCTAAACTGCGCTGGAAACGGATGGCCACGGGACTGCATCAGCCGCTTGGGCTCGTCGTCGTGGAGGACAAAGTGTGCGTGCTCGGGCGCGATCAAATCACGCGACTCCACGATTTCAACGGCGATGACGAAGCGGACTTTTACGAGTGCCTCAGTAACGAGTTCACCACGCCGACGGGCGGGCACGACTTTATGTGCGGGCTGGAGCGCGATGCTCTTGGGAACTTCTACACGGCGTCCGGCAAGGAGGGATTGCTGCGAATTTTACCGGGGAAAAAAGTGGAGGTGATGGCGAGTGGATTTCGCAATCCTGATGGCTTTGGACTGGCGCCGGACGGCACATTGACCGTTCCGTATTCGGAAGGCGAATGGACTCCGACCAGCGCAATCGCGCAAATTGTGCCCGGCGGATATTACGGCTATCCCGGCCCGCGCGCAGGCTCGCCGACGCTTCCACCGTTGCTGTGGCTGCCGCGCGGCGAGGACAATTCCGCTGGCGGGCAGACGTGGGTGCCGGATGACCGCTGGGGACCGATGCGCGGGCAGATGCTCCATCTCAGCTACGGCGCGGGCGCGCATTTTCTCGTGCTTCGTCAGCAGGTAAATGGCGTGTGGCAGGGCGCTGCGATTCCGCTGCCGGGCGACTTCAACGCCGGTGCGCACCGCGCGCGATTTAGCCCACAAGACGGGCAACTCTACGTGAGCGGAATGACCGGCTGGGGCACTTACACGCCCGACGACGGATGCCTCCAGCGGGTGCGCTACACCGGCGGCCCCGTGCTGATCCCCACAGCTATCGAAGCGCGCGACAACGGAGTGCTGCTGACATTTTCCAAAGCGCCCGACGCGGCGGGACGCTACTTCGCGCAGACGTGGAACTACCGCTACAGCCAGTCCTACGGCTCCAAGGAATACTCGCTGAGCCAGCCCGACAAAGCAGGCCACGACGTTCTGCAAATTAAGTCCTCACACTTGGTCGGCGACGGGTGCCAGCTTTTCCTGGAAATCCCGCAGATCCAGCCCGCCAATATGCTGCACCTCCGCTGCGACCTCGCGGGTTTGATCCCGCGCGACATTTTCTTCACCGTGCATCAACTCGGCGCGCCGTTCACCGAGTTCCCCGGCTACGCGGCGATCGCAAAAACGATGCACGCTGCCCACGCGTCCGCCGACGCAGTGTCCGCTTTGCCGGTGAAATGGGAGCAAGGAGCACCCGGACGCGAGCTGCGAATCCAGACCGCGGCGGCGTTGCAGTTTGTGCAAAAAGAGCTGCGCGTCAAAGCGGCGGAGCGTATCTCGCTCGTCCTCGAAAACCCCGACGTGATGCAGCACAACTGGGTGCTGCTAAAACCCGACTCCACCGAGCGCGTCGGCGAACGCGCAAACCAAATGATCTCCGCGCCGGACGCTCTCTCGCGCAACTATGTGCCCGATTCCCCGGATGTCATTCTCCACACCCGCGTGGTCGATCCGCAGAAGACAACAACGATCCATTTTCACGCACCAGCGCAGGCCGGGCAGTATCCTTACGTCTGCACATTCCCCGGCCATTGGGCGGTGATGCGCGGAGTGCTCATCGTCGAGTGACGCGCATTCTCACGGCTTCGACACTGCGCGGTAAAAGCGTTTCGCGGCGGTCGTCGGGTGAACTACGACCGCTTGGCCCGTGTTGATGTCGGGGGTGAAAATGGTGACGTCGGTCCATGTGATAAGGTCGATGGAGCTTTGCAGCGTGTAGTCGGCGTCGGGCGTGCCAACGAGCTCCAGTGTGACTTCGTCTGGAGTTCGCGTCATGGCAGCGAATGTCGGGAGTTCCGGGATGAAAATTGCGGAGACAGAAGCGCTGCCGTTGAGCGTGATGGACGCGCTGGCGGTGGGCGACGTCACGCCAGTCCAACCGACGAAGCGGTAGCCGGGCTTTGGCAATGCGGTGAG
>JAYTMG010000800.1:0-1457 GCA_043728745.1 Verrucomicrobiaceae bacterium
GGGTTTGGGCCGATTACGGTGAGTTACACGGTGAGCGGTGCGGCGACTTCGGGGGTGGATTTTACGGCGCTGAGTGGCTCGGTGGTGATTCCGATGGCGGCGAATAGTGCGACGATTTCGGTGTCGGTGCTGGCGGATGCGGTGGTGGAATCGAGCGAGGCGCTGGTGGTGACTTTGACGCCGAGTGCGAGCTACACGGTCGGTCAGCCGGGCGCGGCGGGGATGTTGATCACGGATAATGTGACGGCGACGGGCAATGGCTTGTTTGCTCAGTATTGGAATAAGACTTCGACGACGATCAATGATGCGACGCTGGTGCCGACCGGGAATCCGGCTCCGAATTTGTCGCGCATCGAGGCGCAGGTGAATAATAATTGGCTCGCTGCGGTGAGCGGTGGTTCGCCGGGCGCGGGGGTGAATGGCGACTATTTTGTAGCGCGCTACACGGGCGAAATTTTGCCGGAGTTTGCGCAGATTTATACGATCTACATGAATGTGAATGCGGGCGGCCGCATTTGGGTGGGCGATACGACGGGCGCTCCGCAGCTTACAAATTGGGGCGCGACTTCGGTTTCGGGCGAGACGTTTTTCACCATCGCTCTGGAGGCGGGTGTGCGCTATCCGATTGTGTTCGAGCATTTCGAGCGGACGGGCGATGCGTATGCGATTTTGTCGTGGTCGAGTGCGAATCAGACGAAGGTGGTCATCCCGCAGGCGCGGTTGTTTGCGACGGTGCCGCCGCAGATCGTGAGTCCGCTGGAGGCGCTGACTTTTTTCGGCGGGCCGGCGTTTAGTTATCAGATCAAAGGGAGCGCGAATCCGACGAGTTATAGCGCTTCGAATTTGCCGCCGGGGTTGACGGTGAATACGGCGACGGGGCTCATCTCGGGCTCTCCGTTGCTTGCGGGGAATTGGCAGGTCGTGGTGACTGCGACGAATGCGAGCGGCAGTGGTTCGGCGATTGTGGACCTCGATGTTTTGCAGGCGGGCGGCGGGATTTCGCGGGATGTGTGGAATGGGATCGCGGGGACGAGCGTGGCGACGTTGCCGCTGGGGACTGCGCCGAGTTCGTCGTCGATCCTTGCGTCGATGCAGGCTCCGGTAAATGTGGCGGACGATTACGGCGCTCGCATTCGCGGGTATGTGACGATTCCGACGACGGGGACGTATCGCTTTTTCCTCCGCGCGGATGATGCGGCGGAGCTTTACGTTTCGGATGACGAAGACCCGGTGAATGCGTTCAAACGCGCGGAGTTGCTGGCGCCTTCCTCAGGGAGTGATTGGACCGGTGCCGCGCAGAGCGACTTGCTCTATTTGAAGACGGGCTTTCGCTATTATATAGAGGTTCGCCACAAAGAAGGAACGGGCAACGACCATGTCGCGGTGGGCTGGAGCAAGCCGGGCGAGGCGGATACTGCGCCGAGCGAAATCATCCCCGGCTACGTGCTCACGCGCTA
>JAYTMG010000801.1:0-9931 GCA_043728745.1 Verrucomicrobiaceae bacterium
ATGATTCGCGCTTCGATCTCCGGCGAAATTTTTGCTCCCCACAAGGGGCCGAGCACATCGCGCTCATCCACGGTCTTCGGAAAAGTCCCGTCTTGAGCAATCGCAACCGCCAACCCCCGCTCCAGCAAATGCAGCATCGGTGCGGCGTAGCGTCCGGTGAAATCACGCTTGCTGAAGACATCCAGTGCGCCAGCCAGCGCGCCAAGCTCTTCGTTTTTCGCGTTGGGAATCATCGCGAGGACTCGCTCTTCGTCCGCTGGCTCCGGGCTGGTCGTGACGACGGCGGTCACAGCCAAAGCGCGAACCTTGGGATCGCCGGAGCCGAGATGCTTCCGCGCTTCCTCGCGCGCCTTTGTTTTGTCGAAATGAATGTGGCCGATTCGAGGAATCGTCGAGAGCCCTGCGAGAACGAGCTTTGGGTCCGAGGAAGAAAGCGCGTCGAGGATCAAGCGGATGCCTGCGTCTCGCGCTTCCGTCGAGTCCGTCCGCGAGGCTTGCGTAATCCACGGCTGGGTCAGCTCGAATCGCTTTTGCGCTTCCTCGCGCCGCGCCCGCGCTTCGACTTGCGCCGCGCTTTCCGGCGGAGGAATTGGCGGCGCTTTCTCCACTGCTGGCGGACGCATCGCCCAGCCGAAGAATATGAGCAGCGGAATCGCACACGCTGCCGCAATCCAGCGCCATGAAACCCTCATGGCTGGCGCTTTCCCGTTCGCGGCATCGGCGATTCCTGTGCGCATTTCGTCGGCGTTTTGGAACCGCTTTTCGCGTTTCTTCTCCAGCGTGCGCATCACCACGCCATCGAGCCGCGGGTCCACTCCGCCTGCTTCGCTCGGCGTGGGGAAACGACCCAGCGGCAACTCGCCAGTGAGCATCTCATAAAGGACAACGCCGAGGCTGTAGAGGTCCGCGCGGTGGTCCACATCGGCGGGTTTTTCGATTTGCTCCGGAGCCATATAAGCGACCGTGCCGAGCTTCGCGCCGGTCTGAGTGAGGGTGAACTGTAGCGCCGATTCATCACGAAGTTTTGCGAGGCCGAAGTCCACGACTTTCACCCGGCCTTCGCCATCGATGAGGATGTTCTCGGGCTTGATGTCGCGGTGCAGGACGCCGTGTTCGTGCGCATATTGCAGCGCGTCGCAGAGCTTCGGGACGATGGCGAGCGTCTCGCTGGCGGTGAGTCTCCCCTGCTCCATCGCCTGCCGGAGATTCACGCCATCGACATACTCCATGAGCAGGAAAGGCATCGGCTGATCGCCAAATTCAAAGACCTGCACAATGTTCGGATGACTCAGCCGCGCCAGCGCCCGAGCCTCACGGGTAAAGCGTTCGATCCACTCCGGGTCGCTTACAAGCCCCGGCGAAAGCACCTTCAGCGCAACCGTCCGCGAGAGCTGCGGCTGCTGCGCCCGATAGACGCGCCCCATCCCGCCCATGCCGATCAATTCCTCCACAACGAGTTGCGGAAACGCCGCCGCAAGCTGCTCCAACTCCACAGCGGGCGGCACGGCGGGCGCATCCCCGAGGCGCATCGCTTGGTGCATGAGGCACGCCGGGCAGATTCCCTGCGGCGCATCGGCGGCGAGAGGCTTCGAGCAGATTGGGCACGTTGGCGGATTCATTGGTTTCTCTTACATGAGCATTCGCGGCGGAAGTGTTTCACGTTTTCCCCCACGGCTGCCAATGAGCGAAACAGAAACATCACAATCGAGCCAAGAATCACATGCCTTTTGCCCCGTCGCATGACCGGACGGACCACGGCTATTTTTCACGAATCCAAGCAAATCGCTTGCGACTGCCCGCTCTGGCGGGAATAGTCGCCGCTTTTTCTGCAACTAATGAGTTTTACGAGCTTACACGACCGGGGAGTCATCGCCCGATGGAGGGAGTTTTTACCCGTGAATGAGATGACGCCAGTCATCTCACTGAACGAAGGCTCCACGCCGCTGATCCACTCACCGCGGCTCAGCGCAATCGTCGGACGTGGCTGCGAGGTTTACATCAAATACGAAGGGCTGAATCCGACCGGCTCCTTCAAGGATCGAGGGATGACGATGGCCATCTCGAAAGCCGCCGAATCCGGAGCTCGCGCGGTGATTTGCGCCAGCACTGGCAATACTTCCGCAGCCGCAGCCGCGTATGCAGCGCGTGGGGGGATGACGAGCATCGTGCTTCTCCCTGCGGGCAAAATCGCGCTCGGCAAGCTTGCGCAGGCATTTATGTATGGCTCGAAAGTCGTGGCCATCGAAGGCAACTTCGATGATGCCCTGCGCCTCGTTCGCGAGATCGGCGAGACCGAGCCCATCGCGGTGGTGAACTCGATCAATCCTTACCGTCTCGAAGGACAAAAGACGGCTGCTTTTGAAATCATTGAGACGCTCGGCGACGCTCCGGATGTCCACATTTTACCGGTCGGAAATGCCGGAAATATCTCGGCCTATTGGATGGGTTACAACGAATTCCGGCAGCACAATCGCTCCACGCGTCTTCCGAAAATGATCGGCTTTCAGGCGGCGGGCAGCGCCCCGATTTATTTCGGCAAAGTTGTCGAGAAACCGGAAACCGTCGCGACCGCAATCCGCATCGGCAATCCTGCAAGCTGGGACAAAGCGGCTGCGGCGATGAAGGACAGCGGCGGCACCGTAGATATCGTCGCAGACGAACAAATCCTCGCAGCCCAATACTGGCTGGCAAGCAACGAAGGCATCTTCGTGGAACCAGCGAGCGCAGCCAGCATCGCAGGCCTCATGAAGTGTATGGGGAAAGAGCGCTGCGCGACGTGCCCGATGCCGGCAATCGCCGAAGGTTCGCGTATCGTCTGCACCGTCACAGGCCACGGGCTGAAAGACCCAGACGTTGCCGCAAAGCACATCTCCGGAATCTCCACCGTGAGGGCGGACAAATCGGCGATCATGTCCCTCATCGGATAAAAAGCGCGGGCGCTACGACATGCTCAACTGCCTGCGGAGGATGCGCATGAGGATTTTGAGCCCAATTTCATGAAAGTTGAACGGCTTGGATAGGAAATCATTTCCACCGCGCATCGAAGACTGGACGCGGTTCTCCATGCTGCCATCGCCACTAAGAAAAATGATCGGGGTGTCCGTGTGGAGCTCCATGGTTCGGATGTGGGAGCAAAGCTCAAAGCCATTCAGTTCGGGCAACTGAACATCCAAAACCAGCAAGTCGTAGGAATTACCCGCCAGTTCACCCAATGCTTCGCCGGGTAATTGCGTCGTCTGGACCGCAAGGCCCACCGCGCGAATCGCCGAAGCCACCGTTTCGCAAACTCCTTGATCGTCATCCACGATGTAAACTCGGGCCGTGTCTAGGTTCACGACTTGGTCGAGGTTTTCCCGCTTCTCAATCGACGCCAAAAAACCGATGGCTTCATCCACGGTTTCGATCGCGGAAGGCGTCATTTGCTCCGGCATCAAATAAAACTCGTGCAGCATGGAAGCAAGCGAGGTCGATACGCGATGGAGCACCTTGGCTTCGTCCGTGCCGGCTTGGTCTGCCAGTGCCTGCGCATTGGTAAAAAGCTCATTCAAAGACTCCGAACCGCTCATCTGATTAAAAGCCGCGAGCGATTTACGCATGGCGCGAATCCGACTGCTTTTTGCGGAGGATTCTGCGGGGATTTCGGCCTTCACTTCCGCTTTGCGTTCCACGGACTGTGCCGACGTGCGTTGTGCACTCGTTCCGCGCCGATTCGCCCCCTTCAACATGAGCCTAGCCTCCGCTAGACTTGCTCCCATTTCTTTGATCTCGCGCTGAGCTTTTTCGAGCATCGCGGACAGTTCGATCGTGACCATTCGCTGACTCTCGAATTTCTCCGCCATCGAGGCGGGCGACTCGCTCTTACTATTGCGCGGCTCAGACGCCTGCCCACTTTGAAGCGCGGCATCTTGAAGAAGGCCGTTCTGTTTTGCCAAGTCGTCACGCTCTGCCGACACAGCAGCAATCGCGACCTGCAAAGCTTCGATCTTTTCGTTCATCCGCTGTTCCGCCTGCGCTGCGGCTTCTTTCCGAACTTTTTCCACCTCCCCGGCGGCGAGCGAAGATTGTTTCCCTGCCGCAGAAGCCTTTTCAGCGAGTGAATCGCGCTCGTAAGAAAGGTCGGCAACCTGATCCTCGAGGGATGAGACTTTTGACTTGAGCTCCGAGACAAACGCGGTGGCTGCGTCCCTCGCCTGCTTCAACGCCGCTATTTGCTTTAGATTGTCCCCTCCGCTCTTCGTCGTGCTGGCGCTCTGCTTGCGAGCCTCCGCGAGATCCCGCTCCAGGGCGGAAAACCGCTTTCGAGTATCGGCAAGGTCTCGCTCCACTTCTGTGATTCGTTTCTTCTGCTCTTCCACCTTCGCCTTGCCCTCAGCTTCACTCTTTTTGAAAGCATCGCGCTGCCGAACGGCCTCCTCGGCTTGCTTTTGGAAAACTGCAATTTGCTGACCAAATTCGTTCTTTTGGCGGGTCAAGTCATCTCGCTGCTTGACTGCTTCCGCGCGCAATCGTTCGCAGGCGTCAAATTTGTTTTTGAGCTCAGAAATCGTTCCGGCATCCGCAACACGCTGCTGCAAGAGTTTGTCCCGCGCGTCCGAGATTTCCTTCGCATTCCCCGCCAACTCATATGCAGAGTCCAACTCCAACTGAAGCTTGCCGACTTTTCCCGCCAGCGCATCACGCTCGTCCTCGGCCTTTTTCTGAAGAACTCGCGCGCCGCTTGCAGACTCCTGTAATTGCTCGATCAAACTGCGGATATCCCGCGTCGGATCGGAATCCGCCGCAAGCGAGCTATCGAGATCCAAGATCGCTGAACTCTTCCCCGAGGGAGCAGGGACAATACTAAATTTGGTGGAAGATTGGGCCATTGAAAGATCAGAAAACCGCACGCTTTTTCCGGTCTTCTGAACCTCAAAAGTAGCAGCCATTGTGCCCGCGCGCCTCCTCGTTTCAAAAAGCGGCGCTACATGGGTGTGATTGAGAGGGGAATGCGGGCAAATGGAGCAGCGAAAGTAGGACAGGTTTCCAACCTGTCAGGCTCGTAGGGACGGGAGAGGTATTCGTGATATGCGCGCTGGGTACAGGTTGGAAACCTGTCTTACTTTGCGCGTCCACTTTTAATTCCACCCCCGCTACAGAACCGCTGGATTCCCGTACAGGCTGAATCCGGTCGTCCGCTCGATCATCACTTCGAAAACCTCTCCGACGTGCCGCTGGTCCCCCTCAAAAATCACGATCTTATTGCCCGGCGAGCGCCCCATCAGTCGCTCGTCGTTGGATTTACTCGTCCCCTCGCACAAAATCTCCACGCGTTTGCCCACGAGTTCGGTGTTCTTCTCCAGCGCCAGACGGTCCACCACTCCGAGCAGATCCTGGTTTCGCTCATCCTTCACCGACTCTTCCACTTGCGCATCCATCGTCGCCGCAGGGGTGTCACGGCGCTGGCTATAGCGGAAAATAAACGCGTTGTCGAAACGGACGCGCTCGAAAAGTTCACGGGTCGCATGGTAGTCGGCATCGGTCTCCCCCGGAAAACCGACAATCACATCCGTCGTCACCGCAATGTCGGGGCGAACCTCGCGAACCTTCGCCACCAACGCTTCAAATTTCTCGCCGGTGTAAGTCCGGTGCATCGCCTTCAAAATTCTGTCGCTCCCGCTTTGGAGCGGGATGTGAAGATGCGGCATCAATTTCGGCAGACGCCCATAACACTCGATCAAGTCCGCCTTGAACCCGATCGGATGGGGCGAAGTGAATCGTAACCGGCGGAGCCCCTCGACCGCGTTCACGGCCTCCAGCAATTGCACAAAAGGCGACTTGCCGTCCTGCTTCTCAAATTCATGTCGGCCATACAAATTCACGATTTGCCCGAGCAAAGTCACCTCGCGAACCCCCTGCTCCACCAAGCCTCGCACCTCCGCTACGATGCTCTCGATAGTCCGCGATCGCTCACTGCCGCGCGTGCTCGGCACGATGCAAAAAGTGCAGTGCATATTGCATCCCTGCATGATGCTGACAAACGCCGTCGCCTGCCGCTCTTTCAGCGTGTGCTCGCGGATCGTCTCCTGCGAACCGGCTTCCTCTTCCACATCCACGATGCTCATTCGAGGGTCGTCCATCAGGCGTTCCCCGAGCGCCACTTTCCGCTGGTAAAGTTGGTCCACGTAGTCCGCAACTTTGTGGAACTTCTGAGTTCCGACAACCAGGTCCACATGGCCGATGTCCCGCACCAACTCCTGCCCGCGCGACTGCGCCATGCAGCCGAGAAATCCGAAAACCATCTCCGGCTTTCGGGCGCGCAACCGGCCCAGTAGCCCCATCTTCCCCAGCGCTTTCTGCTCGGCGAGGTCGCGGACGCTGCACGTATTGATCAGCACCACATCCGCCTCTTTTTCCTGTGCCGTCAGGATGTATCCACGCCCGACCAAATCGCGCGCCACCTGCTCGGAGTCGCGCTCGTTCATCTGGCAACCGTATGTTTTTAGAAAGACTTTGGGCATCTATGAAAAGTCCGCCAACCCTGCCTGCGCGCCGGGAAACATTCAATCATCATCGCGCCCACGCACGCTCAGTCACAAAAGGATCGTCCGACCGCACATCTTCCGCAAAGCTCGCTACGCGACGCTGCCAAGCCCAGTATGGAGCGTCAGGACCAAATGAACTTACGCCTTCGATTCACACTTCGCACATCATTGAGAACACTGATTTTCCTCGCCTCGCTCTGCATTATCGCTCCGGTGGAAAGCGCGGATTTTTACGTCGCGACGACCGGCGATGATGCAGCGACGGGAACTCTCGAAAAGCCATTCGCAACCATCCAACGGACGCAGACCGCGGTTGCGCCAGGCGATACTGTTTTCATTCGCGGCGGCGTCTATCAGATGAATGAATCTCAGATCGCCGCGCGGCGGCGGATGTTCGCCTACGTCACGCACCTTTCTAAGAGCGGCGCTTCCGGCAAGCCGATTACCTACCGCGCTTACGAGAACGAAAAGCCCGTCTTTGATTACTCTCTCGTGAAGCCGGCGGGAATGCGTGTCGATGCGTTTTACGTCAGCGGTTCGTGGCTCCACATCATCGGCCTCGAAGTGGTTGGCGTGCAGGTCACCATCAAGCGGCACACGCAATCGATCTGCTTCGCGAGCAACGGCAGCCACAACATTTTCGAGCGACTCTTGATGCACGACGGCCAGGCGATCGGGATTTATCACGTCGATGGTTCCGACAACCTTTTTCTAAACTGCGACGCATGGAATAACTGGGACACAACCTCCGAAGATGGTCGCGGCGGGAATGTGGATGGCTTTGGCTGCCACCCGAGCGCGGGCAGCACGGGCAATGTTTTTCGCGGATGCCGCGCGTGGTTTAATAGCGACGACGGCTACGACTGCATCAGTGCGCACGAAGCGGTGACGTTTGAGAACTGCTGGGCGTTTTACAATGGCCTGTCGCCGAAGTTTGAGCGGACGGGCGATGGCAACGGATTCAAGGCTGGCGGCTACGCGGCTTTGAGCGCCGATATGCTCCCGCGCACGATTCCCCGGCATGTCGTGCGATATTGTCTGGCAGTGGGAAACAAGGCGTCGGGCTTCTACGCGAACCATCATCCCGGCGGCGGCGATTGGTTTCACAATACGGGCTACCGAAATGGAACGAACTTCAACTTCCTCTGCCGGCTCGCCGACAACCGCACGGACGTCGATGGCTTCGGGCACGTCATCAAAAACAACCTCAGCTTCAACTCCCGAGGCAATGTTTCGCGGCTCGATTTGGCGAAGTGTGAACTTGCGGATAATGCGTTCCCGCCGTCCGTCACACTCACGGAAAAAGACTTCGCGAGCCTCGATGAAAGCGAGCCGTTCCAGCCGCGCCAGGCAAACGGCGATTTGCCCGTGATGAAGTTCATGCACCCCGCTGACGCCAGCAAACTCAAAGGGATGGGTGCATTCGGGCGCTAAAGAATTTTGCCCGTCAGAATCAGCGTCGCGGCAATGAAGTAAATGATGAGCCCGGTGACGTCCACAAGCGTCGCCACGAATGGCGCGGACGAAGTGGCGGGATCGAGGCCAAGACGTTTCAGCAAAAGCGGGAGCATAGCTCCGGCGATCGTGCCCCAAAGCACCACCCCGAGCACCGCGATGGCAAATGTAGCACCGACCGCAACGTAGTGGACCGTGTAGGGATTGCCGCCCCACATCGCCTGCAAGTTCTGCCAGCCCACGACGCGAAAAAATCCAAGCGCCGCCAGAATACCGCCGAGCAACAGACCGGAGATGATCTCTTTCCGCATGATGCGCATCCAGTCCGCCGGGGTGATTTCTCCCAGCGACATCGCCCGGATGATCAGCGTGCTTGCCTGCGAGCCTGCGTTGCCGCCGGCGGAAATGATCAGCGGCATGAAAATGGAGAGAATCACGGCCTTTTCGAGACTGACCTGAAAGCTCGTAATCACCGTTGCCGTGAGCATTCCTCCGATAAAAAGGACGACGAGCCAGATGACGCGTTTTTGCACCAGCTCCCAGATCGGCACATCCATATACGGTTCTTCCAGCGCGGAAGTTCCGCCGAGCATTTGGATGTCCTCGGTGGCCTCTGCTTCCTGCACGTCGAGGATGTCATCGACTGTGACGATGCCCAGCAGGCGGCCTTCGCTGTTGGTCACGGGCAACGTATTGCGGTCGTATTTCTTGAAAATCCCGATCGCCGTTTCCGCGAGGTCGGTGGCCTTTAGCGCGATGTAGCTGGCGTCATGAAGGTCGCGAACGAGCGTATCAGCAGGCGGCAACAGCACCTCACGAATGCGAACGTCGTCGATGAGCCGTCCGCGTTCATCGGTGACATAGATCACATTCAACGTCTCCGAATCGCGTCCGACTTTGCGGATGTGATCGAGCACTTGCTGAATGCTCCAGTCATCGCGCACCGAGATGAAATCCGGCGTCATCAATCGCCCGACGCTGTCTTCCGGATAATTGAGAAGCTGCTGCGCGACCTTGCGTTCCTCCGGCGTGAGCAAGGCGAGGAGCTGCGCTACGGCGTTGCCTGGCAATTCTTCCAGCAGCGCGGTACGGTCGTCCGGGGACATTTCGTTGAGCACTGCGGCAGCCTGTTCGCTGCCCATCGCCTTCAAGAGTTCCTTCTGCGCATCGGGCTCGCAGTATTCGAAAACATCCGCAGCCAGCGCCGACGGCAAAATGCGGAACACCACGGCGCGATCGTCGTTCGGAAGTTCCACAATCAACTCGGCGGCATCCACGGCAGGGAAATCCGAAAGCGTCTCGCGCAGCCCCGCAAAATCGCGGCGGGCGATCATCTCTTTTATTTCCGGTCCTAGCAGCGTTCCGAGCATTGCGTGGAGCGAATGCAGGATGCGGGGCCGCGTGGCAATGCCGAAGCAGGGATTTTTTTGCGCGGGCCAGACCGGGTGTGATTAACCTTACTTTACTACGCTCTTTGCACCGCAATGTTTCAGCCGGATAATCTCTGTGAATGAATGCCTCATCGTTCACCCCGAAGAAGACCTCCGCATTCAGCACAACGCACCACACAGTAAATTGAGTGAATTGGAGTCATGCTTCTTATTTTGACAGATTCCCATGTTTTCAATGACTTCAAATTAACGCTTTTAGCACACTGACCCCGTTCCCGTTTTCCCTTTCCCTCTCTCAACAATCCCGTCGAGTGTTCTTTTTCTTGCCTGACCCCGTTTCCTCAACACCCTCGTCCATTTCTTTTTTATCGCCTGACCCCTTTTCCCCCCTTTCCCCTTTCCCCTGACCCGATTTCCCCGATTTCCCCTCGTCCATTTCTTTTTTGTCGCCTGACCCCATTTCCCTCGAGCTGGCGGCGGGAGGTGCGGCGTGCTGAGTTTTACGGGAAGTCTGCGGGTGTTCCTAGCGGTGGAGCCGTGCGATATGCGCAAGGGGTTCGATGG
>JAYTMG010000802.1:0-2626 GCA_043728745.1 Verrucomicrobiaceae bacterium
AGAACCTGTTCCGTTTTCGAATTCATAGATTGCGTAATGTATGGATTACGCAATTTACGGCGACCGAACTCAGACGGCGCTACGCGTTACGCTTACGAAGGGACTCACGCCGCACCTTCTCGCAGCATCAGTACTTCGACGCTGTGAATCCGACGATCGACCTCGCCGTCCACGATGCTACGTATCATTCGGGCGTCACCGGCATATTAAATGTAGCGGAGTTACTCGTGCCGAGCGACGAATCGTCATTCGTAATTCCCATCGCCCCATCAACTCACGCAGGCGCGTTCACTATTGGTCTGTCTGCCGATGGATGATGGGTTCGTTGTTTTTATCGGCGGTGATTGGTGATTTGCCGCAAGCGTGAAAAGCACAACGACCGCTTGCGACCAATCACCATTCACAAATCACCGCCGATAAACACGCTGGCTTACCATCACACGACGACTGACAGAGCACTAGTGCCTCGCACGGCGTGCATTGGTGGTAGTGGCGCAGGCGCCTCGCCTGCATGAGTCGCACGGGCGCCCCGCCCACGTTTGTAGTCCCTTCGGGACTTCCGGCGAGGCGCCGGGGGGACTTTCGCAGGCGAGGGCGCCTGCGCCACTACCCTCATTCCACGCCGGGCCGACCACTAGTGCCCGCTGCTGCTTTTCTCGGCGCCGAGTCCAGTCTCCGCGCGGACGCTGAGTTCGGCAAATTTGGCCTCCGCGTTTGGGTCCCGCTTGCTGAGTAAGGTGCCTAGGATTGCCCCGAGGAAACCGAGCGGGATGCTGACAATGCCGGGGTTTTTCAGCGGGAAGAGGGGCTCGGCTTTGATCATGAGCGCGCCGCTTGGGTCCATTACGGATGGGCTGACAAGGATGAGCACGATGGAGCTGACGAGGCCAACAAGGAGCCCGGTGACGGCTCCGGCGGTGTTGAATCGTTTCCAGAAAATAGAGAAGATAATCACCGGCAGATTCGCAGAAGCAGCGACTGCAAATGCGAGGCCGACAAGGAATGCGACGTTCAGTGAGCGGAGCTGAATCGCGAGGAAAATGGAGATGCCGCCGACAAAGAATGCGGTGATGCGTGCGACGCGGACTTCCTCGCCGGTTGTCTTCTCTTTTCCGTGATGGATGACGTTCGTGTAGAAGTCGTGCGCGAAGCTCGTGCTGGCGCTCATCGTGAGCCCGGCCACGACGGCAAGGATGGTCGCAAACGCCACCGCACTGATGAACGCGAAGAACCATTCGCCGCCGAGTGTGAGCGCAAGGATCGGCGCGACCATGTTGCCATCGGGCTTGCCCGCGGCATCGAGAGGGATGTCGCTCATTTTAAGAATCGTCGCTGCGCCAAATCCGAAGAACGTCGTGAGGATGTAGAATACGCCGATGATCGCCGTGGCCCACACCACTGAGATGCGCGCCGTCTTTGCATCGGGCACGGTGTAAAAGCGGACGAGGATATGCGGCAATCCCGCAGTCCCGAGGACGAGGCCGAGCGCCAGCGAGATGAAGTCCACTGCGCCCCACGGATTTTTGGCCGTCGCACCGTAGGCAAGGCCAGGGTCGAGGAGATTTACCGGCGGTTTGGAGCCTGCGTAGTCAGCGACCGAGACGTGCTGGAAAAAAGTCGCCAGGCTGAAATCGTGCTTCGCGAGCACCATCCAACTCAAAGCGAATGCGCCGCACATGAGAAGAATCGCTTTAATAATCTGCACCCACGTCGTCGCGAGCATTCCGCCGAAGACGACATAGACGAGCATCAGCACGCCGACGCCGATCACGGCAGGCACGAACTCGATTCCGATGAGCACTTTGATGATCCCGCCCGCACCAACCATCTGCGCGATCATGTAGAACGTCGATACGGTGAGCGTGGAGAGCGACGCCATCGCACGCACTGGCCGCGGGCTCATCCGATAGGCGAGCAGGTCAGCCATCGTGTATTTTCCAGCGTTGCGGAGCGGCTCAGCGACGATGAAGAGCACCGTCAAATACGCCACAAGAAAGCCCACGGAATACATGAAGCCATCGTAGCCCTTCAGGCAGATGATTCCCGAAATCCCCAGGAAACTCGCCGCGCTCATGTAGTCGCCCGCGACGGCTAGGCCATTCTGCCAGCCTGTGATACTGCGGCCTGCGGCGAAATATGCGGCGCTGCCCGTGGCTTTGCGCGCGCTGAAATAGGTGATGACCAGCGTGACGCCGACAAACGCGAGGAACATCCCGAGCGCAGGCGTGAACTTGAATCCACCGGCTGCGGGCGCGGCGGCTTGTGCGAGAAAGGTGAACATTTGCATCAGTGGCCGAGTCGTTTGAGGAGTGCCTCGTTCATGATGTCCCATTTCCGCGCAGCGCGGACGTAGAGCCAGCAGAGTGTCCATGTCATGATGAACTGCGAGAGCGCGAAGAGATATGCCGAGTTCACTTTTCCAAGGACGGGCTTTTTCATCATCTCGGGCCAAAAGCCGACGAGCACCGGCAGCGCCATATAATAGACGAGAAAAAAGATCGTTGCAGGGATGATGAAGCGGCGCTTGGCGCGCTTGAGTTCGGCAAAGCCGGGGTCTGCCGCAATGCGGGTCCAGTCAGGTTGGTTCATGGCGCGCGGAAGCTACGTGGAGAAGGGCGGGGGATGC
>JAYTMG010000803.1:0-5584 GCA_043728745.1 Verrucomicrobiaceae bacterium
GGTGTACAAACCCGCCGGAAAGGTGAGGGCACCTTGCGCGTGGGTGCGGCTACCCGCTGGGAAGGTATTGGCACTCTCCGCGGAGGTGCGCGCACCGCGACGCTGGGTGTGGACACCCCGGCGCAAGGTTTTGGTGCTGGCGGAAAAAATATTCAGCTTTCCGGGCTGGGTGGGTTCACCGAGCGGTCGCGGGGCTTTGGCGAAAGAATTTTCGCGCTCGATATTAAGCTGCGAAGCTCGCTCGAAGCGTCGGGTATTCGCCGCTCCAACGTGGAGCGCGGAAGGTTTGGGTCGTGAATGGCTAAGCAGGTAATCCACGGATGCGGTGTCTAGGGGATGGCTATTACCGTGTCCAGAATTTTATCGGCGCGCTCACGGAAAGTAGTCTGATTAAAAGTGGAAAGCAGCGGGCCTGCGTCGGCAAAAGGCAGTGACACAAATCCTGTCGAATCCAATGAATCCTAAAAATCCTGTCTTCACAAAGGAGGACAGGATTTGCAGGATTTTGTGGATTCAACAGGATTTCCCTATCCCACTCATATTCCACTTTTAATCATACCACGGAAAGTCGCGGGCTACTTTCACGCTCCGCCGCTGATTGCGTGCTTGCCCGGTGCGGGGGCGATGGGCATCACATTTTGCCATGCCGATCATCACTTCATCTAAATCGCAGCCGGAATACGACGTGGCCATTGTGGGTTCCGGGGCGGGGGGCGGGCAAATGGCTTACACGCTGTCGCTGGCGGGGCTGAAGTGTGTGATTCTGGAGGCCGGGCGCGACTATGATCCGGTGAAGGAGACGCCGATGTTTCAGCGCCCGGACCAGGCGCCGCTCGGTGGTTCGCCGACGCCGGACAAGCAGTTCTTCGGCTACTTCGACGCGACGATCGATGGCGGATGGGAGGTGCCCGGCGAGCCTTACACGCAGGCCAGTGCAAAGAAGGAAGAGCAGTTCATGTGGTGGCGGACGCGGATGCTGGGCGGGCGCACGAACCACTGGGGGCGCATCTCGCTGCGAAATGGACCGTATGATTTTGCGCCGAAGAGCCGCGACGGACTGGGCTTCGACTGGCCGATCGGCTACGAGAATGTGGAGCCGTATTACACGAAAGTGGAGATGCTCATCGGTGTGTTCGGCGAGAACAACGGGCTGGAGAATACGCCGGATTCGCCGGATGGAGTTTTGCTCCCGGTGCCCAAAGCCCGTGTGGGTGAACTGATGGCGCAGAAGCATGGAAAGAAGCTTGGCATCCCGGTCGGCCCGATCCACCGCGCGGTGCTCACCAAGGTGCAGGACGCGGACACTATCCCGGCGAAATTGCACCCCGGAAATGAGAAGGCGCAGCGGCTGGTGGCGGAGTCGATGCGGCAGCGGGCGGCTTGTTTTTGGGCGACGCATTGTGTGCGCGGATGCAGCATCAAAGCGAACTATCAAAGCACGACGGTGCATCTTCCGCCGGCGCTGGCTTCGGGAAATCTCGACATCATCCCGAACGCACACGCCCGCGAAGTGCTCATCGGCGAAGACGGGCGCGCGACCGGTCTGCTGTATATCGACAAGACCACGGGCAAGGAGGCGCGCGTGAAGGCGAAGGTCGTGGTGCTGGCTGCGAGCAGCGGGGAGACCGTGCGCATTTTGCTGAACTCGAAAAGCGTGCGTCATCCAAATGGTCTGGCAAACGGCAGCGGGCTCGTGGGCAAATACGTGATGGATACCGTGGGAACTTCGCTCGGCGGCCAGGTCCCCGCGCTGGAGAATCTACCGGCGCACAATGAGGAAGGCGCGGGTGGGGACCATTTCTATTCCCCGTGGTGGCTCTATAAAGAGCAGAAGGCGGGGAAACTGGATTTTGCGCGCGGCTATCACATCGAGATCGGCGGAACCCGATCAATGCCGGGCGGGCGCAGTCCGATTCCGGAGGGACTGGTGAAGGGAGCTTATGGGACGAAGCTAAAGCAGGAGGCGCGGCGCTATTACGGATCGTTCGTCGGCTATGCGTGCCGCGGCGAAATGATTCCGAACGAGCACTCATTCGCGGAACTGGACCCGGTGGTGAAAGACAAGTTCGGCATCCCCGTTTTGCGCTGGCACTGGCGATGGAGCGACCATGAGCTGAATCAAGCGCTGCATGCGCAGAAGACGTTTGCCGCGCTCATCACCGAGATGGGCGGCACGCCGAATCCGCTCGCGAAGACCGGTCTCGAAGCGATCGCGCCGGGCGGAAAAATCATCCACGAAGTCGGCGGCGCGCTCATGGGTAGCGATGCGAAGACGAGCGTTTGCAACCAATGGAACCAGACGTGGGAAGTGAAGAATCTCTTCCTCTGCGACGCGTCGCCATTTCCTTCAAATGCCGACAAGAACCCGACGCTCACCATCATGGCGCTCGCCTGGCGGACCGGCGATTACATCATCGAACAATCCCGGAAAGGAAACTTGTAAGACATCATGGAAACGACCCGACTCTCACGACGCGAAGTGCTCAGCTTCTTCGCCGCCGCACTTGCCGCCAGCCAGCTTCCTGCATTTGCCCAGGCCGCAAAAGGCTACGGCAGCGACCCAGACCTCACGAAGATCCACACGCCCGGCGATGTATGGCCGCTCACATTTTCCGCCGCGGAAAAGAAAGCCGCCGCCGCGCTGGCCGATGTCATTTTCCCCGCAGATGATCTCGGCCCCGCTGCGAGCACGTTGCGTGTGCCGGACTTCGTGGACGAGTGGGTGAGCGCGCCGTATCCGGACCAGCAGGCGACCCGCGCGCCGATTCTCGAAGGGCTCGCGTGGCTCGATGCGGAGTCGCAGCGTCGCTTCAAAATGGACTTCGCCGCGCTCAGCGCCGGGCAGCACCGCGCAATCTGCGACGACATCTGCTGGCCGCCCGATGCGAAGCCGGAGTTCGTGAAAGCTGCCGGATTCTTCGTGCAGTTCCGCGCGTTGTGCGCCGGGGCCTACTACGGGACGATGGAAGGATGGAAGGCGATCGGCTTTGTGGGCAATATACCGCTGCCGACGTTCGACGGCCCGCCACCGGAAGTGCTGCAAAAGCTCGGGCTGGTGCAGACGGTAAAGTAGGCGGCGTTTGAGAGAAAGCAGGTGCGCAAAGTAAGACAGGTTTCCAACCTGTCCTCACCGCGCCTACTCGAAAAATGGGCGTCCCCACGGCTAGGCTCGCGGGTGACAGGTTGGAAACCTGTCTTACTTTGCGCATCCACTTTTCATCACGCCCCAAACTCGGTTCATCCAAAACGGAAGGCTGCTGCGGACGTTACAATTCCAGATCCGCAACGACGGGGCGATGGTCGGAGTGGAAACTCACGGGATGCTCGCTGCTGACCACGCGGAAGTGATGGCTCACCCATATATGATCGAGATCCAGCACGGGCAGCGGCATGGGCCACGTGTGCGAGTAGCCACGTCCGGCTGTCGCGAAGGCGCTCCTTAGCCGGTGCCGCAGCGGGGTGAAATAGACGGACTCCGACGGCGTATTGAAGTCCCCCATGACAACGAGAGGCACGTCGCCAATTGCCTCGATAATTTCGGCCATGCGGTCAAAAGCAGGCTTCCGGGAAATGGACACCACTGCGTCGAAATCCACCATGAGGATGAACACCGTCCGCCCGCGAAGTTCCGTCTGGGTGAGCGCATACTGGCCGCGATCATTCAGGAACCCGTCGTGTAATTGCGTGGCCGGCATCGGCGAAGAGAGCATCATGTGACGCCGGAGCGGCAGGACGTGCTTGCCGGGCTGCCCGATGGTCCATGCCGGGGCCACGGGGCCATTCCCGCGGCGGGTCTCGCCGAGGCCGAATACATCCGCGCGAATCTCCGCCATCTTTGCGAGGATTTCCGGCCTATTGCCATCCGGGCGGCCCACATTCCAGTAGGCCACACGGAGCGAACCGGGCACTGGCGCAGGCCCGGAGCGGAACGATGTGCGAACCCACGCAGTTCCGCAAAGCACCGCGACGAGCGCAAACCCTACGACCGGTAGCCAGCACCGCCGCCGCGCCCAAAGGAGCGCCGGAAGCAGCGCGAGTGCGGCCAGCACCGACCACGGCGTCGCGTAGAAAATCGCGGAGAGCCCCGGCACCGAGTCGCCGATGGTCAGCCGCAAAGACAAGCCGCCGGCGAACAGTGTCGTCGCCGCGTGGGAGGCCCATCGCCCGATTGCGTTGAGGCCCTTCAACGCTCGATGCCTTTGAAAAAGTGCAGCAGCCGCTCCGTCATGAGGGAAAACGAAATGCGCTCTCTAGCGATGGAAGCGTCCACTTTCACCTCCGACTCGTACGCGCGCGAGTCGTGCAGCAATTGATCCGCGATTTCCATCAAATCCGAGATCTCGCGCCCCTGCCCCGTCAATGTCGGAAAAGCCTCACGGTCCACCGCTCCGTGGCCGCCGATACAAGGAATGCGGCAGAGCGTAGCGTCGCCGGCGACTTGCCCCGGCACGCAGCTCGAATCGAGTTGCCAGACGATGCGATGACGCGCCATGACCCGGAGATAATCGAGGTAGTCGAGCGGTTTCTCGATGATCTCGAGCTGCTCCAGTCCGATCGCTTCGAGGATTTTTCTGCCCGAGCGACCGTCAAAATTAAACACGGTCACCGGCTCGCGAAACAGCTTCGCCGTCATCAACGCAGCGAGGTGATTGCGCGACGGCACTTCAAACTCGCGCGTGCCGATCAAGACGCCGCGCCGCTTTGCAATCGGTATGGAGAAATCCCAGTCGGGCCGCTCCACAGGATACGGAGTCGGGATGTATTGCACATTTTGAGCACCTGCGGAGCGGTAAAGAGTTACGGTCTCCGTGGTGGTCGCCAGCGCACCGTGGGCCGACGCGCAAATTTTGAAAAACCATTCGAGATTCGACGCGTCGTTGAGCTGCTTTGCGATTTGATGGGCACCGGTTTCCTTCCACGTCACCGCCACGATTTTCCCGGCGGCCTTCAGTTCCTCTAGGACATAAAAACACCGCTTCAAGTCCGCACGAAGCAGGAGCAGCACACTGCGGACGTCGGATGGAATCGAGCCCGGCTTCCGGTGAAAACTGCCGGACGTGCATGCCGCGAACGCGTGGAAATTGACAGGCGGATGCACTTTCTCCTGAGGCACTCCGGCGCACTCCGGGAAGTGCTGCTCGGGATCATTTCCATCGGGATTCAACACAGCGATTTTCATAAGGATATTCACCGAATGGAAGCACGAGCCAAGCCGTGCAGTCGATCCCTGTTTTGATATTCCGATGCCGGGGGGCGTGATTAAAAGTGGAATCGAGTCAGGGCGATGGTGACGCGTGGAAATATCGATTGATGAATGTCGATTGTTGATTGTTGAAGTGTCGGATGATGACGCGGCTCGCGAGAGGCAGAAAATTTCAACAATCAACAATCGGAGTTCATCAATCAGCAATCAGCCGGATGAATATTACAATTCCACTTTTAATTCTACTTTGTGACGCCTTTTGTAGCACGGTGTTTCAGCCGAATGGCCTGTGCATTCTGGATTCTGGACAGCAACGATATCTGGAGAAATAGACCATCATTCTGTGCCCATCATTTTGTTTCCATGTAACGCCAGAATTCA
>JAYTMG010000804.1:0-1193 GCA_043728745.1 Verrucomicrobiaceae bacterium
GTCCAGGCAGGACCAATCGCAGGCGTTCGAGATTCGCGTCCAGCAAAGCCACGTAGCCTGAGAATTCCTGACCGAGCGTGATCGGTGTCGCGTCCTGCAAATGAGTCCGGCCAATCTTCACGATGCCGTCGAACTCCCTGCGCTTAGCCTCCAGCGCGTCGCGCAAACTTTTCACCTGCGGCACGAGCGTTTGCTCCAGTTCCGTCGCCGCGGCAATGGACATCGCCGTCGGAAAAGTGTCGTTCGACGACTGCGACATGTTCACATCGTCGTTCGGGTGAACCGGCTTCTTGCTGCCCATCTGGCCGCCCGCCATTTCAATGGCGCGGTTCGAGATGACCTCATTGGCGTTCATGTTCGACTGCGTGCCGCTGCCGGTCTGCCACACGCGCAGCGGAAAATGATCGTCCAGACCTCCCGCGATGACTTCGTCTGCCGCCAGCGCGATGAGCTTGCACTTCTCCTCGGGGAGTTTGCCGAGGTCACGATTGACGAGCGCGCAGGCTTTCTTGAGGATGCCGAAAGCCCTCGTAATCTCGCGCGGCATGAGGTCGCGACCAATGTTGAAATGGATGAGCGAACGCGCCGTCTGCGCGCCCCAGTAGCGGTCGGCGGGCACCTCGATGGCGCCCATGCTGTCGGTTTCAGTGCGGGTCTTCATGTTAAGCAAGTCGCGGAGAATGGCGCGGGACGCGGTGCGTTTCAAGCCCGTGCGCGGTTGGGTAAATAAAAACTCTGGAGAACAAATTATGAATGACGAATTTCAAATGACGAATGGCGGGACCGTGGCTCGGCCTGTTTCACCCGCCCGCATCCCGCACCGCTTTCCATTCCTCATTCGTCATTCCTCATTCCTCCTGCTGGCGATCTTCGCTGCGGTCAACGTCGTCGCCCAGGGCACCAAGGCTGATTACGAACGTTCCGCGAACCTGCGCAAAGTCACCGAGGGCAAAGTCCTCAACCGCCGCGTCGAAGTGCGCTGGTCCGCCGACGGCAACCGCCTCTGGTTCCGACGAGAAACTTCGGGCGGCGGACGCGAGTTCATCCTCGTTGACGCGGAGAAAGGCACGCGCCAGCCCGCGTTTGATCACGTCCGCCTCGCCAAGGCGTTGAAGAACGCAGGCGTGAAGGATGCCCGCAAAGAGAATCCGCCCGTGGACGATCTGAGTTTCTCCGCCGATGGCCAACAGCTC
>JAYTMG010000805.1:0-16403 GCA_043728745.1 Verrucomicrobiaceae bacterium
TTTCTGGTGATCTCAGCGCAGTGGCACCACCCGTTCCCATTCCGAACACGGAAGTGAAACGCTGCAGCCCCGATGATAGTACGTCTATAGGTCGTGCGAAAGTAGGACGTTGCCAGAGTTACGCCCCGTCTCCTGTGAAAACAGGGGACGGGGCTCTTTTTTGCCCTGATGTCACCGTCAGAGCGAATTTGCATCGCTCATTGCGAATCTACTCACGAGCTGCTATTTAGAATTTAACAATCATGAAGAAGTCCCAATCCATTAGTGCGCCTCTCAAGAAAGTGCCGAAAATCGGTATGATTTCTCTCGGTTGCGCGAAAAATCTTGTCGATGCTGAGATTATGCTCGGCGATGTACTTCAGCGCGGGATGACAATCACAAACGATGCGGCAGAGGCTGATGTTTTGATTGTGAACACTTGCGCTTTCATCGACAGCGCGAAGGAAGAAAGTATCGAGGCAATTTTGGAAGCACATGAGGCTAAAGGGCTCAAAAAGAGGAGAGCTGGCCAGAAATTAATTGTCGCCGGTTGTATGAGTCAGCGATTTTCCGCGGATCTTGCGGGCGAATTCAAAGGTGAAGTGGATGCTTTCATCGGGCTCGACCAGGTAAAAGACGTGGGTTCGATCATCGAAAAAGTGCTTGGGAGAGCCGACCAGGCGCCTTCCAAGTTGAAAAGCGCGACTGTCCCTTTGAATGAGGAGTGGGAGCCGATGAATTTTGTCACTCGGAAGCCCGTTTATATTCCCGATTGGAATACGCCTAGAGTCCGGTTGACTCCTCCTCACACGGCATTTACTAAAATTGCCGAGGGATGCAATCATCCTTGTTCGTTTTGCGTGATTCCCCAAATGCGCGGACGGCATCGATCCCGTTCGATCGAAAGTGTGGTGACTGAAGTTCGCGGGTTGGTCGCTGAAGGGGTTAAAGAGATTAACCTTATAAGCCAAGACACGACCTATTACGGAATGGATCTGTGGGCCGAAAAAGCGGGACCGAAGCAACCGGTTGATAGTCGTAGAGGCCCGACACTTACAAAATTACTGCGGGAATTAGACAGGATCGAAGGGGATTTTTGGATACGCCTCCTCTACACGCACCCGGCTCATTGGAGCGATGAATTGATCGACTGTATTGCGGCCACTCGTCATGTCGCCCGCTATGTGGATATGCCTCTTCAACACATTCATCCTAGGATGCTTGAGGTGATGAAACGCGAGACTTCGAGCGAACATATCGAGAATTTGGTTCGCAGGATTCGTGACGGAATTCCCGGTATTGCGATTCGCACGACATTTATTGTGGGCTTCCCGGGCGAGACTGAAGAGGAGTTTGAATACTTGCTCGATTTTATCGAACGAACACGATTTGAGCGACTTGGCGTTTTCACGTACAGTCAGGAAGAGGGAAGTCGTGCGGCAAAAATGGAAGGACAGCTTTCGTCGAAAGTGAAAGAGGCGCGCTATAAAAAGGCGATGAAGCTTCAGCAAAAAATCGCTGCTGAAATTGGTCGAGCACAAGTTGGAAAAGTCGTGCGTGCTGTCGTGGATCAGCCGTTAGTGGCTCGGGGGGAAACGGATGCGCCAGATATTGACGGGCGCATCTTGTTGAAAAAAGCAGCTCCAGTCGGTCAATTCGTAAATGTTCTGATCACTGGAACTCAAGTTTACGATCTTGTTGGCGAAGTAATTTAATCGCGCGAACCTTGACGTGCGGTTTCATAAACCAGAAGGTTTTTTCCCTTAAACCGAACGCATTTTTTCTGAACTAATATGGCATCTTACGACCTCATTGTAATTGGCGGCGGCCCTGCGGGCTACGTCGCGGCAATCAAAGCATCGCAACTCGGCAAGAAAGTGGCGTGCGTTGAAAAAGAGCGCGCTGGCGGAACGTGCTTAAACTGGGGCTGTATCCCGACCAAATCGTTGCTTCGGAATGCTGAGCTTTACCATTTGATGAAACATCGGGCAGCCGAGTTTGGGTTCGCTTTCACTGATTTGAGCTACGACTGGGCTAAGGTGATCAAACGGTCCCGCGATGTGAGCGACAAAAATGCTGGTGGAATCGAGTTCCTCTTTAAGAAAAACAAAGTTGAGTACATTCGCGGCGAAGCCGTTTTGGACAAGGCCGGTTCAGTGACAGTCAAGGGTACCGATGGCAAAACTGAGTCGCATACCGCGTCGAAAATCCTTGTTTCTACCGGGTGTGTTTCTCGTCCGATGCCTGGGTTGCCGTTTAATGGAAAGACGGTCATTGGCTCTCGCGAGGCGATGGTTTTGGAGAAACAACCTGCGTCGATGATCGTCATTGGAGCGGGCGCGATCGGGGTTGAGTTTGCTTATTTTTTCAATGCTTTCGGCACCAAAGTCACTGTGGTGGAAATGGCTCCGAACATTCTGCCTGTTGAGGACACGGAGGTTTCGCAGACGGTCGAAAAGGCTTTTGTGAAGCAGGGAATTAAAGTTCTCACCAATACCAAGACGACCAAAACCGAAGCGACTGCAAGCGGCGTTCGCATCACGGTTGCGGGCGCGGATGGGAAGGAGCAGGTTCTCGAAGCGGATGTCTGCTTGGTCGCGATTGGAATTCAGCCATTGCTGCCCGGCGGGGCGGTATTTGCGGACAAAAAAAATCTCAATGATCGCGGGTATATCGCTACGAATGACCGCTACGAGTCGCCGACTCCGGGGATTTTTGCGGCCGGAGACATTATCGGGCCACCCTGGCTTGCGCATGTCGCGAGCTTTGAGGCGATTCAGGCCGTCGAGGGGATGTTTGTTCCAGGCGCGAAGCCGAAAAAAGTCACGGTTTTTCCCGGCTGCACGTATTGCCATCCGCAGGTCGCGAGTGTTGGACTTACCGAGCGGGCTGCGAAGGAAAAGGGACTGAAATTCAAGATCGGAAAGTTTCCATTTATGGCCAGCGGAAAGGCTCGGGCGATTGGAGAAATCGACGGTTTTGTGAAGCTCATTTACGGCGAACCACACGGCGAACTGCTCGGCGCGCATATTGTTGGCCCCGAGGCTACCGAGATGATCGCGGAAATGGGGCTTGCGATTACGTCCGAGCTTACAAAAGACGAGATCGAGGCGACCATTCACGCGCATCCGACGCTAAGCGAAGCGATTCACGAAGCGACTGGCGTGGCCTACGGGCATCCGATTCATATTTGAGTCGGCGGTCTATTTTACGACCTGGCCGTCGCGGATTTCCAAGCGACGATCTCCGCGGGTTGCGAGCTGGGAGTCGTGTGTGACGACGATGAGGGTTTTCTTTTCGTCGCGAACGAGCGCGAGAAGTGTGGAGACGATGCTTTCTCCGGTTTTGCTGTCGAGATTGCCAGTTGGCTCGTCGGCAAAAATGATGCGGGGATTGTTGATGAGCGCGCGTGCGATTGCGACGCGTTGTTGCTCGCCGCCGCTCAGCTCTGCGGGCAAGTGGGAGAAGCGATCTTTCAGCCCGACACGATCGAGCGCGGCTTCGGCTTCGGCGCGTTTTTTCGTTCCGCCGATCATCGCGGGGAGCATTACATTTTCGAGAGCGGTGAGCTCCGGGAGGAGGTGATACGCTTGGAAAACAAAGCCAAATGCGCTGTTGCGCATTGCGGCGAGGCGGCTTTCCGGCTGCGCGTAAAGGGGCGTGCCTTCAAAAAAAACTTCGCCTTCTTCCGGGCGCTCCAATCCCGCGAGCGTGTAAAGGAGCGTGCTTTTTCCCGCGCCGCTCGCGCCGCAGAGGAATACGGATTCGCCGGCGGCGACTTCCAGCGTGATTCCTTGGAGGACGTCGATGGTTCGCTGGCCCATTTTGAAAGAACGGCGAAGATTGTTTGCGGACAGGTGTGCGGACATGGCGTGTTGCGATTGAAGGATGGCTGGGCTTAGCGCAAGGCTTTTGAACGAGTGCTTGGCGCAGCGGGTTTCTCGATTTGCACGGGGAGAGTCGGTTTCGGAATTTTGGGCAGTTGAAATTTCGGGATCACTTTTGCCCGCCAGTCGGGCTCGGAGAATTTTGATACCGAGCGGTACTCCAGCAGGGCGCTCACTGGTAGCAACAGAACGCCCGGAAGTCCCTGCGCGTTCAGGCGCATGTCGAAGTCCATTCGATCATCCAGGAACCAAATGCGCCCGTCGCCAAACATCGAGAAACCCTTGCCTTCAATCTCCAAATTTTTCGTCGTGATGACTCCGTCGGCGATGGCGAATGTGAGCCCGGCTCGTCGCGCGAGATTGTAGCCCATGCCGGGAACGATCTTGTTGAGGACATCGCTGAATGGGCCGAGGAATGGAATTGCAAAGACGTTGCCCTCGGTAATTTCCATTTTTCCTTCGCCCCTCATCGTGCGGGCATCGTCGCCTTTGCCGTTGAAATTATAGACGCCGTTTAGTTTTCCCTTGGAGTCGTTGTAATCGAAATAGAGCTTCGTGAGCTTCTCGAAATTGATGTCGATAAATCGAATCTCGGCTGCGTGGCCGGGCTTTCCTTTCATGGTGGAAATGTCGGCGGTTCCTTTGAGGACGCCGTCGAACAGCTCGCCGCGAACGTCGGTGAGCTTTACGCGGCCATCATCGAAAAGCATTTTGGCTTCGACCTTACTGAACTTCAGTTCCTTTCCGCTGAAGGTGTAGTCCATGCCGTGGTCGGAATCGAGTTTCACCACCAACCGGGTGTTTTTCCCGCCTTTTTGGCGATCCACAACGCCGTCGATTGTGAGGAACGGCGGCTGTTTTCCAAAGCGATAAGGGCGGATGTCTTCGACCAGATCGGGATCGATCCACTGAGCGACATCGAGCGGGAAAACGCCGAGACGCGCGTTTTTTACGAGCACGATGTCTTTCGCGAAATCGAACGTAAGCGAGCACGCGCCTGGACCCTCGGCGCGCTGCACATCGAGGTTGTCCACATGGAGCGTGCTGCCGCTGAAACGTAGGCTGGCATTGACGCTGCGAGCATCGACGCCGCGATAGCTGCAACGCCCGAGCTTCACGTCGCCGCTGGCCGACATCGTATCGAGACCCGGCGCGGAGCCGCGTGCGCTGACTTTGATTTCCGGCGCGTCGGGAAATTTGAACATCGCTAGTCGCGCAGCCGCATCGCGCTGCCACGGTTTGTTGCCGCGGAAAAACGGCGCGAGCGATTCGGGGTTTATCGTGCTTGTGAGGCCGAGCCGAAAATCACCCTGCCCGGAAGTGTCGTAATCCTGCATCACGTCGCCGCGGATCTCTCCGGATACCCGGTGCTTCAGAACGAAATCGCGCACGGCCCAGCGTTTGCCATCCCACGCGAAGTCTGCGGCGAGTTGGTCGAATGCGATTTTTCCAAACGCAAATTTCCCCATTCGGAGTCTGCCCGACAAATCCATCTGACCGTCTCCATTCCGCTTTGCGCGCGGCACGCCGGGTTTCTCGAACTTGGCTTTGATCACGGCATCGATCTGCGGCGTGGATTCAAAATGCAATTCGCCGGGCTCCCAAAGTCCGCTTGTCCGCAGCAGCGCGGCGAGGTCCATGCCGGAGCGGACGCTTGCGTCCAGCTCCCGCGACGATGGACGGTAGGTGCCGCCGATGTGTAATCTGCCGACGGCGTCGCGGGCCTCGAAGCGGTGCAGCAAAAGCGCTTCGTTGTGCCAGCTCAGCGCGACATCCAGCGCGTCGAGTCGATAGGTTCCGCGCTCCACTCGGCCTGTGGCCAGCGAGGCTTCGACGACCATCGACTCGGGCATTGCGAGGTCGCCGCCGAAGTGAATATCCAGCCGCGGGCGGTCGAGAAATTTCAGTGCGCGAAATTCATCAAGCACGCGGGAAATGAGTTTCAAATCGTCGGGCGTTTTATCGGGATCGGGCGGCTCGCTGCGCCAACCATCTGGGTGGACGAGCTGTCCTGAGGCGGAGATATGAATTCCGAAAAGAACTGCGGTGAGACGGCTGACTACGAGACGGTCGGCGGGCAAAACGATCCGCGTGTTGAGTTTTTCTACGGTCACTGCGGGGCCTGTCGGGTCCTTTGCGTCGAGAGGGATTTGCAGCGCTGCATCGACCAATGTGAGCGAATCGAGAAAGGGTTTTCCACGGACTGCATTTGCGTAGTTGGCCTCGACGATCATCTCGTTTACTTGGGCCACCGTGCGTTCGCGCTTGGGCGAATCGAATACACGGACATCTTTCGCCACAAGTCCGCGAAACGGCTCCACCGTGAGCGAACCGAAAGACACCTCGACGCCGCGTCGCCGCAGCTCCTCGATCACGAGATCGCGCCAGGGCCTCGTCAGACCCCGCTCGTAAAGGTACCAGCTTCCGCCGCCGCCAACGAGCAGCACCAAAAGCAGGATGATCTGTATGAACCGACGCACGTTTCAGAGTGTCCTCAGCGCACGCTGTTCTGCAACTTATTCCAGCGTGAACCACTGCGCTTCGACGCGGCGGCTTTCGTCCAGAGTTTTGAGCGGCTCTTCCCAACCGCGGCCCATTACTTCGATGCGTGCGGCTTCCACTTTCTCGCGCTCCACGAGTTGTTTCTTGATTTCTGCCGCGCGCTGTTTGCTGAAGTCGGTCGCCTTGATTGCCATCGTGCGCAGGAAACTGTCGCCCTGTTTTTTGAAATCCTCGACTTTGGAATTATCGACGTGGCCGCGGAGCAGGATGGTCGATCCGGGGCTGATTTGGAGCATCTGCTTCAGCGCGCCGAGGCTCTTCAAGTTATCGGCATTTGAAAGATCGAGTTCCGCTTTGTTGGGCTGGAAAAGGAAGCGGATATTTTTGCTGAGCAACGGATCGCTTTCCACGGGGCCCGCGCCTTGTGTCTTGATCGGTGCGATGCTGACGGTCTGCCCCGCAAATGCGCCCGCAGCTTCCAATGCTTTTAGATGCTTGAGATCGAGGAAGCGCTCGCTGTCCACGGGGTCTTTGATGAGGTCGTTTCCGTAGGAGTAAATCGCGCTCTGGTAGATGCCGGAGAAGCTTCCCGCTGCGTCCATTGAGCCGCTGAAAAATGAGAGATTTTCGGGGCCGTTTGAGAAGTGGATTTTTTGCAATTCCTGGCGCGTGCGGGCTTTGTCCCACAGCTCATCTTTTTTGGAGAAGGCTTTCCCGATTACGTCGAGACTGGCCTCGGCGTTGTTGCGGACCATCAGGTTGCCTTCGAGGATTCCGGCGACGAGACCTTTGACTTTATCGGGCTCTGCGGCAGCGAAGCCTTTGTTTACGACGAGGATGTCGGCGACGATCAGAAGGTTGCGATTGGTCGTGAGGAGGTGCGCTTTTCCGGCGCTCTCCTTCACGGTGTCTGTGGTCTTCGGCGCCCATGTCACGCAGCCCACGAGCTTTCCGGTTTCGTCCGTGGTGAACGCATCGCACGCGACGCCGGCATCTTCGGAATAAACGAGGTTGATTGCGTTCGGGTCCGCTTCCGCATCGAGCGATGAGAGCATGTTTACAGCGATGCCGGCTTCTTGCGCGAGGTAGCGGATGAAGAAATCTGCTTCGGTGAATTGTGCGCTGGCGAGCACTTTGCCTTTGAGATCGTTGATGCGTTTGATGCCGGTTTTCACGACCACACCGTCCGCGCCGCGGGAGAATGCGATTTGCACGGGCACGACGGCGTTAAATTGGCGGCCATAGACGGCGAGCACGTCCACTGTGGTTGCGCTGGCGGCCATTTTACCGCCGTTCAGCGCGGTCCAGCTTTCCTCCTCGCTGAGTTTGATGCGCACTTTGAACCCGTATTTTTTTGCGAAAATGGAATTGTCGTTCGGCTCCAGTCCGCCGTTTGCCGCGATGATGCCCGCGTAGCCGGCGTAGGTGCTCAGCTCAATGTCCACGATGTTGTCTTTGCTTTGGTAAACACCCGCAGGACCGAGTCTCGGAACTTCCGTCTGCGTGGCGACGATGAGGTCGGACTGAGCGCTGCCTTTTTGCTCGGTAGTGGGCGAGGAACCGGCAGTGGGTTTGAGCGTGGGCCACCATTTGGTGACGCCGAATCCTACGATGGCGAGGAAGAGGATGGTGAAGACGAGTTTTCCGCGAGTGGTCATGATGTATTCCTTTTAGCGCAGTCGCGCCATTCGGCAATCCAATCGCGCTTGCTTCGCGCGGGGTAAATCCGGCTTGATGCGCTGATGACACTCATTGATGGAAAAGCAATCGCGCAGCGAATCAACGAAGAGACGCGCGCCGCAATCGTGGAACTGAAGTCGCGGGGAATCACGCCGGGGCTCGCGGTGGTCGTGGTGGGCGATGATCCGGCTTCGCACGCTTATGTGAAGAGCAAGGAAAAGACGGCGCTGGATCTCGGGATGCACTCGGTAAAACGCGACATGCCCGCGACGACGACGCAGGAGGAATTGCTCGCCGTCGTCCGCGCGCTGAATGCAGATCCCGCGGTCCACGGAATCCTTGTGCAATCGCCGCCGCCCAAGCACATCGACGAGCGTGCAGTGGTCGATGCGATCGATCCACGAAAGGACGTGGACGGTTTTCACCCGATGAACGTCGCGAAGGTCGCGATGGGCGATGCGGACGCATTTGTTCCATGCACGCCGCTCGGCTGCCAGCGTCTGCTCATTGAGAGCGGGATCGAGACTGCCGGTGCAAATGTCGTGGTCCTCGGGCGCTCGATGATTGTGGGAAAGCCGATGGCGTTTCTCTTGATGAATAAAGGCCGTGGCGGCGATGCGACGGTGACGGTGGCGCATTCCCGCACGCGGAATCTCGCGGAAGTCTGCCGTGGCGCGGATATTTTGATCGCGGCGATCGGGCAGCCGGAATTTGTCAAAGCGGACATGGTCAAAGAGGGCGCGGTGGTGATCGATGTGGGCATCAATCGCGTGGCCGATCCGACTTCACCAAAAGGCTCGAAACTCGTCGGCGATGTCGCCTTTGCCGAAGTAGCTCCGAAGTGCCGTGCAATCACGCCGGTGCCGGGCGGCGTGGGGCCGATGACGATCGCAATGTTGATGCACAATACGGTGCTCGCGGCCCGGCGGATCGGAGCCTAGAACCATGCATCAATGGCGATCCGCTGTTTGGCGACTCACGCTTGCGACGGCCGCATGGGGTCTTAGTTTTCCGACTGCAAAAGCGGTGATGCTCGCGCAGGGCGCGCTGATGCCGGGTCGGGCGGAATGGTTTCACGCGGCGTTCACTTTGATGAATCGGATGCTGCTTTCCACGATCGTGATGACGCTCCTTTTGCGCGGGCGGCTCCGTGGTTTGTCCAAAAGCGAATGCGTGCAGGGGCTTCAGCTCGGGCTGTTTGGCGGCTTGGGGATGCTGCTGCAGACGGATGCGCAGAACTATATCGCGGCGAGCACGTCCGCTTTTTTCACGCAGTTCACGAGCGTGTTCGTTCCGATCTACGTGGCGATCCACGGTCGGCGATTTCCGCCATGGGCCGTGGTTTTCGCGGCGGGGCTCGTTGTGGCGGGCTGCGCTGTTTTGAGCGGCGTGGAGCTGGGCTCGATTCATTTGGGGCGCGGGGAATGGGAGACCATTTTGAGCGCGATGCTTTTCACCGGGCAAATCGTCACACTCG
This sequence comes from Verrucomicrobiaceae bacterium, assembly GCA_043728745.1. Lineage (GTDB taxonomy): Bacteria > Verrucomicrobiota > Verrucomicrobiia > Chthoniobacterales > Chthoniobacteraceae > SXWH01. The sequence continues at coordinate 9,526 of JAYTMG010000805.1, forward strand.
AGCGGCCTGTCTTTCGCGGCAACGACATGCGGCGCACTGCCACGGTGATGTTCGGCGTGAAAGCGCTGGTCCTTGTCCCGCTGGTCGTCGTCGGCGGTGGTGCGGATGTGGTGCGGGCTTACACGTCGGGGCCGGTGATTTTGCTGACGCTCATTCTCACGTTGTTTTGCACGACTTACGCGTATGCCACGATGGTCCGCTGGCAGCCGCACGTTACGAGCACGCAGGCCGGGCTGATCTATGCGACCGAGCCGGTGTTTGCGACGTTGTGGGCGCTGTTTTTACCGGGTTGGTTTTCGACTCTCGCGGGCATTGCGTACGCGAACGAGAATCTCTCACCGCAGTTCCAGATCGGGGCCGCGCTGATCCTCGCGGCAAATATCGTGATTATTTTCGCGCCGCGGGTCCATCCGCCGGAGCATCCGATTTGACAGGCTTGACCGCACCCGCCCGCTCCCTTACCTCGCGCGGATGCAATTTGAAAATGTCACAGCGGTCGCGAAGGCGAATGTATATTTCGACGGCAAGGTCGTCTCCCACTCGATCCTCTTCGCGGATGGCTCCAAAAAGACGCTCGGTCTTATTTATCCGGGCAAATTTCACTTCGGCACCGACAAGGCGGAACGCATGGAAATCGTCGCCGGGATCTGTTCTGTGAAGATCGATGGCGACGCGACGGCGAAGGAATTTGCGGCGGGCACTTATTTTGATGTGGCTGCGAAAAGCGGCTTCGATATCGAGGTGACAGCGGGAATTTGCGAATACGTCTGCTCGTTTATCGGGTAGGTTTTTTTCGCAACAAATCGGGGGGAGAGGGTTTTACAATTGAACAAAACGCGCTACGGTCCCGTCGTAGTGCTCACACATATGAAAAAACTCATCGTTCTGCTTAGCATCGCACTTGCGGCTTTTATCCCGGCAAAAGCGGTGGATGTCGCGTATCCGGCCGCCGTTGGCGCGGACCTTACGGCCACGTATCCGTATTCGATGGCGGGGCAGATTATTTTCACCAGTGGCGACTCGGATTACCAAGGCAGCGGTGTGGTAGTTTATAAACGCAGCGCTCTTACTGCGGCGCACAATTTATGGGATGTGGACGGCGGATGGAGCACCAATGTGGAGTTCAACCGCGCGCGCCACAACGACAGCATCGCCACGAAACGCTTCGCTACGCGGCTTTACGTTTTTGGCGGTTATCAGCGGTCGGCTTTGAACAACGGGGCGGATTCCGATTACTCGTTTGCCCGCGATATGGGCGGCTTGCGGTTTGCATCCCTTCTCGCGGGCGGCTCGTATGCGGGCTGGAAGTATGACCTGAAGCTCCTTACGGGCGACGCATACAATATCTGCCTCGGTTACGGCGCGGACGCTCACAGCGGCGACGAGTTGGTTTTTGTCGAACCAGCCACGAGTTGGTCAAAAATTTACAAATCCTACTACGACAACACGTCCCTGACCTTCGAAGGCGGAATGAGCGGCGGCCCTGTGTTTGCGGAGGTCAAGCCCGGCTACTGGCGTGTATCCGGCATTATCGTCTCCGGTTCCGACGCACCGCCATCCGGTGGAATCAACGCGATTTCCGCCGCCGGCGCGATATTTTTCGCCACTTACCTCCGGTACTAAACGGCGGGGCGCAACGCATCCTTGCCTTGCGGCCAAAGTTTGTGGAGACTTTCATCGAAATGATTCCGCAACTTCGAATTTCAATGCTGGCTGCTGTGATAACGGTGGCGTCCCTGTTCCGAGTTTCCGCTTTTGCACAGGACCCTGTGCAGACGGAGTTGGCGCAACTGCGCAAGCTCATCGAGCTGCAAAATGCGAAAATTGATGCACTCACCGCGCAAGTCAACCGCCTCAGCGGCCAGATTGAAGCTAAAGCGCCGGCTGCAACGCCTGCTACGATACCCGGAGTTGCGACCACACCCGCGCCAGCCGTGGAGCCCGAAGCCGCGCCCGTCCCGCGAGTGCTCGCCTCGGCCCCAAAGGTCCATATTGTCGTAAAAGGCGAGTCGCTGGAAAAAATCGGCAAACAACATGGAATAACCGTTGCGGAACTGCAAAAGCTCAACAACATTTCTGATCCAAAGAAACTTCAAGTGGGCCAGCAACTCACGATTCCCCCCGACAAAAAAGAATAACACCCAATATGGACGACTCCCACTGGTATCTGCGCAAAGCCCACGACGGCTCACAATTCGGCCCGATCCCGTTTTCACAGCTCAAAGAATGGGCTGCCGACGCACAAGTCTCGCCGATGGACCGCGTGTCCACCGACGAAATCACATGGATGAAGGCACCGATGGTGCCCGAGCTCGAAATGGATTACCTCATCCAAGTCAGCGAAGACCACTACTACGGCCCGACCACAGTCGGCGCGATCCGCGAGTTCTTGAGAGCGGGCGAAATCACCTCGGAGAGCTCCATCACCAACTGCACGGACAACACGCAGCTTCAAGTCAAGGACCTCGTCCCGCCGGAGATCTACTCAAACGCCGATCGCTCGGATGTGGACCTCACGCTTGCCGGCACACGCGGCAGCATCCGGATCAACCTGCAACAACGCGTCCGCGAACTCGAAGAAGCGCTGCTTGAAGAGCGCCGCGCCCGCGAAACCGCAGAGATGCTCGTGGAAAAGCTGGAGTCGCAAATCGACGCCATGTCGAGGAGATAGGTGGGTAAAAGGATCGTTGTCAAATTCGGCTCCGGAATCCTCGCTACTCAACGCGGGGTCGGCTTGGACCAAAGGCAGTTCGCTCGCCTCGCCAAGGAAGTTTCCGCGTTGGTCAAAGAAGGGCACGAAGTCATCGTCGTCTCATCCGGCGCAGTCGCAGCGGGGCTCGACGCGCTCGGCCTCAAAGAGCGCCCGGAAGATCTCGCCGCCCGGCAAGCCTGCGCCGCAGTCGGGCAGGGACGCCTCATGGCCTGCTATACCGAGCATTTTCAAAAGCACGGATTTACCGTCGCCCAGATCCTCCTCACGCACGGAGACCTCGACAGTCGCATCGCCTACGCCAACGTCCGCACCACGCTGAATCGCCTACTCGCGAGCAAAGTCGTCCCCATCATCAACGAGAACGACACCGTTGCCGTGGAAGAGCTGAAATTTGGCGACAACGACCGTCTCAGCGCCGAAGTCGCGCTCCTCGCAGAAGCCCAATTACTCGTCCTGCTCACAAGCGTCGAAGGACTCCTAGACGCAAAAGGAAAACTCATCCCGCGCGTGGATAATTTTGAAGAAGTCGCCAAGTTCGTCCGCGACGAAAAAGGCCGCCTCAGCGTCGGCGGCATGGCATCGAAGCTCCTCGCCGTGCAAATCGCAGTGAACGCTGGCATCCCCACCGTCATCGCCAGCGGAAGGATCGCCGGCCCGATGCTCCGCGCCGTCGCCGGAAAGCCCGCCGGCACTTATTTCCCGCCGCAGGCCGTTTGAGAAGTCGAGCCATGGCGACGCACCCTCTCTGGCAAAGGATTTCTCTCTGCACTGCGAAAATGTATTTGACGCTCCGATTGCGAAAAACATGCTCGCGGTTTATGACGCATGGCGCGTAAGCACTTCTCACTGAACACCGGATGGCGTTACTTCCATTTCCGCATGGCCCGGTTCATCGGGATCACCACGGCACTCTGGATTCTCTTCTTTGTGGCGGACTCAGCCCTGCCTTATATTCGCCCAGGGGCGGAAGTCGTCTATACGGCGAAAAGTAAAGTAGTTCAAACGGGCTCACTTTTTCGGCCCGATGCGCCCGTGAAGCTGGTCATGGTCGGCAACAGCCAAGTATTGACCGGCTTCCAGCCTGAGTTGTTTGATTCGCTCTCGGGGGCAACCGTGAGTTCTTACAACATAGGGCTCCCGGATTTCCTCATGTTCGCAGATAATTTGGAGAAGCTGTGCCGGCGGGGAGAAACGCCGACCCACGTCCTGCTGATTTTCCCTTGGTCGGATGGGGAAGAGAGCAGTTCCAGCCTATTTAATCCGGGAATTGACGATAATCGCGTTATTTCTCAGCTCTTCCCTTTCCGTAAACTCCCCCGCAACCTTCTCCTTTTCGCTGCCCGCTCCCATAGCCGGGGAGGGCTTCGCGTTTATTACGCAGACTGCCGCCGCCAAAGTGAGGCAATGTTGGCCCAGAAAGGATATTACTTTATCGAGGGGCAAAGCCACTACCCCGGGCATCGGCTCCCGGAGGATTTCCGCCTTCAGAAAGACGACCCGAAGAAGCCATTCACGCGCTCCGTTTCGACAAATTCGTCGGAGTTTCTGCGACTGAGCGCAATCGTGGAGCAGCATGGCGTAAAGCTGATATTTGTCCCCCGTTACTTCCGCGAAGGGGAAGTCGGCCCATCTGCCCCAACATCCACAGTCACTGCAAATCTATCCGCTCATCCGAAAATCTCTGTGCAAGGCCCGGACTGCTGGTTACTGCCCAACCGTTTTTTCTCGGACCCCACCCACCTTAACCCCGAAGGAGCAGCGCATTACACCCGGCGCCTCTGGGAGCTGCTCGAACCCATTCTTAAAGAAGGAGCACTCGCTCCACAGTGAGCAATCTTCCACGAAATGCTTTTTAATTCGTTCCATTTCGCGATCTTTTTCATCTTCATTTTGCTCGCGCATTTTGCACTTCCACAGCGATACCGCTGGGTCGTGCTCCTCGGAGGGAGTTGCTATTTCTACATGGCGTTCATCCCTGTCTATATTCTGATTCTGGGAATTTCCATTGTCATTGATTATGTCGCAGGCATTTGGATTGAAGACGCCCCCGCTGCACGAAGAAAAACACTCCTCATCGTCAGCATTGTCGCAAACATCGGTCTGCTTGCGATCTTCAAGTATTTTAACTTCATCAACGCCAACTTGGCCGAACTCGCGCGTGTCCTGCACTGGAACTACAGCATTGAAGGCTTATCCATCATCCTTCCTCTCGGGCTTTCATTTCACACATTCCAAGCGATGTCCTATACCATCGAGGTCTATCGCGGAAACCAGAAAGCCGAGCGCCATTTTGGCATCTACGCACTCTACGTAATGTTTTTTCCCCAGCTCGTCGCAGGCCCCATCGAGCGTCCCCAGAGCATGCTCCATCAATTCCGCACCCACCAAACCCCCGACCCCGAGAGATGGCGTAGCGGGCTCAAAATCATGCTATGGGGGCTATTCAAAAAGGTCGCCGTAGCCGACCTAATCGCCCCCGTCGTGAACAGCGTCTATGCCGCCCCAACTCAATACAGCGGCCCCATTTTGATTCTCGCCACCATCTTTTTCGCTGTCCAAATCTACTGCGACTTTTCTGGCTACTCCGAGGTCGCCATCGGAGCTGCACGCCTCTTGGGCTACGATTTGATGGTCAACTTCAAGCAACCCTATTTCGCGCGCTCGATCAGCGAATTCTGGCATCGCTGGCACATCTCACTCTCTACGTGGTTTCGCGACTACCTTTACATCCCACTTGGCGGCAACCGGAAATCTCCCGCCAGGCAATACCTCAACCTTCTCATCGTATTCACCATCAGCGGCCTATGGCACGGCGCTGCGTGGGCCTTCGTCTTATGGGGGGCCCTCCACGGCACATATCTCGTTTTGAGTAAGCTGCTCACCCCTATTCGCAAAACATGCGCAGAGCGACTCCACCTTCACCGAGTGCCGCGGTTACTAGCCGTCACGCAAACCCTCTGGGTTTTCGCCTTGGTCTCGGTCGGCTGGGTCTTCTTTCGAGCCCAATCCCTCAGCGATGCGCTGCACATCCTCACCCACGCACACTTGTTGAGGGACTTCCGAGCCAGCGATTTTTTCGAGACTGGGCTTCCCCGCTTTGAGATGACCGTCGCACTCCTCATGGTCGCAATCGTCATGAGCGTGGACTGGCTTATGGCATACCGCCCGCCATTCATTCTCGCCCTATGGCAAAAAAGCGCGTTCCGCTGGAGTTGCCTCATCACCTGCTTCTACAGCATCGTCTTCTTCGGAGTATTCGAGAAAGTCCAGTTCATCTACTTCCAGTTTTAGTCTTGAAAACAAGAAAGCCGGGCACATTCGCGAAAGTTCCTACGACCCCAACGCGCAAGGGCAGCCGCCAACCGCGAATCCCGCCGCGCCCTCGCGGATACGACAAATGGCTGGATGAGCTGAAACACACGCTGTGAGCGGCGGGCCTGGATCCAGGATGCTACGGCTCGGACGCCCGGAAAACGGCCCCGATGAGCCGCCCGATTTTCACATCCAAAGCCGTGGCGATTTTCAGTAGCGTATAAAGTGTTGGATTAGTTTCGCCGTTTTCAAGATGTCGAATGCCGGACCGGCTCAATCCGGTGAGTTCTGAAAGTCGGTTTTGGGAAATGCCCTTTTTGCGCCGCACATCGATCAACCGCGCAATCACGGTATCGACAATAGTTTGTTCTCGGTCAGACGGCACACGCGGACGTTACCGAGGCGGCAGACGCTGCGTTGATGGCCTTAAAAGGCCGATTTATAAGAGGTCTTCTTAAAAATCTACTTGCAGCCAACTGCATTTCTCTCACAAACAGACCTCGCCAATTCCTAATTCGACGCCGTCTCAATGAAAACCTTCACCCTTCTCCTCACCGCCGCTGCGCTCCATTCGACTACGTTTGCCGACTTCGCTTCTTGGCGCACTGCGAACTTTCCGGCGGACCTCACGCATTTGGAAACTAGCGGTGAACTGGCGGACCCGGATGGCGATGGGTTCACCAATTTGCTGGAATATGTGTTTGATACGAACCCGCTCATCCGCGACCCGGCGAGCATCGTGGGCACAGGGTTGAATGCGAATCGCCCGACACTGACGGTGCGCATTCGCAAGCCGATGACGGATGCGAAATTGCATGTCTTTGGGTCTGCCGATTTGCGCACTTGGGGCAGT
>JAYTMG010000806.1:0-7169 GCA_043728745.1 Verrucomicrobiaceae bacterium
GCCCCGTGACCTCTGAAACGGATTGTGAAACGCTGGATTCTCAAGAAAAAGCGAGGGGACCGGGACGGTCCCCCTACTTTCCGATAAGGCGTAACAAAGGCTTGGGGCATCTCGTTATTTGTGGAAGACGGAATGAAATGGCGGAGGCCGGGAGTCGAAGGCGGAACCACACTACGACCGTCAGCCCATGAGCAGTCGCAGCAATAGCCCCGGCCTTCGACTCCCGGCCTCCACCGGAGAGTCTTTGGCGGATGGAGTCCGCTTTATGCGGTCTTCCGTTGTTCTTCTTCGGAAGCGAGCGCGCTGACGACGATGCGACTGAGTTTTGAAATGTCGTAGGGTTTCGAGATCGCCGCGCAGAAACCATGCTCGCGGAACCGCCTCATGACTGGGTCGGAGTCGTAGCCGCTGGATACGATGGCTTTGAGTTTCGGGTCGATTAAGCGCATCCGATTCACGGCATCCTGCCCGGTCAATCCTCCCGGCAGGCTGAGGTCCGAAATCACAAGGTCAAACGGATTGCCTGCGGCGGCTGCATCTTCGCAGGCGCGGATCGCTTGGTCGGCGTCGTGGGTTTCCGTGACGCTGTAGCCGAGTGAGCTCAGTGCCATGGATACGAGTTCGCAGATAGTTTCCTCGTCATCAAGCACGAGAACGCGCGGGCTCCCTTTTGTGGCGGATTCCGTGGACCGGACTGGCGGAGAGTTGAACTGCGGTTTCTCGGTGGTGGTCATCATCGAAGGGAGTGGCACAATCGTCGGCGCGGAGGATTGATTCGCGAGCGTCGGCTCGACTTCGACTTCCTCGCCTTTCGCCAGTCCAAGGAGTTTCCGGTTGAGCTCTTGTGCGCGGATTGCGCTTCGTTTCGCGCCGGTGATTCGCTCGCCCGTTACGGCGTCGGGCTGCGATGTCATCATGATGAGGGAAAGGTTGCCGATGATTCCCGTGAGCGCGTTGTTTAGGTCATGGGAGAACTTGCCTACGGGCCCGCTGAGGTCGGGGTGATTCGACTGCGGGAGCGGCGGATTTGCACTGGCAGTTTCGTCGCGAATGAGTGCGAGGAAACTCGTGCCTTTTGAGAGATGCACTTCGGAGAGGACGATGTTCACTTTGGTGTCGCCTTCGCTTTGTAGCGCAGTCGTTTTGAACGAAGCGGGGCCGCTGCGGGTGAGTTCCACGAGGTTGAGCGGATAGGACACGAGGCTCTGAAGGTCGGTCCCCATAAGCTCGTCCAGATCCTGGCCGAAAAGCTCCTCGGCAGCGGGATTTGCTCCGCGGATGATCGTGTGCTTATCGAGGATTAGGACTGCGTCATCAGTCATCGTGAGGACCGCGCGCAACTCGGCTTTGGCGGCGTCGGCTTCCTTGGCTAGCGATTCGTGCGATTCACTCATGCTTCGATATACGAGGCCCAGAGTGATGCCCGCCGCTACGCCTACGACTGCGAGCACGTTGGTCATCAACGACTCCATGGGGAGCGAGCTGGTCATGAGGAGGTTCGGGGAAATCGGAACCGCAAGGGCGCTGGTCGCCGAAACTCCGGGTGTCAGCCGCTGGAGGAGCGCTGGAATTCTTCCGAAAGCGCTCCCGCAGCGGGATATAATGGACTGATATTTCCGTGGTAACATTGCAGGCTTAAGATAAGCCTGCTTCGTGCCAATGTTATGGCTTTTATAAAAACCCTAGAAAATCAGAAGTGAATCAACCGGCGTATTTTCCAGTTGGACCCTTCCTTTTAAAAATCCCAGCTCCATCAAAAATTGCGCGCAAACAACCTCCGCGCCGCATGAATGCAGGAGTTTCAGGGCGGCGGCTGCCGTGCCGCCGGTGGCGAGGACGTCGTCGATGAGCGCCACCTTTTCGCCGGGTGCGACTGCGTCGATGTGAATCTCGACGATCGCGTTTCCGTATTCCAGTTCGTACTCTGCGGCGCGTGTCGTCCACGGGAGCTTGCCTTTTTTTCGCACGGGAACGAATCCAACGCCGAGCTTGTAGGCGACTGCGCTCGCGAAGATGAAGCCGCGCGCATCGATGCCGACGATCTTCGTCACGCCTTTTCCCGACAGGGTTTCAGCGAACAAATCGATCACCTCACGGAATAATCCGCCGTCGCCGAGGACGGGAGTGATGTCTTTGAAAACGATGCCGGGTTTTGGAAAATCCGGCACATCCCGGACCGCTGCCTGAATTCTAGATACGTCGCGCATCCGTACGGTGTGACAGATCGCAGGATGAGGGACAAGGCTCCCGTGTTCGTCCCATCAAAGAACCGGAAGCGTTCAATCCGGGGCGGGGGAGGCTCATTTCCAAAAGTGATCGATAACTCCCATATACAGAGGCAGACCAAGAATGATGTTGAGTGGAAAGGTGAGGGCAAGCGCCATGGTGATATACAGGCCGGGATTGGCATCCGGAACTGCGAGGCGCATCGCTGCGGGCACTGCGATGTAGCTCGCGCTGGCGCAGAGTACGGCGAAGAGGAATGCGTCGCCGCGCCCGAGACCAATCATGTGCGCGATGCCGATCGCGATGGCCGCGTTGATGAGGGGCGTTATAAAGGCGAAGGCGATGGGAAAGATGCCGAGCTTGCGAATGCTTCCGAGCTGGCGTCCGCTTACAAGCCCCATGTCGAGAAGGAAGAGGCAAAGCATGCCGCGGAAAATGTCACTGGTGAAAGGCGAGAGTGATTTGCTCCCGCTCTCGCCCGTGAGGACGCCGATTACGAGCGAACCGCACAGAACCAGCACGGAGCCATTGGCGAAAGCGTCGCGCATGAGATGGGGCCACGAGAAGGCAATCCCGTCGTTTTTCCCGAACCGCCGTGAGATGGCGATGCCGATTACGATTGCGGGCGACTCCATCAGGGCTAGCGCAGCAATCATGTGACCGCCGGAGTGAATACCGAGCTGGGTGAGAAACGCGGTTGCTGCAATGAATGTGACTGCTGAGACCGATCCGTAAGTCGCAGCAATCGCGGCCGCGTTTGGCACATCCATCTTACGGCGCAGGACAAAGAAGGTCCAAAGGGGAACGAGCAACGCCATTAACATTGCAGCGCTGATCGTCCAGAGCACCTCGTTGGATAGACCGCTCTTATGCAACTCGGCGCCGCCCTTGAATCCGATGGACAGGAGGAGGTAGAGGGAGAAGAATTTCGACAAAGGCTCCGGAATGGTCAGGTCCGAACCAATAAGGCACGCAAAGATTCCGAGGAAAAAGAAAAGGACCGGCGGGTTGAGCAGGTTTGTGAGTATGAGTGTGGCGTCCATCGGATATCAGGGTCAGGACTTGTTTCCGACTGCGGCCGAGATGGCGGGAGCGGGAATGCGGAGGGGCTCGACGCCCGTGATGGAATTTGTGTCTTTCATAAGTTGCTATTTGTGTTAAAAGAATCATGCAAAGAAACACATGAAATATAAATCATGTATTAAAACGCGTATATGAAGTCAAAGAAAAAATCACCGGAGCCTGTTTCGGGTGCGGCGTGGACCTTCCTTACGAATCATTCGCACGTCATCGTGTGCCTTGCAGGAGATAACTCTCTGCGGGTGCGCGACCTTGCGGCGAAGGTGGGAATCACCGAGCGCGCGGTTCTGAAAATTATCTCGGACCTCGAATCGGGGGGCGTGATTGAGCGCGAACGCGACGGGCGTCGCAACCGTTACAGCGTGCGGCTCGATGTCGCGCTGCGCCACAACTTGGAGTCGCACCGGACGGTTGGGGACCTTATTGCGGCAGTCCACAGCGGGAAACCGCGGAGGTGATTTGCGGGAAGGGAGACTCAGGCGGGTCTGTCTGTCGGCTGATGCCGAGCTTTAGAGCAACCCGAGTTGGTGACTATAGACCCACGAGTAGGCGCGCAGCGTAAGATCGAAAAGATTGCACGGTTTGGCGAGGAAATCACTGCTGCCGCGGATCGAACTCTGGGCGCGATTTTCGATGCTGTCGCTTCCCGTCAAAATGAGAATCGGGGTGTCGGAATGGAACGGAAGATTGCGAACGGCAGCACAAAGATCGAGGCCATCGAAGTCAGGAAGACCCAAGTCGAGAACGATAAGGTCGAAGCGGCTTTCGCCAAGAAGCGTGAGAGCCTGGGTGGCATCTTCGCATCCGGTGGCGGGCAATCTGGCAAACTCCAACGCGGCAAGCATTGCGGGTAGGAAATCAGTGTCATCATCGACGAGCAGCACGCTCGGTTGCGGAATATCAGAGCACTTCGCGAGATTCTTGGGCTCAAGGATTCGGGCCAGTGTATCGACGCCGTGTGTGATGGAGCGCAGAATGTTCTGCCCTACCTCAGCGTTGCTCTCGGCGATGTCCCGGAAAATTCCTTCGAGTGCTTTCGCCATGCGGCCGACGGGATGATTGCCGAGGGCGGTGGACTTCTCCACGAGATGTCTCGCGAGAAGAAGCATCTCATTTCGAGCTTCGGATTCGGTGCGGATGTTGGCTGCGAGCGGGCGCATTTTGGCCACGATTTCTCCGTAAAAATGGAGGATGTTAGCCTGCGGCCCGAGGTTCACCACGGTGGGGACTGGCGCGGTGCTGGCGATTTTTGGAAGTATGATCGGGACGGTTTCTTTCAGCCAATTGTCCGATTCAGCGGAGCCGCCGGAGAAGCTCTGCGCCAAGGCTCTGAGCATCGCGATCTCGTTTCGGAGCGCGGCGTTTTGCTGGTGGAGGTCGTCGCGCTCGGCGGTGACTGTGGCGAGCTTTTCTTTGAGCGCTACTGGATCGGCGCCATTGCTCGGGCGCATGAGAAGTTTTGCCGAGCCGAGGATTTCGATTTGTTGTTTTTGATCGGCAAGCTTGGCGACGAGTTCGTCATTTTGTGATCGCAGGATGCCGACGTTTTTGCGGAGAGTATCGAGGTCGGAGCCGCTGGCAGTGGGGGCAGGCTTGGCGTTGTCGGGGATATAGTCGCACTCGACGGTGCCGAACGTGATTTTGCACGCCTCTTTCAAGTCCACATCTTCGGCGACACGCTCGCCATTGAGAAAGGAGTGGTTCGTCGAACCAAGGTCCCGCAGGACATAGTGACCGTTGACTGCGACCAGTTCGGCATGGGAGCCGGAGACGGTCCCGTGGTTGATCTGGATGGAGTTTTCAGCCCGTCTTCCTACGGAAACGCGGCCGCCGCTGAGCGTGAAACTCAGGTCGCCCTTTTCTGGATGTTTGATTAAAAGTTTTGGCATGGGCTGCGACGAGCGAGTCGTCACTCTTGAATCACATAGCAGTTCGGGTGCCTAGCATGAGGAGAGAAGTGATTCACTTGAAATTCCATAACCCAATGGCGTGATCATGGCACAAAAAGAGGACGACTTCTGCGAAAATGTCGCAAAAGTCGTCCAGAAATAGCGTGCCGCAGGGCGGCACTTTGTTGTTCCCGTCTGGTTACCAGCGCCAAACGATGTCGTGCCACTTCCCGTCGCGCCAGAGCGGGCGGTGGGAGTTGTCGCCTTGTGCGGCCTCGGCTCGCGCACGACGTTCGCCGGTCTTCAAATTAACGTATTCGGTGTTCCACGGCCCGCCGTGGGACTTCGGCTGGAAGTCCTTGCGATGGGTGTAGAGCGTGTTCGTGCATGCACTTGAGAGCAGCGTTGTGGTGGCGCAGAGCGCCAGGGTGAACTTTTTCATAAGTGCGGGGACAGAATCAGATTCGCTGGGATTCGTCAACGGGACCGTGGCAAGTATTGCCCGTTTTTAATGTACGAGGCTTTTGTAGAGGCTCACAGTGCGGCGGGCGATGGCGCCCCAGCCGAAGTTTTCCTCTACGCGTTTGCGCCCGGCTTTGCCCATGCGTTCGCGCAGTGGAGCGTCGGCCATGAGCTCATTCACGCGGGCTGCGAGGTCGCGCGCGAAGACTTCCGGATGGGTCGCTTCGAATGGGGACTCGGTCATCTGTTCGAGCGGGACGAGGTAGCCCGTTTCGCCGTGGACGATGACTTCTTTCATCCCGCCGACCGAGCTCGCGACGACTGCTGTTTCACAAGCCATCGCCTCCAGATTGATGATGCCGAACGGTTCATAAATCGACGGGCAGCAAAAGACGGACGCATGGCTGTAGAGCTCGATTTTCTCAGGGTTGGAAACCATCTTGTCGAGCCAGAGCACGCCGGGGCGCTTGGCCTGCGCAACGGCGACGGCGGCTTTCATCTCGGCGGCAATTTCCGGCGTATCTGGCGCTCCTGCGCATAGGACGATCTGAAAGCCCGGTGTCATGTGTTCGATGGCGTGGACGAGGTGGACGATTCCTTTTTGGCGCGTGATGCGCCCGACGAAAAGGACGTAAGGCTCGCGAGGGTTGATGCCGTATTTTTCCAATGCGCCGGTAGTCTCGACGCGGTGATATTCGGCGAGGTCGATGCCGTTATAAATGACCGGCACACGCTCCTTCGGCACATCGAAATACCGCAAAATGTCCGCGCGCGTGCCTTCCGACACGGCGATGACGGCGTCGGCCATTTCGATTGCGGTTTTTTCCACCCAGCAGGAAAAATCGTATCCTCCGCCGAGCTGCTCGCGCTTCCATGGCCGCAGCGGCTCCAGAGAGTGGACGGTGATGACGAGAGGGATGCCGTAGTTCAGCTTCGCGATGATTCCGCCCATGTGGGTGTACCATGTGTGGAGATGGACGAGGTCGGCATCTACGTTGGTGGTATTCCAGTCGAGCCCCCGCTGAATCGCCCCAAATACCGAGTGCAGCGCCGTTGGCGCAGTGTAGGTGGAAGTGTCGCAACCATATCCGACCGCCTTCAAGCTCGGGGTGTCGATTCGCGTTTCGCGCGTTTCTTTTCCGTAGCAGCGCACTTCCAAGTCGATGAGCTTGGCGAGCTCCCGCGAGAGGTAATCCACATGCACTCCGGCTCCCCCGTAAATGGTGGGCGGGTATTCATTGGTCAAAAAAAGCGCTTTCATTTGAGCGCGTCGGTATGGTGCGCAAGTTGACGAATGTCCATCCGACAATGCCTTCGCCGTGCAGTATGCGGGCTGTTACAGGCGACGCCACGGTCCGCGCGAATACACGGAGAATGAAAACATCCCCGGCGACGGATGCTTTACGAAGTCCTCGTTTGCCGACCAGTTTCGAACGGGCGGATGGTAAACGTCTCCCGTCTGCCACTGTCCTTTGAACATCTTCGAGGTGAACAACTGCACCATCGAGCCCT
>JAYTMG010000807.1:0-27530 GCA_043728745.1 Verrucomicrobiaceae bacterium
GGCGGTATTGGCGGCGTGGTGGCCGTCGAGGATTGCGCGGCGGGGGAAGATTGCAGACGCTTTGCGAGGAGAATGATGAAAGCATGGGCCTACATTTCAACGCTGTTGATTCCTTGCATTGCGCTCGCTGGCGAGTGGCGCGCGGCGGTGCCGGGCTGGAGCTACGAGTGGCCGCGGGACCATCGGCTCCACTCGGATTTCAAAACGGAGTGGTGGTATTTAACGGGGAATCTGCGCGCTGCGGACGGGCGGCGATTTGGGTATCAGCTCACGTTTTTTCGTCAGGGGTTGCGTCCGCCGGGCTCGCCGGAAGTGAAGTCGCGGTTTGTGGGCGATGCGCTGAAATTCGGCCATTTTACGATCACGGATTTGTCGGCGGGCACGTTTCATTTTTCGCAATCGCTAAAGCGCGGTGCGTTTGGTGAGGCGGGTTTTGCCGATGATCATCGGCTTGCGTGGCTTGGCGATTGGTCGCTGGAGCTTGCCGCCGATGGCGCGTTTTTGGCGCGTGCTTCAGACGGTGGGCGTTCGCTTTCGCTGCGGCTGGAACTCGCGAAACCGTGGGCGGTGCATGGTGAAGGTGGCATCAGCCGGAAGGCGGAAGAGGATGGGCACGCGTCGCATTATTACTCGGCGACGCGGATGCGCTCGGCGGGCACTTTGCGTATTGGTGGAAAGGATGTGGCGGTCGAAGGGGAGAGTTGGTTCGACCACGAATGGGCGACGAATCAGCTCGGGCGGGGGCAGGTCGGCTGGGACTGGTTCAGCGTGCAACTCGACGATGGCTCGGAGTTGATGATTTATCAGATTCGGAGGAAAGATGGAACGGTGGATCCGGCGTCGAGCGGTTCGTGGATCTCTGCGGATGGCTCGGTGCGCCATTTGCGGAAAGACGAGATCGAGCTGGCTCCGCAGAGGTTTTGGAAGAGCCCAAAAACCGGCGGCAATTATCCGGTGGCGTGGAGTGTGAAAGTGCCGTCGCTCAAGCTCGATTTGACCGTGAGCACTCCGCTCGATGCGCAGGAACTTGTCCTAAAGCCCGTGGTTTATTGGGAAGGTCTCATCGACATCGCCGGCTCGCGTGAAGGTCGTGCGGTGAAAGGGCACGGGTATCTCGAACTGACCGGCTATAGCGGCGCGCTCGTGGGGCTGTCCGGGCCGTAGTTACGGCTGCGGCTGGAGCACTGTCGAGCCGCACGCATCGAGGCCGCGGAAGAAGCCCCATCCTGCGCTCTGCTTCTGGCTCACGACGCCGGCGAACTTCCGCTTGCCTGCGACTGGATGCAGAAAATTGCCGGAGAAGCGTCCGTTTTTCGGGTTCACGGTGAGCTTTAATCCGGTGGGTGTCGGGGTCTGGAGTTGCACGCGGTTGTCGTTGCTGACGGCGAGCGGCTGAGTGATTTGCGTCTCGATATTTCCCTCGGCGAGGAGGAGGTTGCCGCGGTTGTCTTGGGTCTGAAAATTGATGAATGGCGTGCCTGCGGGCGGCTGGATGTAGCGTGAGCCGGTGAGTGCATTTTGTGTGGTGAATGCCTGCGGATAGCATGGGTCGAGAAGCCGCTCGGGCTTGAACCATCGGATGCTGCCGGCGATGTCGTCGGTGGCTGTGTTCACGAGCGATGCGTTGCCGGTGACGGCTCCGGTGTTGCTGTAAAAACGAGCATGGAGGGGAATGGTGCCCGCTTTTGAAACGATCGTGCTCGCTGTGAATGTGCGGCCATCCGCCAGCGCTCCGGCGATGCGCACTGCGCCGAGTTCGTCGATATTCAGCACGGCGTATCCGCTTCCTTTTGGCGATGCGGGAACTGTGTCGTCGGGGTTGATGCGGATGGTGAGTTTGCCCGGCTCATAGTTGCCGGTGGGCAGTGCGCTGCGGTCCGCGATGAAATCGGTCAACACGCCGGAATCATCGACGGTGCCCGTGATTTGGTCGGAGTTGCCGGTCGTGTCGAGGTTCAGGGAAAGTGTGATGGGACTACCGATGGCGCGTTTGATTTGCAGGCTCGCGGCTCCTGCGGGGTCGAAGGTGCCGAGCACTGCATAGCCGGATTTTCCGTAGTGCAGCTTTCCTGAGAATGCTCCGGAAGATCCGACATCCACGCGGAGTTGTCCCGTTTTTGAAAACTCCTGCCCGGATAGAATTCCCTGGTAGCGACCGCGCAGACTCCAGAATGGATTCGGGATAAAATGCGCGGTGAACGACAGCCCTTCGACCATCGTAAATGTCTGGCGGCTTGCGGCGGAGTTGGAGCCGGGAGGGAGACCAGACCAGTGGCTAAAACGCGTGCTGCCGTCATTTGGCGCTGCTGAAATTGTGTAGCGTACGCCGACTTCCCGGTTGGTCGTTCCGAGGAAGCCGGGGGAGACATTCCCCCCGCCATCGAGCGCCACGGTGAGGGGCCGCATGATCACCCAGCGAATCGTCCTCGCAGTTTCGGCGAGGCTGGTGCCAGCAGCAGAAGTGCTTTTCAAGCGGACGGTATTCGCGCCGGGAGTCAGACCTGCGACGTTGATGCTCCATGTTCCGATGGTCGAGCCGACGGGCAACGTGACGCGCCGCCATGCTGAACTCCCTGCGGAATTTTCCAAGCGAAGCTCGAGCGTTCCGACGATGTTGCTTCCACCGACTGTGCCGGAAAATGTGACGCTTTCCGTGCCGACGTGGGCATCGACGGCGGGCGAGGTGATCGTGAGCGTGGATTTTGCACGGGGCGGGGCGGTGAGGATGACGAAGTAATCGACGTAAGGCGATGAGTCGTCATGATAAAAGCCGATTCCGTAAGTCGTCTGATCCCGATAAAACGAGTCCGTCGCGAGAAGGTGTGAGCGGTGCCCAGGCGAGCCCAAAAGTGCATTCCATGCAGACGATGCTGAAGAGTATCCCGCACTGAGGGATTCTACGGTGTTGTTGGATTTTGCGGTCCCATACCACAAGGGAAGCGGATAGCCGGCGCTGCGGATGGCGTGATTTGCCCCGATCCCATCGGGAGTTACGTGGTCAAAATACCTCCGCGTGGCCATGTCCTTCGCCTTGGCGCGGGCGACTGCGGAGAGCGTCGCATCGAGTAGCATTGCACTGCGGTCACGGGTTTGTCCGGCGTTGTTGACGAGCAGGTTCGCCATCGCTTGTTCCTGAGAATTTAGAATGCCGGCGACTGCGCCTGCGGACAGAAACAGGCTCGCTGCGAGGGCCAGCAGAACGATTGCAAAAACGGATGTTTTCGCGCTCGGAGAGCTTGGGTTTTTCTGAAATGTTGGTCGGCCTAATCGCATACGCGTCTCTCTCTAGCGATTGGTGTGCCCCCGAGGTCTGATCTTATGGGAATTATGATAAAGTGATAGAAATTCCAAGATGGCGGGGCGGTGATTCTCGATGGCTACATTCCGTTTTGCCCCAAAAAGAAGCGCCGTGAGTGGCTCGCTTTCGCGGCCATTCACGGCGCTGATCGAATCAAGTTGATCCCGGGACACTATGCCTTGTCTGGAATCGTCAGCTCAATCAGTCCATACGCCCCATCCCGGCGGCGCTGGACGATGTTCAACTTGTCGGTTTTGGCATTCAGAAATACCACAAACTGTTTATTCGCAGCCATTTCGAGCTGGAGCACCGCTTCATCCACGAAGAGTTGCTTCACGATCGTCTGCTCGGTTTCAACATGCTTCGGCTCGGATTCGGCATGTTCTTGGAAAGCCTCATCGATGTGCAGGATATGCTCATCGAAGTGCTGAGGCTCGGTGCGGCGCGGACGGTGGGTCCGGAGCATCTTGGTTTTGTACTTTCGCATCTGGCGGGTGATTTTTGCGATCACCCCATCGATCGCGGCGTACATGTCTTCACATTCGTGGTCGGCTTCGATGGTGATGTGGTTTGCGCAGTGGAGCACGATCTCGGCGAGGTGCCGGTGCTTCGAGACATCGAGGATGACATGGACTTCGATGATCCGCGGATAATCGAGGTGGATGTGCTCGACTTTACTCTGGGCGTATTCACGGATTGCATCGGTGATGCTCATGTGGCGCCCGGTGATGCGGATTGGCACGTTTACGTTTGCAGTTTGCATGGTGTTATTTTGTGTTTCTCCTGTTTTTTGTTTTTTTGTTCTGAGGTGAGATTTGTTACATTGAGAAATTTTCGCCGAGGTAAAGTCGGCGGGCTTCCGGGCTTGCGATGAGGTGTTCTTTCGTGCCCTGCATGAGCACGCGGCCTTCGAAGATGAGGTAGGCGCGGTCCACGATACTGAGCGTTTCGCGGACGTTGTGGTCGGTAATGAGGATGCCGAGTCCAGTTTTGCGGAGGTTGCTCACGATGGCCTGCACGTCCTGCACAGCCAGCGGATCGACTCCGCTGAAGGGCTCGTCGAGCATGAGCAGGCTAGGATTTGTCACGAGCGAGCGGGCAATTGTGAGCCGGCGTTTTTCACCGCCGGAAAGGGTGAGCGCCATCTGCTTTCGCACATGGGCGATTCCGAATTGCTCCAGCAACTCATCGCACCGCGCCTTGCGCTGCGCCTTATTCAGCTCCGTGGTCTCCAGGATGGCCATGATGTTTTGCTCCACGGTGAGTTTTCGGAAGATGCTTTCCTCCTGCGGGAGATAGCCCATGCCCATTCGGGCGCGCTTGTACATCGCCAGATCCGTCACATCGTGACCGTCGAAAAACACACTTCCCGCATTGGGGCGCACTAGGCCGACCATCATATAAAAACTGGTCGTTTTTCCCGCGCCATTCGGGCCAAGGAGACCGACGATTTCCCCGCGATGACAATTGATGTCCACGCCGTTCACCACATTGCGTCCGCCGTAGGTCTTCACGAGTCCATGCGTCTGGAGCATGGCTTGCGCTTTTTGGCTGGGCGCTTGTTCGGTTGATGCGGCGAAGTTCGTCATTCCTTGTCCTTTTCTTTCCCGTAAAGAATCACCTCAGCGCGGCCTCCATCGAATAGCATATCGTTGGACTGAAAGAGAGTCACTTTCGTGCTTTCTTCAAGCGCATTCGTTTGTTTTATCGGTTTTCCGTCGATCGACTCCAAAATCTGCGGCCAGCCCGTGATGACGAGTGATCCGCTCGTGCTTGTGAATACCGCCTTTTTCCCCTTCGCGAGGTATCGCGTTGGCGGGGCACCGGTCTTTCCCGGTTTCAGTTGAGTGATGATTACGTTGCCCTCGGCGATGGCTTCTTCGATGTTGCCCATTCCGCCATCATCCGCCGCTTTCTCATCCGGTGCGGGCTCGGCGGGAGTCTCTGAGCCTGCGACGGGCTTTGGCTTCATTTTGATTCTCAGCCGGTCGCACGAGATTTCATACTCTGGGCCTTTCACATTTACTTCGCCCTTGAATTCCGCAGTTTGCGAGCTGCTTTTGAACGCGCCCTCGCGGCTGACGATGATTGTCGGGCCGCCCTTTTTCTTTGGCTTTTGTGCGACGGGCTTTTCGCCGGGCACCGCCGGGACCGCGAGCTTTGCGCTGGTGGGGGATTGGGCGAGTGCGGTGGATGCGATGGCTGCGATTAAAAAGAGGCGTTTCATTTCTTGGTAGGTTCTTCTGTCAAAGGTTCGATTTTGATCTCGGGGCTTTCTTTCTTTTTTCCGGAGCCCAGAACTGCGTCGGCGTCGAAAATGGTCATCGTCACTCCGCCGCCGAGCGTCGCGACACTCTCCTTAGCGCCGGTCTCCGTCTTGGCATTCATATCGTATCTGAGGGAGTTTGCGGTGATTTCGAAGCGTTCGTCCCGGATGAGAATGCGGGCGTTTGCCGTGATGACATTGGTCGGCACGTTGAGGACGGCGTCGGGCAGTTTCACGACGTATTCTTCCTTGCCTTGTGGGTCGTAAGTTTGGAGCTCCATTTCCTTCAGGTCGATATTCTCATCATCGTCCCGCCAGGTCGCCACACCGATGCGATAGTACGTCGTCTTTTTTCCGTCGGCGGTGTAAACGGGGAATCGGATTTCCTTTTGCGGCGAGCCTTTCGGGATGGGAAGATCGCCTAGTCCAGCGATGCCCTTCTTTGTCGGCTCCACCACCTTCGCGGGCTTTTGCACAGCGGGCGCGTTTTTTTTCGAGTCCTTCTTTTTATCCTGCGCAACGGTCGAGGGAAGCGGCGCGAACGTCACTGCGAGCAGGAGAAAAAGCGTGGGCCTACTGAACGAGTTCATGGATTTGAATGAGAGTCTTGAGCAGCGGCGCGATTTGCGCCAGCGGAATCTGATTAGGTCCGTCACTCATCGCCTCAGCCGGGTTCTCGTGGGTCTCCAGAAATACCGCATCGCAACCCGCCGCCATCGCCGCGCGCGCAAGCACTGGAGCCAGAATGCCGTCGCCGCTCGTCTTGTCGCCGCCGCCTCCGGGGCGCTGCACGCTGTGGGTCGCATCAAAGACCGTCATGTAGCCCAATTCACGCATCCAATAGAGCGAGCGCATGTCGGCGACGAGATTGTTGTAGCCGAAAGTCGTCCCGCGTTCCGTGAACATGAACTGCTTGCAGCCAAAAGCCGTCAGCTTGTCGCCGATGTTTTTCACGTCGCCCGGCGCGAGAAATTGCCCCTTTTTCACGTTCACCGTGCGCCCCGTTTCCGCTGCGGCCTGGATGAGATCCGTCTGTCGGCAAAGGAACGCCGGGATTTGCAAAATGTCGATGAACTCGGCGGCGATGATCGCATCTTCCGGCGAGTGAACATCGGTCGTCACGGGCACATTCAGCTCGCGCCCGATGTTCGCGAGAATCTTGCAGCCTTCACGCACGCCGGGGCCGCGGAAGCTCTTGCCGCTCGTGCGGTTCGCCTTGTCGTAGCTTGCTTTGAAGATGAACGGCGCGCCGACTTCCTTGCAAATCGCGTGCAGCGATTTCGCCATCCGCCACACGAATTCCTCCGACTCGATCACGCACGGACCGAGGATGAAAACCGGCAGCTTGCCGCCCCACAACACGTTCCCTACGGAAAATTGCGGCCTCATTGTGCGGGCTCCTTCGTCACTTCCACGAACGCGTTTTGCAAATGAGTGATCGCGTTGTTCAGCGCATTTTTTTCATCCGGGTTCAAATTCCCCTCGGTCTTCCAGCGCAGCATGATCAAGTGATCGATGAACACCTTCCCGAGCTGGAGATTTGGCGGCGGAGCGCCCGCCGGGCGGCTCGGATGCTTGCCGAGTGCGAGCAGCGCCTGCTGCGTCTGCATCATGATGAACTGAAGGAAAGTATCCGTTAGTTCGGACGATTGGTTTGTGCGTTGAATCTCAGCCATGCCGACACGCTACGCCCCGCGCCCCGTAGTGTTCAACGTTTTGTCTTTGGGCAGCGCGAATTTTTCTGTAAGGCCGTGCAATCATGTCCGGATACGACCCTTCTCGACTTCTCAATATCTCCCGCCAATTCCACATTTACGGCGAGCTCGTCCACGCCGAGCCGTGCAAGGTCGGGCACATCAACGAGACTTACGCGGCCACTTACGAGCAGGGCGGGAAAAACGTCCGCTACATCCACCAGCGCATCAACCACGAGGTGTTCAAAGATCCCGTCGGCCTCATGGACAATCTTCAGCGCGTCACCAACCACCAGCACCGCAAGCTCGCCGAGCGCGGCGTCCGCGACATCACACGGCGCTGCCTCACCGTCATCCCCACGCGCGACGGAAAGAGCTACTACAAAACGCCCGATGGCGAGTTCTGGCGCACATTCATCTTCATCGAAAACGTCCGCACCTTCGAAGCCGTGGAAAGCGGCGAGCAGGCATACGAAGCGGGCAAGGCATTTGGCGAGTTCCAGCATCAGCTCGTCGATCTCCCCGGCGACCGACTGCACGACACCATCCCTCATTTTCACAACACCCGGAAGCGCTTCGAGTCTTTCCAAAAAGCACTCACCGAAGACCGCGTGAACCGCGCCGCTTCAGCGCGAAAAGAAATCGCCTGGGTGAACGCGCACGAGAAATTATGCGACGTGATTTTGAAGCTCATGGCGGCAAAAAAAATCCCCGAGCGCATCACGCACAACGACACGAAGTTTAACAACGTCATGCTCGATCTTGAGACGGGCCGCGCCATGTGCGTCGTCGATCTCGACACCGTCATGCCGGGCTGCGCGCTCTACGATTTCGGCGACCAGATTCGCACCACCACCAGCCCCACGCTGGAGGACGAACTCGACCTCGCAAAAGTCGAGATGCGCATGCCCATGTTTAAGGCGCTCTGCCGCGGCTATCTCGAAAGCGCCGGCGCATTTCTCAACAAGCAGGAGCGCAGCCTCATCGGCTTCAGCGGAGCCCTCATCACATTCACCATCGGCCTCCGCTTCATCACCGACTACCTGAACGGCGACACCTACTTCCGCATCCACCGCCCGCAGCACAACCTAGAGCGCAGCCGCACGCAATTCCGCCTCGTCGAAAGCATCGAGCGGCAAGAAGAAGCGATGCAGAAATTTGCGGACAGCCTGTAGGGTGGTTGGCCCGCCATAGCTTGATGGTGAATCGGGAATGACGAATGACGAGGCGCAGCGAGTCATTCCCCATCGCTTGCGTAACGGTTTTGCCGTCCGCAGCCTGCAGGGGCAAGCAGCGGGTCCACCGGGTGCAAGCCCTTGGCCCGCTGGGTGGGAGGCGTATGGCCACCGGGTGAAAGCGCCCGTCGCACCGGGTAAAGGTAATTTCACCCGGTAGGAGCGAGTGTCCCACGCGGTGGGCGAGGTCGTGGCACCCATCGGGCGGACTCCATGCGCCGGGGGGAAGCACCCGTCCCACCCGGTGAAAAGGGCATACACCCCAGTGGGAGCGGCGATTGCACCCGGTGGGGAAACCTCTTGCACCCGGTGGGAAAAGCGCACCGTAGCGGGGTCCGTCCCGGCCCCGAGCCCAGAGTAGGCCAGTTGCGCCGCAACTGGCGGCGAGTCGCGACAGCGACCCGCGCCCTTCCACGCACGCGGCCCGCTGTCGCGACCCGCGACCAGGTGACGGCGCAACTGGACTACTTTCGCAAGCGATGGGCAGCTACTTTGCCGATTGCGCGCATCTTGAGCATTGTATATCTGCGGTGCCTTCTTCCAACACTTACCATGAACACATTCCTCAAATCTCTCCGCGTTGCTGTCGCTGGAATCACCTTGGCGACAGCCACGGCGCAACTACCGGACACCTTGAAGTATTTTGTCTCAGGGTCTTCAGTGGGGGGGCAGGCCGGTGGGAGGTTTGGCACAAGCGTAGCGATCGATGGCGTATTGATGGTGGTTGGGGCACCATATGAAGACGCTGGTGCGACGGATAGTGGAGACGTGAAGGTTTTCGATACGCAGTCAGGACAGTTGCTTTTTGTTTTGTCCAACCCGAGCCCCGGAAGTTGGGAACAGTTTGGTGTTTCGGTAGCGATCAGCGGGATGCGTGTGGTCGTGGGCACTCCTGGGAACTACGTCGGAATTTCGAGCAATGCGGGGAGTGCATATGTGTATGATTTAGGGGGAACTTCGCCCACTGAACCAGTGGCAACTTTGACGAATCCCAGCCCCTTTGAATCGGATTTTTTCGGCTATTCAGTGGCGATCTCCGGTCAGCGCGTGGTAGTGGGGGCGCTATGGGACAATACCGGCGCGACGGATGCCGGGAGCGCATACGTATATGATCTTACAAGTGCTTCTCCCTCTGTTCCTTTGGTGCTGAACAACCCCAGCCCAAACGTGGGCGACGAATTTGGCGTTTCGGTAGCAATAAGCGGCGCCCGTGTAGTCGTGGGGGCTATTCGGGATGATACTGGGGCGATGGATGCCGGGTGCGTGTATCTGTATGACCTTGCGAGCGGCACACCGACCGCCCCGTTGGTTCTCAACAATCCCGACCCGAATGAGGGGGACTTTTTTGGGAACTCAGTGGCAGTTTCCGGTTCTAGGGTGGTGGTAGGGGCGCTCGCCGACCACGTCGGGACGACTTCAGTCGGAAGCGCATTTGTGTATGATCTCGCAAGTGCGACGCCAACTGTCCCCTTGGCAATCCATAATCCTAGCCCGAATGCGGACGATACTTTCGGATACTCGGTGGCGATATCGAACACTCATGTGCTTATAGGAGCTCGGTTTGACGACTCAGGAGCGACTGATACGGGCAGTGCGTATTTATATGACGTCGCGAGCGCAGCCCCAACCGTGCCGTTGGCCGTTCTCAATAACCCCAGCCCAGATTTGGACGACCGGTTTGGCCTGTCAGTTGGAATCAGTGGATCATACGCTGTGATTGGAGTGCCAAGAGATGATATTTACGACATTGACGTCGGTAATGCATACGTCTTCGGGCCCAACACCACTACCCTCACCCCCACCCTCACCACGCCCGTTGCAAACGCCTTCATCAACAACACCGTAAACGTCGCCTTTTCCCTGCCCGAAGCTGCGCTGCCGGGGTCGGTGACGCTGAGCTTTGGCGGCACGGTGCTGACGCTGGCCGACTCGGAGGGCTCGGCTGGAGCACACGCGTTCACTTTCGACCCGGCGAACCCTACGGCTTCGCCGCAGGTGGCCAGCGGTGCGCCTATCTTGGACGGCGTCTATGCAGTGAGGCTATCGTATCAAGACGCGCTGGGGAATGCGGTGGCTTCCGCTGCGGTGGCGAATGTCACTGTGGATACGGTGCCGCCGACGCTCAGCGGAGTATTTTCGCCGCTAGTGGTGAATTTTGGCGACCCGGTGGCGGATTATACGGGGCAGGCTGTGAGTGATACGGAGAGCGTCGTGCAATTTCCTCATGCGGGAACGTGGCTCCAACTGGGGCCGCAATCCGTGCTGATTGTTGCGAAAGATGCAGCGGAAAATGAAACCTACTTGGAGGTCTTCGTGGAGGTGGTGATCCCGGAGACGGTATTGGCGAGCAAAGGCTCGCCAGTCCCCGGTGCGGGCGTGGTGGGTACTGGTATCCCGGCGGGTGCTGTGTGGAAGACGTTTGGGGTGCCGACTATCAACGACGCGAGCTGGGCGGCGGTGTTGGCGACTTATAAAGTGGGGACGATGAACACGACGGCGATCGTAGTTTGGCACCTCACGGATGCTGCGGGGACGATGCACGTTTTGGTGAAGAAGGGCGACCCGGTGGCAAGCGTGGCGGGGGCGTTTTATGCGTCGTTTAAAGACCCGCTGCTCGCGCCGGATGGAGCGGTGGCTTTTTCTGCGAAGCTCTCGGGGGCGGTGCTGCCGGTGGACAATGAGGCGATTTGTTTCGATGAAGATGGGAGCGGGCCTGTGCCGGCTTACGTGGTGGCGCGCAAGGGTGAGGCGATTTCGGAAGGGCTTTACGAACGCAAATCGCTGGGTTCGTTTGCGGTCGGCGGTCATGCGTTGGCTTTCACGTCGAATTTGGTGGTGGGCGTGGGCGGGGTGACTACGACTACGGATACGGGGCTGTGGGTGTATAATCGGGCGACGTTTGCGAGGACACTGGCGCTGCGCGAAGGTGATGCGTTGTTGGGCTCGACGGTGAAGACGATCCACTCACTTGTGGCGCATCCGGGCTCGGCGGGCCAAGGGCGCGGGGTGGAGTCGGATGGCTCGCAGGATTACACGGTGGTGCGGGTGACGCTGGCGGATGCTCGGCAGGCGGTGGGCTTTATCGGCGAGGATGGGGCGGGCTCTTTCAGCTACGTCTCGGGTGGCGATGCAGCGGGTTACGGCGAGGGCGCGGTGTGGCAGAAGTTTGGCCTGCCGACGCAAAACTCGGTGAGCAGGGCGATGGCGTTTCTCGGCACGGTGAAGGCGAAGACGGGGACGGCAACGACTTTGAACAACGGGGCGATTTTCGCGGAGGATGATGAAGACTACCTCGCCGCGCGCATCGTCGCGAAAGGCGACGCGGCCCCCGGCTGTGCGGGGATTTTTGAGTCGTTCAAAGACCCGGTGAGCGCGAGCAATCGCAGCGTGGCATTTATCGGTGCGATGAAGACGGGGCCCGGCTCGACGACTGCGGCAAACAATGACGGCATCTGGTGGAATTCGCCGGATGGGGTAGTGCTCGTCGCCCGAGAAGGCGCGCAGCCGCCGGATGCGCCGGAGGGTGCGCAGTGGAAGGCGTTCACCTCGCTCGCGCTGCCGGAAATCCGTCCGGTTTTTGAAGGTCTCCCAATACCTAAGGGCGGGCCGCTTTTTGTGGGGTCGATGCACAGCAAAGTCGGCACGGTATCGCCGGGGCCCGGCGGGGTGACGACGACCAACGATGTGGGCTTATGGGCGACGGATCGCTTTGGCGTGCTGCGGCTGCTCGTGAGGGAAGGAGACGTAATCGGAACGAGCACGGTGAAGTCGTTCACTGTGCTCAGCAGTGTAGTCGGAAGCCCAGCGCAGACGCGAAGCTTTAACCGCAATGGCAGCGTTGTCGTGCGCGTGACGGATGCGGCTGGCGCGCAGCATTTGCTGCACATCGCGGTGCCGTAACGCGGCTGCTCCTTCGAGGCTGAACCGGGGGCTTGCAGGGGCCGGTGTTTCGGCGTATGGGGTGCGGCAATCCCATGACATATTTCCCACCATCTACTCTGCTGCGGTCGTGTCGGTGTGCGACCGCGCACCGCCCTCTCGCTCATGGATCGTGGGATTTAACAATCGCCACGACTGCTACTCCATGAAACTTCTCCTTTTACTCGCCAGCGTCGCAGCAAGCGCCTTCGCGCAATACGTGCCGATCGTTTCTGCGGGCGCGTCGTGGAAGGTTTCTGCGGATGGGACGGATCAAGGCTCTGCGTGGACTTTGACGACGTTTGATGATTCTGCGTGGTTGAGCGGCACGGGCGAGTTTGGATATGGCGATGGAGACGAGACGACGGTCTTGTTTCCTCCACCGGGGACTGTGACGACTTACTTCCGGCGCACGTTTTCTGTTCCGAATCCGGCGACGTATCACGGTTTGCGGGTGCGGCTGAAACGCGATGATGGTGCGGTGGTTTGGCTCAATGGGGTGCCGCAGATTCTCTCGAATTTCTCGAACGGTCTGCCTTCGTTCACGACACCTGCCGGGATGGCGATCACGGGTAGCGCTGAGAACGCGTTCGCGACGTTTACGCTGAGTGCGCAGACGTTGAATGCGGGCGCAAATGTGCTCGCGGTGGAACTGCATCAGGCGGCGAATGATGAGGGCGACGCGAGCTTTTCGTTCGCGCTGGACGGGTTGATCGAATCCAGCGTCACCCGCGGGCCTTATCTCAACTCTGGGACGCCTTCGAGCGTCGTCGTTCGCTGGCGCACGAATATCCCTGCGGCGAGCGTTGTGTACTTTGGAGCTTCGGCGGGGCAGCTCGTGAACTTCGTGAGCGATCCCGTGGAGACGACGGAGCACACGATCACGCTCACGGGCCTGACGCCGGATACGCGGTATTACTATGCCATCGCTGACGCGGCGCATGTCTTGAGCGGCGGTGATGCGGATACCTTTTTCGACACGGCTCCGATCGCCGGGACGGTGAAGCCTACGCGCATTTGGATTCTCGGGGATTGCGGGACGAGCGGAGGTTCGCTGACGTCGAACGCGCGGCGGGTCGCGAACGCTTATAAGAACTCGCCGCACTTTGCGCATCCCGATGTGTGGCTGCTGCTCGGCGATAATGCCTACGGGTCGGGCTTCGATTCCGAGTATCAGGCGGCGATCTTCAATACTTACCCCGACTTCCTTCGGAATACGATTGTGTGGTCCACGATGGGAAATCACGAAACGTATAACGGGCAAGACCCGCTGCCGTATTATCAGATCTTCAATTTCCCGACGAATGCCGAAGCTGGAGGTCTGCCGAGCGGCACGGAGCATTACTATTCGTTCGACCGTGCGAATATCCATTTCGTCTGTCTCGATTCGATGACGGACGACCTTCGCGTGTCTAGTGGGCCGATGGCGCAGTGGCTCGCTGCGGATCTCGCCGCGACGACGCAAAAGTGGATCATCGCCTTTTATCATCATCCGCCCTACACGAAAGGGACTCACGACTCGGATGGAGAGTATGAGCACATCGAGATGAGGGAAGCTTTTCTGCCCATCCTTGAGGCAGGCGGCGTGGACCTCGTTCTTGGCGGGCATAGTCATTCTTACGAGCGCTCGTATCTTTTGAACGGCCACTACGGGCACTCCGGCACGCTTTCGCCGACGATGAAAGTGGACGGGGGAAATGGGCGTGAAAGCGGCACTGGTGCTTATGGGAAAGACCCCGGCGCGAATCAGGGCGCGGTTTATACAGTGGCGGGCCACAGTGGGAGTGCGGGCGGGCATTACGGCTTGGCGCATCCGGCGAACGTGATCGGTCTGGCGGTGATGGGGTCCATGTTTATCGATGTAAATGGCGACCGGCTCGACGCGAAGATGATCGATATCAACGGCAATATCCGCGACACGTTTACCATCTCCAAGGCTCCGCTTATTTCCGTTGCCGCGTCCGCGCCCGCCACGGCGGAAAATGGCGGCGCTCCGGTGAATATCACGGTTTCGCGGACGCGCGGAATGGGGCAGGCGTGGACCGTTCCACTTGCTCTCTCGGGCAGTGCGGCGGCAGGGATTGACTTCGCGGGCGCGCCGACCTCGGTGACGCTCGGAGTCGGTGTGCCGGCTGTCTCGTTTGCCGTCACGCCGATGGCTGACAATGTCGCAGAGGGCATGGAGACTGCGGAGGTCGCCGCGCAATCCGGCGGCCAATGGCGGCTGAATTCGACGGTGAGCCGCGCGGCTTTCTCGCTGATTGATCCGCCGATGCAGGATTGGCTGTTCGTTAATTTTGGCGAGAATGCGGACAATCCCTCCATTGCGGGATTGTCCGCCGATCCGGATGGCGACGGGATTCCCAATTTGATCGAGCGGGCGACCGGGCAATCGCCGATGAGTGCGTCGCAGGGGCCTCAACCTCGATTGACTGGCGGGTATCTTGCACTGGAATATTTCGAGGCGAGCGGGACTGACGACCTGACTTTTACAGTGAAGGCATCCGGCGACCTTGTCTTGTGGAGTGCCGATAATCTCGTCGAGATCGAGCGAATCGCCGAGCCCGGCGGCTCGCGCGTGAAGGTGCGCGATACTGTCCCGGTGAATGGTAGCCCGCGTCGTTTTTTGCGGTTGGAAGTCACTGCGGAGTAAAAAGCGTCTCATCTTTGAACGCCGATCGAGCCTCTAAGCATCGCGCGGGCCGGGGGTTTTTTGTCCCACAGATATGCGTTTTTTATTCCTACTCAGTAGTCTTGCGCCGGGGCTAGTATTGGCAAATGCCATCCAGCCGATGCAGCCGGACGTGCCCGAGCAAATGCCAAAGCAGGCGATTGTTTCCGTGGAGATTTCCCCGCCGGAAGTGAAGCTGGCAAATGCGCGCGACTACACGCAGGTGCTCGTGACTGCGAAGCTCGCGGATGGCGGGACGGCGGATGTGACGCGGTTTGCGAAGTTTTCTGCCGACGGCGCGGCGGTCTCGGCGACGGGAATCGTGACGCCGAAAGTTGACGGCACGGGCAAGGTGCGCGCGGAAGTGGCGGGGAAAACGGTGGAGGTCGCGCTCTCGGTGAGCGGCTCTGCGGTGAAGCCGGCGGTGAATTTTATCCAAGATGTAAATCCCGTGATGACGAAGATGGGTTGCAACGCGGGAGCCTGCCACGGAGCGAAGGACGGGAAGTATGGATTCAAGCTTTCGCTGCGCGGTTACGACCCGATTTATGATCTTCGTTCGCTGAAGGACGATCTGGCGGGAAGGCGCTTGAATCCAGCTTCGCCGGATGATTCGCTGATGCTGCTGAAGGCGAGCGCTGCGGTGCCGCACGAGGGCGGACAGCGGACGAAAATCGGCGACAAATACTACGACATTTTGAAGGCGTGGATCGGCGACGGCGCGCGGCTGGATTTGGGTGTGCCGCGCGTCACGGGCATCGAGGTTTTTCCGAAAAACCCGGTTGTTGCCGAGCCCGGTGCGCGTCAGCAATTTCGCGTGCTGGCGACGTTTGCGGATGGGAAGCAGCGCGATGTGACGCAGGAGGCTTTCGTGGAGAGCGGCAATATGGACGTGCTGTCCGTCTCGACGGAAGTGGTGGCACTGACGAAGACGCTGCGCCGCGGTGAAGCGCCCATTTTGGCCCGGTACGAGGGCAACTACGCGGCGACGACGCTCACGGTGATGGGCGATCGCACGGGCTTCGTGTGGGCGCAGCCGGAGACTTGGGGCCGCGTGGACGAGCTGGTCGCGGCGAAATGGCAGCGCATGAAGATCGAGCCGAGCGGTCTGTGTAGCGATGCGGATTTCATCCGTCGTGTGTCGCTCGACCTCACGGGCCTGCCGCCATCTTCGGAGGCCGTGCGCGCATTCATCGCGGACCCCGCGCCAGTGCGGACGAAGCGCGATGCGCTCGTGGATAAGCTGATCGGGTCACCGGATTTTATCGAACACGCGACGAACAAATGGGCGGACCTTTTGCAGGTGAATTCGAAGTTCCTCGGCGGCGGCGTGACGTCGTTCCGCGCATGGATTCGCAAGGAGATTGCGGATAATACTCCTTACGATGAATTCGTCCGCAAGATCGTGACTGCGACTGGGTCGAATAAGGATAATCCCGCTGCGAGCTACTGGAAAATTTTGCGCGATCCGGCCGAAGCAATGGAGAATACAACGCATCTTTTTTTGGCCACGCGCTTCAATTGCAACAAGTGCCACGACCATCCGTTCGAGCGCTGGACGCAGGACCAATATTACACGCTCGGCGCGTTCTTTTCGCAAACGCAACTCACGGACGATCCGGCGAGCGCCGGTGCGAAAATCGCGGGCTCGGCAGTGGAGAAATCGCGCGCTATTTACGAAATCGTGGCGGATAAAACGGACGGCGAAATGATTCATCAGCGCACCAACAAGGTCGCGCCGCCGACATTTCCGTATCCCGCAAAATCGGACGGGCAGGGGAGCCGTCGTGCGCAACTCGCGGCCTGGATGACTTCCACGGACAACCGCTATTTTGCATCCAGCTACGTGAATCGTCAGTGGGGCTATTTGCTCGGCGCGGGGCTGATCGAGCCGCTCGACGACATCCGCGCGGGCAATCCGCCGACGAATCCCGAGCTGCTTGAATTTCTCACGAAGGAGTTCATCACTTCGAAATTTGACGTGCGGCACATCATTCGCATGATCTGCAAATCGCGCAGCTATCAACTCACCATCGGGACGAACCGCTGGAACGAGGACGACAAGACGAATTACAGCCACGCGCTGGCCCGTCGCCTGCCCGCCGAAGTGCTCTACGACAGCGTGCTCGCAGTGACGGGCGCAGGCTCGCGTCTGCCCGGCGGCGTGCGTGCTTCGATGCTCGCGGATTCCCAGTCGGATCTCGCCAGCGGCTTCCTCGCAAACGCCGGACGCCCGACCCGCGAAAGCTCCTGCGAATGCGAGCGCAGCAGCGATTTGCGGCTGGGCAGTATCATGGCGCTTCTCAGCGGCCCGGCGGTGGCTGATGCCATCGGCGATCCCGCGAATGCGTTACCCAAGCTCGTCGCCGGGCAGACCGACGACCGCAAGCTCATTGACGATCTTTTTACGCGAGTAATCAGCCGTCCGGCAACAGCCGCAGAAATCGAAAAGACGCTCCCCATTTTCGCCGACACCGACAAGGACCACGCGGTCCTGCTCGCGGCGCTGGAAGCCAAGGAAAAAGAGCAGGCTCCATTCACCGCAAAGCTCGAAGCCGACCGCGCTGCGGGAATCGACGCGGCAAAAAAAGCGCTCGCTCAATATGAAACGGAACTTGCGCCAAAGCTGGTGGAAGCCGAGAAAGTCCGCGTTGCCGCCATCGCCGCGGCGGAAGCTGCAATCAAAGAATACGAGACGAAAAGCCTCGTTCCGTCCACCGCTGCATTTGAGGCCACGGCACCGATTTCGCGCACCTACACAGGCTGGCAACCGCTCGAGCTCGCGGAAACGCGAGCGACTGGCGGAATCATCCTCACGAAGCTCCCGGATGGCAGTATTCGCGCCAGCGGCGAGCGTCCGAGCATCACGGAGTACGTCGTGAAAGCGGACACAAAACTCGCCGGGATCACGGGCGTGATGCTAGAAGTGATTCCTTCGCCGGATGAGACCGCGTTCGGTCCGGGCCGCTTCCCAGCCGATGGTAATTTCGTGCTCGGGGAGTTTGCGCTGAGAGTCGGAGAAAACGCGACGGGACTGAACCCCGTGGATGCAAAGTTCGCGAGTGCCGTCGCAGATTTTAACCAGCTCAATTTTGAAGTCGCGAAAGCCATCGACGGAAAACGTGGTGATGGCAATAACGGCTGGGCAATTTCCGGCGGCCAAGGCCAGCCACGCTACGCGGCGTTCACATTGGGAAAACCCGTGGGTGATTCAGCGAAAGGCGTCCGCTTGCGTTTCGAGATGAACCAGCCGCGGCCTGGCGGATTCGCAATTGCAGGTTTTCGCATTTGGGTGACCACGAGCGCGGCCCCCGTGCAAGTAGGTTATTCACAATCGGTCGTCGATGCGCTGCGCAAAATCCCCGCAGCTCGTAGCGATGCAGACCGCGCCGCAGTCGCCGCCTACTGGGCCGAGAACGACCCTGAGCTTCGCAAGCGACGGCTCGCGCACGGCAAGTCACAACTCCCGCTGCCCACCGATCCCGGTCTCATCCAGCGTCGCGAGGCGCTCGCAAAAGCAGAGCTTCCCGTGCGCCTGGACCCAGCACTCATCCAGCTCCGCGCCGATTTCGAACAAAGCAAAGGCCAGTTGGTCAATAAGCGCCTCACCTGCGCACAAGACATCGTGTGGGCGCTCATCAACACACCGGCTTTTCTTTTCAACCGTTAGGTTTTTTGAATCTTTCGTGACTTGATAAAAGGTCCGGGAAAGAACCTCTCAGAGCGACTTTTTAGACTCGGAATGCCCGCTGGTAGAGGCCCCAATATCCGACGAGAAAGAGAGCGTAACTCATGTTTCTCTGCAAGCGGGAAGTAGTGCGGGTGTTGGGATTTACGGGGTTTTCGTATGAGTAAACGGGCTCCTTCGGGCGTCCCGCAATTGTCGCGTGAAAATCCGGAATAAAATCCTTGCAGAGCCCCCGTCATTCTGGTTCATCTCCAAGTGTCGAAAAAAAATATGCCGAAAAATCAAAAAAATTATTTGACACAGACCAACTCTCAGGAAAAACTCCGACCGTTAATCCTGAACCCAAAACGACCCTTAAACTGAACTAACTCTTAGCTCCCAAAACAAACCATCGCCCTTAAAACACTCATATAACCATGAAATCGCTCCGCAAACTCAGCCTCTCAAATCTCGTTGCAGCAGTAGCCGCAGCCGGTCTCTCGCTCTCAGCCGCCTATGCAGCTCCGAGCTACTCGCCAGACGTCAATAGCCCGATCAACACGCCGGACGGTGGAGTTGACCTCAGCGCTGGACTCTCGCTCATCAACGCTCAACTCACAGGAACCGAGACGCTCATTCTTCCTGCAGTAAATGGTGGAGCTGGATTCACAAAACCAACAAAACCGCATTTCCTCGCAGCGGTCAGGGCGGCGGCAGCATTGGCGGCTACGGATGCCGATAAGGCGGCGGTCGTTCGTTCTGCTCTTTTTGCGGGCCCTGCTTACGGTGCCGCAGTTACCAAGGACGTTGTTCGCCAAGTTCTCGCGGACTATCTCGGCTCGGGTGGTTATTCGCAAGCCGGTGCGATTTCGATTCTTGATGCAGCGCTGACAGTGAACAACGGCAAGTCCAATGATGTCATGGCTGGTGCGATTCTCGCGATTGGCGATTCGGCATCAGTAAATGAGGCTGAGGCTGATGAGTATGCCGCTGGCGCACTTGCCAAAGTGGGCGCTCTTTCGGACGACCAGCCGAAGAAGGTCGTTTCCTTGATCGAAGGCCTCGCGGAGCAGGCAATTAAAAACATGAAGGCCAATTCTGCTGGCACGACTGGATTTAATGCCGCTACGCTCCAGGCGACCGTGAACGCCACGGCTGCTGGTCTGGTTGATGCGGTTGAGGCCACTGGTTCGGTTGCGCTCCTTAGTAACGTTGCAAAAGGAATTGTGAAGGGATCGAAGGCGCTGGCCAGCAATGGCGTGACTTTGGCTCCTGTCTATGCCGCGATTTCCGCAGCTACCGCAGCCAACGCTGATTCTCAGTCATTCGCATTCGTCGGCGTGTGCCGCACGATTGTCGGGACGCTAACCACTGAACAGGATGCCGCATCGTTGGCTTTCGGAAATACTGCTTCGATTATCGCCACCAAGAAGGGCTATTTTGATGTCGCAAATTCGGTATCTTCAGCGCGTGTCAGCACTTTGACCGCATTGGTCACGGGTGACCCTGCGAACGCTGCACATTATATCACGGGTGCAGTTTCGATTGTTTCTGCAATCGCCGGGCCTGGAGTCGCGGCGACAATCGCTCTCGCCCCTGACAATGCGACAAAGATCGCTATGGTCGCTGCCGCATCCCGCGCATCGAACAGTCAGGCGGCCAAGGCAGCGGGTGCTGCAGCAGGCACGGCAGGCGGGCTTAGCGTGGGTGACGCACTCAGCGCAGCGCTCTCCAACACGCCGGCTATTTTCGCAGGTTCTGTTGCAAAAGAAGTGACCAAGGCTAAGCCTACGGCCACCGAAGCAGACTTGGTTACCGCATCCATTGATGCTCTCGAAGCAGCAGCAGCAATTCATCCCGAGGATAATTTCAAAGCTGGTATCATCGACGTGATTGCTGAAATCTCGAAGATTCGCAAGACCGCGCCACAGCTCACGAGTATCATCGCAGCAGGTATTGGAGCCCTTCCAGCCGGAAGCGGATACGCCGAAGCAGTTGCGGTGGCCATCGGCCGTCAAGACAAGGCCGGTAGCCACGCTGCCGCACTCACAGCAGCGCTCACCGGAATCGGTGCATCGCCTGCGGAAGTCGCTTCAGTTCTGAAAGCAGACGAAGTCGCGAAAGCCGCGAAGACCAACACCAAGGGTGCTCTGAACCTGGCTCAAACGGAAATGCGGACAGGCCCGGTTACAAACCTCGGTGGAATCCTGCTAGCCGCGGGTGCAGTGGATAAGAAGCTGACGAATGTTCTTCTTGCGAATGCTCTCCGTCTCGGTAACGGATCGCTCACAACGCCTCAGAAACAGCAGCTTCTGGCGCATGCCAAGTCGGTCAATAAGTCTTTGGAAGGAGACACGCAACTCGCATACAACGTTGCAACATTGGTTCTCGCAGACCAGGACAACGATAATTTGTTCGAAATCGTGGACCACGAGGCATTGATCAATCCGAAGGGCGTCGCGACAGTCGCAACGGCAGCGGCAGCCGCCGCCCCAAAATACGCGCACTACGTTGCACGGGCAGCGGCATTCCGCGCCGGAACAGCAAACATCGCGAAAGTGCCACTCGCCGTCATCCAGGGCGCAGACATGAACTCGAACCTGACCAGCAATCCATCGGCGGTTGCGGCAATTTCGGCAGCATTCATCTGTGGTATCAAGGACGCGAAGGCTACTACGCTCATCGAGAACAAGATGCTCACAGCAGGCATGACCGCAATGGTCAAAGCCGCAATGGGTATCGGCGACAAGGGAACGGCGCAGGCTGGAACCACGCCTCCAAGTGGCACATTCGCCAGCGTCAATGTCGATACTGGGATCTTGGGAGCATCCGACCAACCTGAATACGGTTCGGCGGCGGCAGTCACAGGTCTGACGTCAATTTTGTCGAACCTCGGTGATACTCTCCCGAGTGCCGCATTGATCGCCGCACTGACCGGTGCAGGCAAGGCAGTCGGAAAAGCAGCGCACAATCAGTCAACAGTTATCGCCCAAGCAGCTATGCAAGCATTCGTGTTTGTGACGGGCACATCATCCAATGCAGCGCGGGATGCAATCGTCGCAGCGATTGTTGCTGGGTCTGGCGCCGGCAGCGGACCAATCTTGGCCGCGGCGAACGCAGGACGCACGCAAGCACTGATCGGCGGTCCAGGAAACTACGGTGCAGGTGCAGCGGGCGTCGTCAACTATGCTCACTTCAACTGCAACAACGGTCCTGTGACCGATATCGCGGGGTTCTAATCAAAGCCTCGACAGTCTGAAATTATTGCAAACGCCCCTGCGGTATTCCGCAGGGGTGTTTCGCGTACGGGGAAGTCGCTCAGACGACGTCCGTTCGATTACCATAGCCAAAACCAACACTCCTTCCTCGTGCAATACGTCTTTGTCACACTGATTCTTCTCGCGTTCTACATTACGCAATCTTTGATTGGCGGAGCAAAAATCGTGTTCGCTATTCCCGGCTACGTGTTGCTCGGCATCGCGGGACTGCTTTCTCTCATCGTAGCGTTTCGGAAGGCTAGAATGGGCGCGCGTCCGCTCGCGGTCTTCTCGACGATTTTATTGGCTGGTTATGTCGTTTGGAGGGCGCTTACTTCCCCGATTCAGGGCCTCGCGCTGACGGATTTGCTCATGGTTCTTGGAGCACTGTGCGTTTACCTACTGATGGCCCTCCACGTCGAATCCCCAAAGGCCCGCTTGTGGCTTCTTGTCGGGTGCTTCCTTCTTGGGTTTTTACACGTCGTTGCCGAGGTTTTCCAGTTCCGATACGGTGAGGACTTTATGTTCCTCTCCCATCTTCCTGACACATTTCCGCTGCCGCAGATCTTTCGTGGCTCAGGTGGGTGGAGGGCGAGCGGGTTTTACATCTGTGCGAATCATGCAGCGGGTTTTCTTGAGTCTCTTTGTGGGTTTGCCATTGCGTACTGCTGCTGGGGGAAATTTTCCGCTATGGGAAGAATTGCACTCGCCTACGTGGTCGCATTTTGTCTCGTGGGAATTGCACTTACCGGGAGCCGTGGCGGTTATCTAAGCACTGGACTCGGACTGGCGGCTTTTGTCGTCATCTCTTTGTGGTTCTTGAAAAAGCTGAGGAGCAATCGATTAGGGGTGATGATGATCGGGGCTGTGATTCTCGGGGTGATTGTAATTGGCGGCGCAGCATACGGGATGAGCCGAAACGCTACTATCGGGAATCGGATGAGTGAAATCCGATACGATGAAGCCGGACAATTGCGGCCCGATATGTGGCAGGCGGCGCTCAAACAGTATAAGTTGAGCCCGGTGATTGGGACGGGGGCGGGTACTTACCTCTATTACGGACGACAATTGAGAACACCGAATGTGCAAAGAGATCCGATCCACGCACACTGTGACTACCTGGAGTTGCTTTCCGAGTACGGAATTGTTGGGTGCGTGCTGATGGGGTTCTTTCTCGCTACGCATATCCACGCGGGCATTGGCGGTGCCTCGAATATCTTAAAGAATCGTCTCCGTGCTACCGGACGGTCTTCGTCCAACGAACTCGCGCTCATCGCGGGGGCAGGAGTGACTGTTGTAGCTCTTATGGCCCATTCCGTGGTCGATTTCAATTTTCACCTTCCTGCAAATACTTTGTTTTTCGCGGTGGCTTTTGGAATTCTCGCGTGCCCTACAACGGACCCAAAACTGATGGTTGCGAAAGAAACGCCGCGTTTCGTGCGGGCGGCGTGTTTCATTTTGCCTGTGGCGAGCGTGTTTTTGGTTGTGAAGTCCGTGAATGCGTTTCGGGGAGAGTACAGCACGGAATGGGCTCGGGTGCATTTGAGAAACAAGCTGTTTGTGGATAGCCTTGCTTCGTTTCAGTCTTCTGTGAGCTGGGGCCTCGCACCGATGGCCGCCGGAATTGTACCTGCGGCAAGCGGCGAGGAAATGGAATGGGCTCGGCACTATCAGACGGAATACTTGTTCCCGCTCACGATTTCTGAGGCGGAGAAGGGTATCAAAAACAGTCCGTTGAATGTGGATGCGCCTTATTATCTCGGGGAGTCGTTACACTTCATGGGAGTGTATGAATCTAGCCCGGTCAAGAGGCGTGACTATTACGAGAGTGCCGTGAAAAGTTTCGAAGCGGGGAAGAAATTGTTTCCTCAGGAGTCGCGCTTCAATTTGAAACTTGCACGCACGTTGGTTAATCTAGGCAGGCTACCGGAGGCGGAGGCCGAAGTTTTGAAGGTGCTTAATGCGGAGCCGAATTCCGGAAATGCTTATGCATTCTATGGTTACGTGCTTTGGCAGCAGCGGAAGTTGGTTCGTGCTGAGGCGTACTATCGCCGGGCGACGAGTTTCCCGAATGGGAATGACCTCGCGTCGGTCGGCCTTCGGGATATCGCCCGGGTGCGTGCCCAATCGGAAACGCCAGCGTATGTGGAGCGTTTTGGTGATCCGCTGGACGATTACGATATGGAACCGCCGAGCGCGGAGGATGTGGCCAGAGGTGTGGGTGAAGTGCAATGAGTAGCGGCGGACGGAGCGGTGTTGGGCGGTGGGTTTCGCTGGAGGGCGCAAGCTTTGCATACTGCGGTTTTCTTTTGCTCCTTCTTGCGAGTGTCGAGTGGGCGGCAGAGTCGTGGCTCATTTTGGCTATTTTGTTGTTTGCCCCGCCGATGGTTTATGCGTTGCCGTTTTGCATTTTGACTCCGCTCATGTTGTGGCGGAAACGCTGGCTGCATATCCTGTTGCACTTGGGCTGCATCGGAATCGTCTTTGGGGTTTTCATGACGTATCGGCTTCACACGGCGCGCGCTGTTTCTGAAGCGCCGATCACCGTAATTACACACAATATCGGACAAGGAGATCGGGAGGCATTTGTGGAGTATTTTCCGGGAGAAGAGCCGGATATAGTGCTCTTGCAGGATGCCGGACGGCGGCGTGAGGTATTCGCGAAACGCTTCCCTACGCACCGCCTAAAGACGGTCGATCAATTTGTGCTGCTCTCGCCGCACACGATTCTGAAAGGGGATTTGGTGAGATCCGTGGCTTGGAGGGGGGGCGCAGTCGTCGCTAGGTTTGAATTGATGATTCGTGGGCGCGAAGTCGCGGCTTACAGTGTTCACATGCCGACGCCGCGGCCGTCGCTAAAAAGAGTATTCTCTCCGCGAGTGTGGCTCGAAATGGTTGGGATAGCGGACGCCTCGACGGAGGGCTTCCCAAGCTACCGCGCTTGGCTCGATGCCCGGATGGCGCTTTCGATGGAACTGGACAAGGTGCTGGAAAGCGAAAAGCTCCCGTATTTGGTCGGCGGGGATTTTAATATGCCGGATCACGGGCGAATGTATCGGCTCTTTTCGACCAGAATGATCGACGCTTTCGCAGCCGCGGGGAACGGATGGGGTTTCACTTTCCCAGGAACGAAGGACAGCACGGCGGGGAAGATCCTTGGGCCGTGGCTGCGAATCGACTATTTGTTTGCAGGCCGCGGCTGGAAACCGGTTGATTGCCGGACGGCGGATGACGCGCGGTCGCAGCACCGGGCGGTCCTTGGCCGCTTCGAACCCGTCAATTAAACGAGCTTACCGATGTCCGATTTCAAAACATCACGCCCAAAACTAGCCGCCGCACTCTGGCTCCTGATTGTCTTCGCCATGGCGTTTGACGTGGCGTTTCTCTGGCAGCGGGCAAGCGGAGCTTATTCGAGTGAGTTTGGCGCGCATCCGGATGAGGCTGCGCATTATGTCACGGGGCTTTTCGTCCGCGATGCAATCACTGCGGTGCCGTCTGCCGTTTCCCAGCGCTCGATCGCTCCGCTGAAGGCGTTCGGCCCCGGTGCGCCGGGCGGTTTTTATGAACACTATCCGAAGGTCGCTCTCGGTGTGTGGCCGCCCGGATTTTATGTCG
This sequence comes from Verrucomicrobiaceae bacterium, assembly GCA_043728745.1. Lineage (GTDB taxonomy): Bacteria > Verrucomicrobiota > Verrucomicrobiia > Chthoniobacterales > Chthoniobacteraceae > SXWH01. Next base: position 25,622 of record JAYTMG010000807.1, read on the forward strand.
CGCAGTCCGCTTGGACTTTACCGTTCGGGGTTTCGCGGACCTCGATTTTGATTTTGATGGCGATGCTTGCCGGCGGTGTGGGGGTCTTGATGTATCGAATCCTACGGCCGGAGTTTGGTGCGTTTGCGGGATTCGCAGGGCTGCTTCTGTGGCTTTGTGCGCCGTTGGTGCGAACGTTCTACGGCATGGTTATGGCGGAGATGCTCAGCACGTTCATGATGCTGAGCGCGACGATGTTCTGGGGGCGTTACCTCGATGAAGGGAGGACGCGCGACGCGGTGTGGTTCGGATTGCTGGCGGCGATTGCGATCCTCACAAAGGGCACTGGTCTGGCGCTTGTTTTGATGGTCGTGATTTCGATCCTGCTCGCAAAAAAATGGAGTGTGCTCCGCCGCTCGGGGCCTTGGATTGCGGCAGGTTTAGTCGCATTTATCGCGGGGCCGTGGACGTGGTATTTCAGAAAAGCGGGCACGCAAGTCGGCGGGTGGGCCGATAACTCCGGCGGCAGCTCGCTTTCATTTACTCTCGAAGCGCTGCCGTACTACGCCCGCCATTTATCGCTCGCTACTGGCTTCGCGGTGGTTGCGTTTGCGTTGCTCGGAATTTACGCGCGCGTGATTCGCCGGGATTCGCGTAGCGGGAGGTGGACGGCGATTGCGTCGCTCGTGTTTGGTGTGTTCATTTTTCAATGCCTCATTCCAGTCGGCTTGGAATCGCGCCATATCATTTCGGCGACGCCTGCGCTTGTCGTGCTGGCGGTGGCGGGGGCTGCGTGGGTCGCCCGGCTTCCGCGCTTTCGCGCATCGACGGAAAGCGCTCAGCCTCGCCGCGATGGAGTGTGGGTCGCAGTCCTCGCACTTTTTTCGCTCCCGGTTTTGGCGATGGGTCATGTCGGGAAATCGTTTACCGGCTTTGGGCCGATGGCTGACTGGCTGGTCTCGCAGGGGCATCGTGCGCGGATTCTCGTTTGCTCCGATGCGGTGGGCGAGGGGATGTTCATTTCTGAAATCGCGATGCTCGACAAACGTCCCGGCGTCTCGGTGGAACGCGCGAGTAAGACCTTAGTCGCGGAGGACGGGCGCACATGGGAGGGCGACAACCTTCGAACCCGTTTCGACGATGCGAAATTGCTGGAGTATCTGACTTCCGGGAAAATCGACTATATCGCGCTCGATTCCGCAGTGCCGGATCGGAAGCGGGCCAGTTATCATGACCAACTCGCGCGCGTCATCGAGACGAACCAGTCGCGATTCTGGCGGGTTCTGGAAAACCCAATTGTTCGTGACGGAGAGGCCATGTACCGTCCATTACGTCTGTTCCGCGTCACCGACGGAGCAAAACTCATTTCAAAATGACCAGACCGAAGTTCGCTAAACTATCCATCCTCATGGCCGCATACAACGAAGAGGAAACTCTTCGCACATGCGTTGCCGCTGTGCTTGCAGCACACCTTCCTGCGGGGCTTGAGCGCGAACTCGTCATCGTGAATGACGGGAGCAAAGACGCGACGTGGGAAGTGATGGAAGGTCTCGCGAAGGAAAATCCCGGGATCATCCAGATCTTCCAGCAACCCGTGAACATGGGCAAAGGAGCGGCCATCCGCCGAGCCATCGCGGAGATGACCGGCGACCTCGCGATCTTTCAAGATGCGGACCTCGAGTATGATCCAAATGAGTATCCGAAAATCCTCGCGCCAATTCTCGATGGCCGCGCCGAGGTCGTCTTTGGCAGCCGATTTGCCGGAGCAGAGCGCAAGGTTCTTTTGTTCTGGCATACCGTCGTGAACAAGATGCTCACATTGCTGAGCAATATGCTCAACGACACCAACTGGACGGACATGGAGACGTGCTACAAAGCGTTCACCGCGCAGGCGCTCAAGGCGATGCCGCTCTTTTCAAACCGTTTCGGC
>JAYTMG010000808.1:0-19777 GCA_043728745.1 Verrucomicrobiaceae bacterium
CCGCTGGAGCAATTGCTCCGAATCATGGCCCGCTTGCGTGCGCCGGATGGGTGCCCGTGGGACCGTGAGCAAAATCATGCTTCGCTGCGGCAGAGTGTCATCGAGGAGGCGTATGAAGTCGCTGCGGCGATTAACTCGGGCGATGATGCGAATCTGCGGGAGGAGTTGGGCGATTTGCTCCTGCAAGTGGTCTTTCATTCGCAGATGGCGGGCGAGGAGGGGCGGTTTGTATTCGATGATTGTGTCCGCTCCATCGTGGAAAAGCTCGTCCGCCGTCACCCGCATGTTTTCGGATCGGAAAATGCGGCGGACTCCGATGCGGTGCTGACCCGCTGGGAGGAGATCAAGCGCGCGGAAAAGGGCGTGAAAGCTGCGAGCGCGCTGGATGGAATCAGCGAAGGTCTGCCGGGGCTGATGCGGGCGGAGAAAGTGCAGAAGCGGGCGGCAAAGGTGGGATTTGACTGGTCGGAGGTTCCGCCTGTCATCGCCAAGGTGCGCGAGGAACTCGCGGAGCTGGAGGAGGCAATCGGCGACCCGGATAAAATGGAGGACGAACTGGGCGACCTGCTCTTCGCGGTGGTGAATCTGTCGCGGAAACTGAAGGTGGACGGCGAAGTGGCGCTTCAGCGTGCGACGGATAAATTCAGCGGGCGCTTTCGCGGAGTCGAATCGCTCGCCATGGAACGAGGCCTGGCGCTGGATACGATGACGCTTGCTGAACTCGATGCGCTTTGGGATGAGGTGAAACGCCGATGAGTGCTATCGAACTCACGCCCGCTTTTCGCCCCCGCCCGATCCGGCACGTCTTCATGGATTGGGACGGCACCACTGCGCTGACTCGCGGCGGCTGGAGCGACATCATGGTGGAACTCTTCGCGGAGATGCTCCCCGTTTTCCCGCATGAAGACGATGCCTCGATCCGCATTATCGCGCGGGAGGAACTCATGCGGCTGAACGGACGCCCGAGCATTCATCAAATGGCGCGGCTGTCTGAAATGGTGGAGGAACGTGGCGGCGTCGCGGGTGGGGCCGACGACTATCAGCGGGATTACCAGAGCCGCGTGGCACGGCTGATCGAGTCCCGTTTAGCGCGCGTGCAAGCGGGCGACGCATCGCCGGACTCGCTGCTCGTTCCGGGAGTCCGCGCTTTTTTCACCGAGCTGAATGAGCGCGGAATCGCCATCACGTTGGCCAGCGGGACGCCGCTGCCGGAGCTGCTGCTGGAAGTGCGCCTGCTCGGGCTGGAGCACCACTTCGCCGCGATCCACGGACCGGCAGACTTGAAAGATCGCACGTTTGCAAAGCGCGACATTCTCCAGCTCGTGCTCCGCGAAAACGGACTCGAAGGCCCCGAGCTGATCGCTTTTGGCGATGGGCCCGTGGAGCTGATCGAGACACTTGCCATCGGCGGCTTGGCCGTCGCCGTGGCCACGGACGAAGCGCAACCCGGATGCCTCGACACGGGCAAGCGCGACACGCTGCTTGCCGTCGGCTCGGAGGCTGTGATCGCTGATTTCACCGCGCTCTCCGAGCTACTGGCCGCATTTTTCCCGTAGCCATGTTCGACCCGCTCCAACTCCGCACCCAGCCGCTCGCCAGCCGGAAAAGCCTGCTCGCTGTGGACGACATCCTCATTCGCCCGGAATCCGCCGCGCCGCCGCACGATGCAGTCGCCGTCGCGAAAGCAGCCACCGCAATCCGCGCGGCACGCGAACGCGGAGCGGCCAGCATCCTCATGTATGGAGCGCACCTCATCCGCAATGGCGCGGCGCTCATCGTCACACGTCTTATGGAGCGCGGATGGATCACGCACCTCGCGACCAACGGCGCCGGGAGCATCCACGATTGGGAATTTGCGTGGCTCGGTCGCTCGTGCGAAGGCGTGGAAGCAAACGTGGCCGACGGCACTTTTGGCGCATGGGAAGAGACAGGGCGCAACCTGCATCTCGCGTTGCTTGCAGGCGGAATCATCGGCGAAGGCTACGGCAAAAGCATGGGCCGCTTCATCGCAGAAGACGGCTGCACTTTTCCGAGCCCCGAGGAACTTCGCTCCCGGCTGACTCATCCCGACAACCACGCTCCCGCTTGCGCAGACGCTCTCGTCGCCATGCAACAGCACGCCATTCCTGCGGGAAAAACCGCCGTCGAGCATCGCTGGAAAAAGGCTTCGTTGCTCGCGCAAGCATTCCGACTCGGCGTGCCCGCTACGATCCATCCGGGCATCGGCTACGACATCGTGAGCTGCCATCCGATGTTTCACGGAGCCGCGATTGGCCGCGCCGCCGGGCGGGATTTTCACACATTCTGCGAGAGCGTGGAGCAACTCGATGGCGGCGTCGTGCTCGCTGTCGGCTCGGCAATCATGGCTCCGCAAGTGTTCGAGAAAAGCCTCAGTTGCGTCCACAACATCCGCACCGGAGAAGGTCGTCCGCCGGTCAGCGGACACAGCATTTTCGTCGTGGACCTGCAAGACGGCGGCGGCTGGGACTGGACCCAGGGCGAGCCGCCGAAAAGCTCGGCTGCTTATTACCTGCGCTTTTGCAAGAGCTTCTCCCGCATGGGCGGCACCATGCACTACGTGCAAAATGACAACGCCGCATTTGTCCACGCCCTGCTCCACGCGCTTGAGCAATGACGGGCGCGGTTTTGCGATGAATGATCAATTTTCTGTTCCCACTCCCCTTCCCCTCGCTACCAATCATTCATGCCGAAAGCGCCAAAGTTTGATTCCATCGAAGACGTCCTCGCCGATCTCCGTGCAGGCCGCATGGTCATCGTCACCGACGACGAGGGCCGCGAGAACGAAGGCGACCTGGTAATGGCCGCGGAGAAAGTGACTCCGCAGACCGTCAATTTTATGGCCACACACGCACGCGGGCTCATCTGCGTGCCCATCACCGACGAACGCGCCGACGCGCTCGGCCTGGAGCGCATGGCGCGCGAGAACCGCGAGACGCACAAAACGGATTTCACCGTCGCCGTCGATGCCGCCGAGGGAGTGAGCACCGGCATCAGCGCAGCCGATCGCGCCCGCACGATTCGCGTCCTCGCCGACCCGAACTCGAAGCCCGGCGACCTCGTCCAGCCCGGCCACATGTTCCCGCTCCGCGCAAAACACGGCGGTGTGCTCCGGCGCGCCGGGCATACCGAGGCCAGCGTGGATCTCGCCCGGATGGCCGGACTCCAGCCCGCCGCAGTCATCTGCGAAATCATGAATGCCGACGGCACCATGGCGCGCCTGCCGCAGCTCGCCACGTTTGCAAAAAAGCACAAACTGCGGATATGCAGCATCGAGGCGCTCATCGCCTACCGCCGCCGGAGCGAGCGGCTCATCGTCCGCGAGCAAGTCGTGAAGATGCCAACGGACTTCGGTGAATTCGACCTCTACCTCTATCGCTCCCTCGCCGACGGCGCGCACCACATCGCGCTGGTGAAAGGGATCATTTCTCCGCGCAAAGGCACACTCGTCCGCGTCCACAGCGAATGCCTCACCGGCGACATCTTCGGCTCCATGCGGTGCGACTGCGGAAACCAGCTCCACGCTGCGCTCGAACAGATCGAGAGCGAAGGCACCGGCGTCCTCCTTTACATGCGCCAGCACGAAGGACGCGGCATCGGACTGCCCGCGAAGATCCATGCCTACAAGCTCCAGGAAGAAGGGCTCGATACCGTCGAGGCCAACATCAAACTCGGCTTCCCCGCCGAGCTGCGCGACTACGGAGTTGGCGCACAAATTCTCCACGACATCGGCGTGCGCAAAATGCGCTTCCTCACGAACAACCCGAAAAAAGTCGTGGGCCTCGAAGGCTACGGACTGAAGATCGTCGAAGTCGTCCCGATCAAATCCACGCCCAACAAACACAACGCAAAATACCTTGAGACGAAGCGACTCAAGATGGGGCATATTCTATAGCGGCCCCGGTCCCGAACGCTAACCCGCATGAGCCTTCACAAACGCGACCAACTCCGCGCACTGGAAAAATCCCGTCCACATGTTGTGTCCCTGGCCCTGCGGAACGATCAGTTGCTCTGAGCCGCCAAGTGCTTTGTAGCGCTCACTCACCAGACCGGAATTCGCCTCCAGCGGCACCACTTTATCGACATCGCCGTGGATGAAAAAGAGCGGCACGCGCGCCTTTGCGAGCAACGCAAGACGGTCCACGGGATTAAACTCCGCAAGCCGCGTCTTGAGTTCATCTGCGTTCAGTGCGTACGCGCCCGCCGCTTTTTCAAGGCCGGGATAACTCGCGATATTGCAAACCGGATAGATGCCGGCGAATGCGCCAACCTTGTCGGGATTCGACTCAGCCCACGCGAGAGTCATGAGCCCGCCGCGACTGCGCCCGAGGAGCACCGGCTTTTTGGAATAGCCGCGTGCACCGGTCAGTTCCGTGTAGAGTGCGGTGAAAAGCTTCTGCCCCGCCGGGCTTCCGTACGATTCGCCGACGTCGATTCCCGCAACCGCGATTCCCGCATCCCGAAACTGCTCAAACATCCACTGCTCTTCCTTGTCCGGCAAGTTCGGCAACGTCGGCGCGTACCACACCCACGGCTTATTTTTCGCAGCGGCGTCCGCTTTTCCCGCAATCAGAAATGCGGTGCGCCCCTCAACGGGAAATACGGTGCCCGGCAGTGGAAGAGCTTTTGTCGGCGGAGTCGGGTCGGCAGCGCACGCTACATGCGCGAGAGTGAGCAAGAATGCGGCGAGAAGAAGTCGAGTCATGTTTCAATAAATTCAAAACCGCAGTGGGATATCCAGCACTGAAGGCTACGGAAGGAGGCACTTGTGAAACGAACACCGCCGCCCCATAGGGTGAAAAGTCCAATTCTCGGAATGTATTTGCTGCCTAGCGGCTCCTTGTAATTCCGTGGATATCCAAACGCCGCTTCTAGGTTCATCGTTGGCGTGAGAACGACTGCCAGCATGGGGGCGAAGGTCCGAATCAATCCCATCCGTGAGCATAATCCGAAATCATTTTACCTCAAATTGAGCAGCGAGGTGCGCGAGCGTGATGTTCTCCGCGATCACGTCGTGCGGGATGAGCAGATACTTCCACGGCTTGCCTTGGTAGGTCTTGGCGTGATCGCTTGCCTGCTTGCACCACTTCACTGCGACATCGCGCTTGGCGATTACCGCGTCGGCGGTCAACTCGGCCCGGCTTTTCGGCTCCAGCATGTAGATGAATGAATCCGTCTCGGCTACGAAGTCGGGCTGGTATTCGGGGTGGTCGGCGCCGGACTTGTAGTAAATCTGGAACTGGCCTTTTGCGGGCTTGAACCACTTCGTCGCCTCTCGCTCCAAAATGACAGACAGCTTGCGCTCGCCGTCAGCCTGAAACTTCTGCACCGGATAAAGACACCGCTTGAACCCGCCGAAGAGGTATTTCGCCATGTTGCTTTTGTCGGCTGGCGGCTTCCGGTAATCGAGGACTGGTTCCGATGCTGACGCGGTGTAGGCGCTGGGCTTCAATTCGGAGAAACCCTTGCTGATCTTCACCTCGTAGCCCGTCGCCTTTTCCCAGTAATGGTCCTGCATCTGGACGTGGACGAAGTTGGCAATGATGCGTTGGTAGCAAGTGAGCACTTTGCGTGTTTCTTCATCGTCGCGTGGGTATTTCTTCAAGTGCATTACGACCTGTCCCGCCAGATCGTAAAGCAGCTCCGAGTGGGCGTCGTAGGAAACATCGTCGAAATCAACGAGGCCGCTCACGACGTAGTCCTCCAACCGCTCTTCGACGAGGCTACCTTTCCCCATCGCGATGACATCCACCTGATCTGTCCGTAGATGCTTGGCCCAAAGCTCCTCGTCCACAGGCGGGAAATTGAGCGAATCCGCCTTAAACGTGAGAGTGAAGCCGTTGAATCCTGACTGCACCGTGCCCGTCGGCACAACTAGGATGCGAGGTATATCAATGGTCTGCTGAATCACCATTTCCGTGGTCTTCGCGACAATGGCCGCGATATCCGGCTGGGCGGTGACACCTTCCAACTCCAACTGTGATGGGCGATACTGGGCGATGACGTCCCGCATTACCACCGATTGTATATCCGTATTCGTCAGGTAGGAAACGCTCGGCAGGAGCTGCGGCTGGTTCTCCATCTTGCGGATCACCTGATACGCAATCTGCGCGACCTTCTGGTCTTCCGGTGTGGTGAACATGGGCGGCTCGGCCGCCTTCGGCACCAGCGTGCTGGTGGTGGTCTGCTCCGGTTGCAATCCCAGCTTGCTCGCCAGTTGCGACTGCGAGACGACCGTCACCGTTTTCTCTCCCAACTGTTCCGGCTCCAGAATCACCTGCTGCAAGCGGATCGCCGAGTCGGGTTTCTTCGCTTCATCCACGATCTCCTGAAACTTGTCGTGCGCGATGATGTTCAGGCGGTCCACCGAGTTGACGCCCGTGCGTTTGCCGTAGGGCAGCCGCAGGCCGCGCCCGATGGATTGCTCAATGAGGATGCGGGCATTCGCTGCGCGGAGCGGGACGATGGTGTAGAGGTTCGTCACATCCCAGCCTTCCTTGAGCATGTTGACGTGGATGACGATCTCCGTCGGCTCGTCGGTGTGCTCGACCTTGAGGAGCCGTTCCACCATCTCGTCTTCTTCCGCGCCGGACTTGCTGGAATCCACCTGGATGACCTTTGTCTTGTAGCGGCCCTCGAAGAACACGTCCGACTGGACCAAGTCCACCAACTGCTTCGCGTGCGTGATGTCGCGTGCGATGACGAGCACGAACGGCTTCACGATCACGTTGCCGCTTTCGCGGGCGTAGGTTTCCAGTTCGACTTTCACCTGCTCGTGCAACCGCACGCCGTCCTGAAGTTTCATCAACTCGATGGCGTCAGCCGTCATGCCTGCGGGATTGAAATTCTTGCGCGTGACGACCGCTGGCTCCTTTACGAAGCCATCCGCCATCGCTTTGCCGAGCGGGTAGTCGAGGATGACGTTTTTGAACGGCACGCCGCCTTTGGCCGTTTCCACGAATGGCGTGGCTGTGAGTTCCAGGCCGATGACCGGCTTCAACTCATTGATCGCCCTCACCCCGGCACTAGCGCGGTAGCGGTGCGACTCGTCCATGATGAGCACGAGGTCGGGCAGGCCAGCCAGATACTCGAAGTAACTCTCGCCGATGTATTCCGATAGCCGCTTGATGCGCGGCGACTTTCCGCCCCGGACTTCCGAGTTGATCTTCGAGATGTTGAAGATGTTCACCTTGCAGCGCAGCAACTGGTCAAACAGCGTGCCCGCCTTCGCCTCGTAGTTGTCGCCCGTGATGATCTCCGGCGCATCAATAGCAAACTCCGCGATGCCCTTGAACACATACTTGGGGCTATTTCGTTCCGAAAAATCGGCGATTAGCTTTTTGTAGATCGTGAGGTTCGGGGCCATGACGAAGAAGTTGTTGATGCCATGCGCGAGGTGCAGGTAGCTGATGAAGGCTCCCATGAGCCGCGTCTTGCCGACGCCGGTGGCGAGCGCGAAGCAGAGCGACGGAAACTCGCGCTCGAAATCGGTGACGGTCGGGAACTCGGCCCGAATCACCTCCAACGCGGCGGCGAGGTCCGCGCCTTTCCGGGGCGGGACGATTTCCGTGATGCGGTCGAGGATTTCCAGCGAGCGGCGCTGCGGTTGCCGGAGGCTCAGGCGACCGGCGATGGCGTTGACGTGGCGGTTCATACTTTTGGCCCTCCTTTCTTCGGCAATTTCTTCACTGCTTCCTCGAAGTCTTGGTCCACCTCGGTCCGCTGCACGTCGATAATCCGCCGGTAGCGGTCATACTCGATTGATGCTTTTTCCTTGGCTTGCTCCGCCGAGATTTTCCCTGCGTGCGTTAGCAGTTCGTGGTCAGCCAGTTTGAGGAAATCATCCAGTTTAGCCGACCAGTCTTTCATTTTCATCAGGCGGCCCTGCCGAGCCTGCATTTCAGCGAACTCGAGATACGCCATGACGATTCCGTTCAGCGTCTCCAGTTCCGGGGCGGACAGGAAATTCTTGGCCACGCCGATCTCGGCCCGTGTGGGTTCACTGCCGGAAAAATGCTGCACGCCCATATGAGGAAGGCTGGCATTGGCGCGGGCATGGATGACTTCCGCCGCAGTCTGTCCGTGTGTGGCCCAGTGCATTTTGTTTTGCACATGGGCAAAGAAGGCGAGGCTTGTCTCAGCCTTGCCGTCGTAGTCGATGCTGGTGGCGAAAATGTCGCAGATTTTCCGCCAAAACACCTTCTCCGATGAACGGATGTCCCGAATGCGGGCCAACAGTCGTTCAAAATACACGCTGGAGCCGGGTTGCTTCAGCCGCTCGTCGTCCATCGCGTAACCCTTCACCGCATATTCTTTCAGCAGGGCAGTCGCCCATTGGCGAAACTGAATACCGCGCGGCGAGCGCACCCGGTAGCCCACGGCAAAGATTGCCTCCAGCCGGTAGTAGTCCACCGCGTAGGTTTTCCCGTCGTCGGCAGTTGTTGCATAATTTGCAACAACTGCCTCCCTCGCCAGTTCGCCATCGTCGAAGATGTTCTTCAAGTGTTTCGAAATGACCGATTTATCCCGCCCAAACAGCTCGGCCAGTTCATTGAGCGAAAGCCACAGCGTCTCGTTCTCGAAACGGCACTCCAACTTCACCGAGCCATCCCCGGATTGGTAGATGACGACCTTGTTTGGCGATTCATCGGGGCCGCTCATACAACTCCTCCGTCGTCAAAGAGCCCCATCTGCCCCGGCTTCGGCGGCGCTTTCGGCAGGTTTTCCACCTTGAGGCTGTAATCGTCGTGGCCCCACTCGCAGCGGGAGAGCACCTGCTTGGGAATCTTCTTCACGGTCAGGTTCGGATAGCGCTCCGTGCCGCTTTTGGAGACGCGGAAGGCGGCGCAGAGCACGAGCAACGTGCGCTCCGGCCCCACCTCGTCGCTCAACTGCGCGAGCTGGTCCGCGCTCAGGTGCTGCGTGGTCACGTAGATGAAATCGCGCTCGGTGGAATGGCCGTGCTGCCAATAGAGCGTGTCGCTCGGCGCGTAGGTGAAGCCCTCCAGCTTGCACGCGGCCTCGGCGAGCATTGCGGCGTTGAATTCCTTGCTGATGACCCACTGGCCCCACTTGTCCTTTTCCAGCAACGACGGCGCGAGCCGGTAGTAGCGGAACCCGCCGCCGCCTTTCCAGCCCACCGCCTCGGTGATGCCGCCGGGGTCCGCGCCATCCACCACTTTCTTCAGGCGAGGCAGGCAATGCGTGTGACAGTGCTCCCCCAGCTCGATCCCGATCCACCGCCGCCCCATCTTGTGCGCCACCGCCGCCGTCGTGCCGGAGCCGAGGAAGGAGTCGAGCACGAGGTCGCCGGGGTTGGTGGCGATGTGGAGGATTCGCTGGAGTAAGCGTTCAGGCTTAGGGTTATCAAAAACCGGCACATGTTCCAAAAGAAGGAGCAGCGCCTTCTTTGCATCATCATTGGTGCCTGCTTCAGCCGCCGGCCAAATTGTCTCGGGAGTTAAACCCTTATCTTCGTTATCTTGCAGAAATTTTTTTGCCCGAGGAGCATTGTCACCATCGGCACCAAACCAAATGTTATTGGCCGCAATTTCCTTCTCCATTTTCTGTGCAGTATAGAGCCAGCATCTTCCCTTGGGCGGGTCAATTTTTCTGCCTGATGGCAACGTCAGCGTGTAGAACTGGCTCGGAGTCGCGTGGCCAGCCTGAGCGTTGACCGAAACAGACTGCCAAGGCCCACGCTCGTCATTGTCTGGGTTCTTATAGCGGGCCAATACTTCTGCATTTAAGCCTAGAGGGTTACGAATGCGTTCAAAATCAGGCTTTGATCGACCGTAGAGCAAGATGTGATCGTGATTGAATGAAAATGAGCGTCGATTTTCGCGAGACGTTCTCTTTTCCCAAATAAGATTCGCGATGAAATTCGATCTACCGAAGACTTCATCGCAGAGAACTTTTAGGTAGTGTGCTTCATTGTCATCAATCGTAATCCAAATTGAACCATCAGAGGACAAGAGGCGTTTGAGAAGTTCCAGTCTCTCCCGCATCAGCGACAACCAAATCGAATGCTCCACCCCATCATCGTAGTGCTCGAAGGCGCTGCCGGTGTTGTAAGGGGGATCAATGAAGATGCACTTCACCTTCCCGGCGAAGTCCTGCTCCAGGGCCTTGAGGGCGAGGAGGTTGTCCCCGTGGATGAGGCGGTTGTCGAAGAGGTCCCGGTCCGTTACCCGGTGCGCCGCATGATGCGACTTGTCCACCTCCTCCAGCAAAATGCGCGGCTCCAGCCTCGGCCGGTGCTCTTTGCCAATCCAAGTGAGTTCGAGTTTTTGCTTCTTGGTGGACATGGCTAACAAAAGTCTGCCGGGGAGACGACGCCGTTATTTTGAACTTGGACAAATACGATGTCGTGAGCGGTGGCGTTGCGCGGATTTACCGGGAGCTTATTGAGCGTCTGGCAGACGGTTTTCGAGGTGTTGAATACCACTCGGCGATGGCGTCGCTTGATGCGGTCATGCTTCTTTTGCCAGTTCAGAGTGCGAAAAGCATAATCAATGAACTGCTCGGCAGATTCAAACTGTTGGTCGCAGCCTTTCGGGGTGTCGGATTTCAGTTCTACAAAGACGATGTAATCCTTCTGTTTCCAATGAAGGAACATCACCGCGTCGCAGGCTTTGTGGTGCGTCCAGCCCGGCGGCATGGCAAAGAGCTTCGTATAGCGGTGGTCTGCGGTTTGCCCTTTTTCCAGCAAAAGGACGAGCGCATGAGCATCGAGATGCCCGATGGTCAGTTTTTTGAGTTTTGCGTGAGCGCCGGACTCTTTGAGGACGACGGAATTGTGAGGGGCAACTAATGGGGACTTCACTTCATCGTCAAAAAGCTGTGCGAGTAAGGCTGTTTCTGCGGTATGAGTTGGCATCGCTGGATTTACGAATTGAGGGCTTCCCAAATCTGGCGTTGCACGCGGCTCTGCTCTTCGATGGTAGGGTCGAAAGTCGGCCAGTCGAATCCACCGTCTGGCAGAGGCGGAACGAGTGTAATGGCATTCACGGTTGAGCTTCGGGAGGAATCGCCCGTCTTTTTTGCCTTGGTGGGCTGGGCGACGAAGAGGCGGACTTTTGCACCGTCCAACGCTTCATCTTGGCGATAGCCAAACTGCTTTGCGAAATCGGGCTCTTTGCCGCCACCAAGGAGAGTGAGTGTATTAAACTCCTTGGCGATGTAATCGCTATGGGTGGTGATGAAGACTTTGACGCCAAGATTCACAAGTCGGGCGAGCAGCCGGGCGACTCGGCGCTGGTTCTCGGGATGGAGATTCAGCTCGGGTTCATCTATCATGAACAAGTCGCCCTTTTTAGCCTGATGCTGGAGGTAAAACCCGATATCGAGCAAGCTGCGAACGGCGCTGGAACTTTCGCCAAGGGTGAGCTTTGTCTTTGCCTTCTTCGGGACGAAATAGACGACGTTGCGGGAGACTTTGTATTCGCCGCCAAGAATGTCCTGAAAGTCTTCGAGAATATCGGGGTGTTCGGTAGTCAGCGGGCTCTTTTGCGAGGAAAGGGAGCCAAGTTGGTTGATGAAAGTGACGTTGTCTCGCACCGGGTAGGCGTAGCGGGGGTCAAATTCGTCGAAGATAGCGGGGAATACGTCCTGAGCGTTCACCTTGCGGTTTCCGTCAATGGAGTTGGCAATGGCCTCAAGCATCCGGGTGCGGGAAAAATTAAGCTCACCCTGAAAAATTGCCGCTCCCGTGCGCTCGGTGGATGCCATGAAGACCTCGGGGAATGCAGCGGCGAAGAACGCGTCTTGAAGGACTTCGTTTGCCAAGACATCAACGGCCTCGATGGGCAGAGAAAGGAGCGTTTTCTTCAAGACGGTGAAGGAAAGCATGGGCGAGCCCGCCGTCTTTTTATAACTGAGCAACGCCCCCTCGCTGGCACCGGCGCTATTTTTGACCCCACCAAACGCCAAACCGAGAATATCATTCGGCTCGGGGATTGTGATGTGGATTTTTGTGTCCACAAAACGCTCCGCATCCGCAGCGAGAACGATGGGAAGCGTGCCTTGGAAACGCTTCGCGATGGATGTCATGTGGTGAGGCCATTTTTTGCCGATTGCCTCTTCGAGATTGAGGGTCGTGGAGCCTGTCTCCGAGAGTTCACGCCGGTTCTGTTCTGGGATGAGGTGCGTAACCAAACGCCGCCACGACTTGACGAGCCCATAGAGCGCGTAAGTGGCGTAGGTCTTCCCGGTATTGTTCTTCCCGCACACGATGGTGAGGTCGCCAAGCTCAAGGTCGGCATGGTGAAGAATGCCGAGATTCTCGATTCGTAGTTTCATGGTTGGTGAGTGGCGGCAGTTTTTGGTTTGGTGGCCTTGGCATCCAGAGCGGCATCATCCGGAGTGCATTCATGGCGAGCGGAGTGTGAACGCTTGTCAGGCGAGACTCCAGCGGAGAGTGAAAAACGTGGAGCGATTGGACGTATGCCCAATCCAAGTCAGTTCCAGTTTTTGCTTCTTTGTGCTCATTCGAGGGGTGTGACTGTTACTCCTACAAACTGAGCGAGGCGTTCGCAGACTTGGATCATTTCATCCGGGAGTTCGTCGCGCTTGATTTCCTCTGCCAGCTTTTGGTCGGCAAACTCGCTGAGCTTTGCAGTTTTCAGCCAGCGCTTGATGCCCGGTAGCACGAACTCCTTGGCATCACTAAACGCCGTGCCGTCACCCCAGCCACCGTCAATCATCGCCCGTGACTTCTTGGACCAAGTGGAAGAGTCCCAGCCCTTTTGCTCTTTTCTGGAGAATTCTTCGTGGGTTTTGACGGCTTGGTCCTGAGCATTGTTTTTCCCCTCTTGCGCATGGAGCAGTCGCTGGAATTCAGCCCGGAGCGCAGGCTCCTGAAGGGCGAGTGCATTCTGCCCGAGCAGCCGAACGGTAGCGTCCGGCACGAGAAGGTAGTTTTCGATTTCCGTCCGCTCCCACATGACGAAGGTGACGTGGTCTTTGGTCTTGGCTTTGATGGCGGCTTCGCGCTCGGGGTAATAGTCGCGGTCAGAGATTGCAAAGACTCGCAGCGTTTCGCCTTGGAGTTTGAGCATTTTCTGGAGCTGTTCGCGGAGCTTTTCCACGTCCGCCTTCCAGACGCTGCCGTGATTGTAGCAGACGGCGAGGCGGCGCTTGAGTTGGCCGCTGGCATCCGCGCCGAGGACGGTGTCCAGGAAGATGGAAAGCAGCCGCCAGTCGGTCTCATTTTCCACAAGAAGTAAGCGCCGATAAGCGGAGAGGACGCCGAGCTGGGTGTTGTCGAGGGCTCCCAGTTGGTCGAGCGCGTCGTGGACTTCGTAGTTGAGGTGGAGTCGCGTAGGCCCACCTTCGCGGAGCGAAAGAACCTGATGAGGGGCGACTTGATTGATGAAGTCGCGTGAATGAGTGGCGACGATGAACTGCACCCGTCTTTCGCGGGCCATTTTCTGAAAGTAATCGAGCACCTCCCGCTGGAGTGAAACGTGTAGATGCGCGTCGGGCTCATCCATGAGGATGACATCGGGGTGGAACCCGTAGAAGAAGGCCAGAAGAATGAGCGTCTGCTGAAACCCGCTGCCGCCACTGATGAGGTCGTATTTTTTTGAAGGCGTGGATTTTCGCCCGCGTTTGCTGGGAGCGGCACCCGCAAGATGCCGGGTTGCCTGTTTGTATTCGCATATGATCCGGGTGGCTCCTTCGCGGTATTGAGGCTCCGAGAGCGCAACCTTGAACCAACGCTCCACAATCATCGTGAGTTCGGCCCAGTCGGTATGGTTGACCGGGTGGGACTGGATGGTTTTTTCCCCATTCGTCTCCTGCCGCTTCCAGACGCGGAGCAGCAAATTGCGCAGCACGCGACCGGGCTGCGCCTTGCCGACTTCCTCCTGAATGACTCCGGTATCCTGCCACTTTTCAGTCGTCTCCAGCCCCGAGAAAGGGGGGACATAGACGACTTTGAGAAGCTGGTCCGCATTCTCCAACTCACGGAATGCTTCCCAGCCCGGTTTCGGGATCGCATAGACGGATTGCGGCGTCTCGTAGCGAAGGTTCACGGCGAATTTGCGCGTGATTTCGTTGCGGTCTTTCCACTCCAGCGCGATTTCGATTTCGATTCGGGCGGTTGCGTTGACTTGTTTCCCGTCTTTCTTGCTTTTGATGCCCTTGCGCTCGGTTCGTTCGTGCCAGAGTAGATTGAATTCTGGAAGCGGGAGGGCCGTGAAATTGGGAAGGAGCACGCGCGTCCCCGTCACCCCTGAACGGTCGGACTGACGGAAAACTTCAACGCAGAACCCCCAAATCGCGATGGCTTGGAGAACCGTGCTTTTGCCCGAGTTATTGGCCCCGACGAGAAGATCAAACTCAGAAAACTCGTAAGTCTGGCTTTCGACGCCTTTGAAGTTTTTGAGAGTGAGTTTTTTAATCATACGAAGAATCAGTCGGCGGAGATCAATACACGCGACCAGTTTTTATTACGGGAAGTCACACCAAAGACCACCGAATAGTAAATAGTGCGGCGACGCCAGCGTTCTGCGCGAGCTTGCCCTCGATTTTCCCGATGAGTTGCTCGCGTTGTGTGTCTATGGCGTCCTGCGCTTCAAAGAGCGAGCGGCGCTTGTCGTTGCGCTGGCCTTCGATGGCTTTGATCTGCTTTTGGCTGGCGAGTTTTTCTTCCAAGGTGATGGCGGTGGCGGCAGCGCGGCGGGTTTCTTTGATGAGGCGGTCCAGCTCTTTGATTTCGCGCTCCAAGCCGACTTTGAGGTCATCGGCCCAGCCGTCGAGTTTCTCGGCTTCGACTTCGTAGAAACGGGCGTTGCGCTCAGAGATACGGCGCTTGATGTCGGATTGGCTGGACTGCGCGGCGTCAGATAGCACGGCTGGGCAGAGCGACGGAAAGATGCCATCGGCACGGACGGACGCGGGAAGCGTGAGGAGACGGCGGGCTTGGTCCTCGGTGAGGACCGACTCGCTATCTGAACATGCGGCAAAGATGAGGTGATCCTCGGCTTGATCCATGGACTCGACGGTGAAGATGGAGACGGTGAGCCAGCCGGACTGACCGCGCAGGCTTTCCAAAATGCTGATCTTGCTCCCGTGATCGGTGTAGCGGAACTCGACTTCAGCGAGGGGCAGTTCGCGGCTTTTGGCCTGATCAATGATTCTCTCGGCGAGCGGATGGCCCAGCCGGTAGAGATGGGCTTCACCGCTGCGGCGCGGTAGCTCGTAGCGGCCCAAGGGAATGTCTCCGACGAACGGCGAGGTGTGAAGGATGAAGGCCGAATCCGACGGGAACTCGGCATGTCCTCGCAACTCGTGCCGGGTGAGGTCGATGAGCTGGCGCTCGAATCGGTTCAGGAAAGCGCGGGAGGCGTCGTCGCGAATTTTGAGTTTGTCGCGGACTTCATCGTCGAAGTTCTCCAAGAGATTTCGACGGGTGACGCTCATGGCTTCGTTGATTTCGAAGCTCAATTCCAATTGGAGTTGGTCGAAGGCGGATTTGATCTGCTCCGGCTTGCGGCACGTCTGGTAAATGGCGGCGATTCGCTTTTCAAAGTCCACGCCGGACTCGATGGCCCCGAGCACTTCGTCGCTGGACCCAAATACGCCGGTAAAGAGCTGGAACTTCTCATCGAGGAGCTGGAACACGCGGAGGTCGGCCTCGTTCTTCCGGTTCAGGAAATTGACGACCACCACGTCGTGCTTCTGCCCGTAACGATGGCAGCGACCAATCCGCTGCTCAATGCGCTGAGGATTCCACGGCAGGTCGTAGTTCACCACGAGAGCGCAAAACTGAAGATTGATGCCCTCCGCGCCCGCCTCAGTAGCAATCATGATGCGGCCTTCATCACGGAAATAATCCACAAGGGCGCTGCGCATATCGGCACTCCGGGAGCCGGTAATCTTGTCGCTGCCTTGGTGCCGCTCTATCCAGCGGGAATAGATCGCTTTGGACGAGTCGTCCGTATTCGTGCCATTAAAAAGAACGATGCCCTCGGAATAGTCGGTATCCGCAAGCAGACGTAGAAGGTAGCTCTGCGTCTTGCGGGACTCCGTGAAAATGATGGCCTTTTCGGCAGCGCCCAACTCGCGGGCCTTTCCGAATGCGACTTGTAGGGCTTTGATAAGGGCTTTGCCTTTTGCGTTGTGGTCTATGGAAAGCGCGAGGCGGGTGAACTCCTCCAAATCAACGATTTCTGCCTCCATCGCAGCCCGGTTCTCTGCGCTGAGCGGCTCGGCGGGATCATCTTCCCATTCCTCGGCAGTTTCATCGAGGGATTCGTAGTCTTCGTCGAGTTCGTCTTCGAGCGAGGTGGCCGAATCCTCGGCCTTGAGCTGGGCTTTTAGCCGGTTGGTGATGGAAGTGAGCGCCCCGGCGATGGCAAACGAGGAGGATGCGAGCAGCTTCCGCAGCACCAAAGTCATGAGGGTGCGTTGGCTGGGCGGGAGTGCCTGCAAATTATCCCGCTGGAGATAGTCGGAGACGAGATGGTAGAGCTTGTCCTCGCCCTCGCTGGGGTCGAAGGGCTCGACCATGGCGTAACGCTTCGTGAACGGAACGTATTGGGTGACCTGACGGCGCAAGGTGCGATGGCAGATGGGCTTGAGCCGGGCCTTGAGAGTCTGGAAGACCTCTTCCTGAGACAGGCTGGCGAATTGCTCGCGGAAGCTCTTCAAGTCGCCAAACGTGTGTTCGTCAATGATGCTGACGAGACCGAACAACTCCAGCAGGGAGTTTTGCAGCGGCGTGGCCGTGAGCAGAAGTTTGTGCCGCTCCTGCAACGCCATTTTGAGCACATTCGCGATGATGTTCGCCGGCTTGTAAACATTCCGCAAACGGTGGGCTTCATCAATGACCACGAGGTCCCAAGGAGTGCGCTGGACATCGGCGGCTTTATTTCGGGCAAACTGGTAAGAGCAGATGACGATGGAATCTTTCTCCGGCTCGAATGGCTGAAAGTGGCCCTTCTTGATGCACGCGTTGTACGACTTCGTTTCAAGGATTTCGCTATGGAGAAAGAACTTCTCGGCCATTTCCTGGTGCCACTGCTTGCGGAGGTTCGACGGCGTGATGATGAGAATCCGCCGCTTCCTTTCCGCCCATTTCTGCGAGATGACCAGCCCCGCCTCAATGGTTTTCCCCAAGCCGACTTCATCTGCGAGAATCGCCCCTTTTGAAAGTGGCGAACGGAACGCGAAAAGCGCCGCGTCCACTTGGTGAGGATTCAAATCCACCTGAGCCCCCGCGACCGCACTCGCGAGCTTTTCCACGCTGTCCGACGGGCAGCGCTTCGTAAGCTCGTAAGCGAGATATTTCGCCTGGTAGTCGGTGATCGCCATTTTGTGGATTGTCGAAGGAACGGACGAATTAGGGGTTCACATGCGCGATGGCAAGGCAGACGGTCGCTTTACCGCCCTGGCCGCTGAACTGATTACTGGGAACGTGGGAGCCACATTCCGTTTCCGCGTCGAAGCGTAGTTTTTCGCGGTATCAATCTACCCGCTCAAGGCGAGCGATGAAGGAACGAGGAAATCGGCAATGAAACGGCAACTTTACGCGCAATCGATACGACGCCAATTCCCAGAACACGATGACCGACGGGCGCGAAATGGCCGGTGAATTTGAGCGCACCGGATTTTGAAGCAGCGATGTGGTCGGCGTGTTGATTCCACCTTTAATCATGCGGAGAGACGTCGGGCAAATCACGAAATCTGTGGAGCCGCCCAGCCGCCATGCGCTTCGCCATCCGCAAAGCCGAACACGCGGCGCACGGCGGCCATTTCCTCGGTGAGTCGGCCACTGGCGAGGCGAACTTTCAGCGGCGGTTCGATGGTCGTTGCGCCGGAGAAATCCCGCGCATGTTGACACGCGAAAACGGTGAAAAGTGCGGGCAGCGTCTCACGGGGAATCACGTCGCGAAAACGCACGACTTTCAGCCCGGCTGCGGCGATGCCGTCGAGCGCGCGTTGTTTTTGCGGCGTGGGGAAGCAGAGGACAAACCATCCGTTGTCGGCAAGATGCGAAACAGCCGCTTTGGCGTAGTCGCTCACGTCGCCACGAAGCTCGAATCGCGCGTGAGCTTTTTGCGAGTCCTGCGGAAGCACTCCGGCACCCGGTGGAAAGTAAGGCGGGCTGCCGGTGATGAGCGGAAACTTCCGCGCCAGCGCCAACTCGCGGAGGTCGCCGTGCGAACACTCCACACGACCGCGGAGGCCATTCGTATCGAGATTTGATTGGAGCAATCGATAGCTGATTTCCTGCGCTTCCACGCACGTCAGCCGCGCTTCTGCTCCCATGCCCCAAAGCGTGAGCAAGCCCACGGTGCCGATGCCCGTGCCGAGATCGAGATGCTCGGCGACGCGCCGCGAAACTTGGAGCGCGTACCATGCAGTCAGCACATCGTCGATGGAGTGACGGTGCCCGCCTTTGCGCTGCGCAATCAGCCAGCCGGCCTCGGCACCGGAGTCGTCCTTCAAAGTCCCCTGCCCCGCCAGCCCGAGCGGACCCGTCAGCGCATCGAGCGTGATCCGCTCGCCAAGTTCCTGCTCCAGTCTCCGACGTTCTTCCTGCCAATGCTCCATCGTAAACTCTGAGTTACGCAATGGCAATTACCGCGCTCTCCGCAGTCGGCGGGAGTTCGTGCAATGTGGGGTCGCGAAAGCCTGCTTCGGTGAGCATTTTCGTGTATTCGGCGAATGTATAAGCGTCGCCTTCCGGAGTCGTGCCGAGCATGACGATGCCGAAGCTGGCGGAGGATGGAGGAGTGACCCGGTCGTCGTTGGGAACGAATTCGACGATGACCACATGGCCGCCGGGACGCAGCGCAGCACGGACGCGGCGGAGAAACCGCGTGCAATCGGCTGCGCTGAAGTGATGAAGGAAATTCGGCACCAGCACGACATCGTAGTCCGTGCCGAGTCCGACGGTGAATGCGTCGCCGACGATCTTGCTAAAGCGATCGGCGATTCCTGCAGCGCCCGCGTTTTCACAAGCAATCGCAAGCACCTCTTCCCAATCGAGCGCGACGAGATGCGAGCGCGGATTCTTTTTCGCGAACGCGATTCCGTAGATGCCGTGGCTCGCCGAGACGTCGAGAATCCGGGTATCGCGCGTCGGATCGAGCGGCACGAGTTCGGCAGCGCCTTGCGCCGCGGGGACCATCATCGGCCCCATCGCCCGCGCAAACTCCACCCACGCGGGATGATTCGGTGCCGTGGTCCCGTGCTCGGTCGTGTGGAGACGTCCGTTGCGAATCGTCGATGCAAGATCGCTAAACGCCTCCGTGAGCCCCGGCGCGAGCAGAAATTTCACCGCGTCTCCAAAGTAGGCCGGCGATGATTTGTCGAGGAAGACCGCAGATGACGGCGTGAGCACATAGACCGTCTCGTCCTTTGTCAGAAAGCCCTGAATGGTGAGGAAGTCGCACAATATGCGGATGCCGCGCTCCGGGCATTCGCAACGGGCTGCGAGCTCCGCCGATGTCAAGGGTGTCGCACCGATCGCGGTGAACAAACCAAGATCGACGGCGGCTTTTAGCGCGCCCGTTTTTTGAAATGCATTGATCGTTTCGAAGAAGAGTTGTGGCGAAGGATGGGAATACGGAGGCTGCATAGTGTTGGATATAATAACTTTAACGACGTGAGCCTAAAACAACAGGAAAGCGCAAGTGAATTGAATAAGCCTGTCGTGTAGCAAACAAAAGTGGAAAAGAGCGTGCGATCAAAAGTGGAAAGTTTTCGTTGATTATGAAGGATTTAGAACGGAGGCGAGTGGAGAAGA
>JAYTMG010000809.1:0-1792 GCA_043728745.1 Verrucomicrobiaceae bacterium
CGGCGTGCCTCTCTCGGGCTCTCTCGAAGGCGAGGGAACATTCAGTTTGGGACATCCAGTCAGCGCCTCAAAAGGGCATGTCAGCCTCCACGGGAGAAAGCTCAAATTCGGAGAAGCAGACGCCGGAGCCATCGACCTCGAAGCGAGCATTGCGGATGGCGAAGTCGTCGCGAATAAGTGCGTCGTGGAACTCCCCGGCAAAGCGTCCCTCAACGCGGATGGGCGCTTCAGCTTGAAATTGCCGAACGCGTTCACCGGAAAACTTGCGCTCAAGATTCCCGACCTCTCCGCATTTCAGCCGCTTCTCACGGCCTTCGGGGAAAGGCGCGCCATCGCTGGCAGCTTGGATCTTTCCGTCGATGGAAAAGGCGAGTCCGGGAAGCCGGAAGCGCTGATCAAATTCGGTGCAACCGGCGTGAAATTTGGGACGCTTAAACTCGACGAAGCGCGTGTGAATGGCGTTGTGCGCAACGACTCCGCCGAAGTCAGCGAGCTGTTTTTCGCGAACGAGACCATTCGCGCCGCAGCGCGCGCGGCCTGGAAGGACGGCCAGATCGCAGTCTCGAATATCGATATTCGGCTCGATGGGCAGAACGTGCTCGCAGGTTCGATCTCCGCGCCATTCCAGCCGCAGGGGCCGCAGCCGGTGCCATTCGACCAGCCCGTCAGTGCCAGTCTTATCGCTCGAGAACTCGACCTCGCGAAGTTGCTTGCGTCGCTCGGAGAGCCCGCCTCCGCATCGGGGAAAATCTCGGCAACCGTGGATGTCTCCGGCACGATTTCGAAGCCGAATGCCGTCGTGGTAGTGAAGGGGGAAGGGATGCGTGTCGCGGGAGTGGATACGATTCCCCTTACCGCATTTGACACCCGCGCTACGTTCGACGGCTCAGACTTGAAAGTCACGGGCACCATCCGCCAGCCGCTCGTTCAGCCCATCACATTCTCCGCGAATACGACGACGGATATGGATGCGCTTTTGGCAGGAAAAATCCCTGACCTCGCGGCAATCCCACTTAAGGCGGAAGTCAACATACCGTCCTCGCCGATCGACTTCGTTCCGGATTTTGTTCCCGCCATCCGAAAGATCACCGGCAAGTCGAGCGCTTCCGTGCGAATTGGAGGCTCGCTTGCAAAGCCAGTGGTGGTGGGAAGTCTCACGCTCGATGTTCAAGTCGTCAGATTCGTCGATACCGCGATCCCGACGCTCAGCGCTTTCAAAGCCCGAATTGATTCCAACGGGGATCGTATCACGATCACACAGTTTGGCGGCGAAGCAGGCGGCGGTCGTTTCGCGCTAACAGGCGGGATCAACATTGCTGATGTCTCCCAACCCGTTTTCGATCTCGTTTTCAAATCCAAGGACGTGCTGTTGGTGCGGGATGATACCGTGCTCATTCGCGCGGAAACCGATGTGGCCGTGCGCGGGCCGCTGAACACTGCAAACGTGAGCGGAACGGTTTACATCGTGCAAAGTCGGTTCAATAAGGAGATCGAAATACTTCCACTCGCTCTTCCCGGGAAACCTCAGCCGGTGCCAGCGATTGTGACACAACGGAGGGTTATTTCATTCCCCCAGCCACCGCTTCGCGACTGGACTTTCAACGTCTCCGTGAAGACCCGCGCCGACGATCCGTTTGTTGTCCGCGGGAATCTCGCGCGCGGAAAAGTCACCGTCGATCTCCGGCTCGCAGGTACTGGAAAAAATCCGTATTTGGTCGGTGCCGCCACGATCGACCAATTCTCTGCGACTCTCCCGCTGAGCACACTCACGACCCGGCGCGGGCTGGTGACA
>JAYTMG010000810.1:0-1117 GCA_043728745.1 Verrucomicrobiaceae bacterium
GCCGACCATTGGTCTTCAATCAAGGTCGTGGTCGTTTGCATCCCCGCAAGAATGCAGGAAATTCAGAGGAATGCAATCCTTAGGTATATGCTTATGGGGGGCCGTCCCGGCCCCCTGAGGCGCGAAGCGTCTCCCATAACTTCCCAACTTATCGGGAACTCTTTCAGAGTTCAGGGGGCCGGGACGGCCCCCCTCCTTGACGGCGTAGGATACGCAGCGCGGCGGGCAGTCCCGATTGATCGGGACACCCTACCCGCACTCGCCGCTCGGCTTGGCTGTCATCTCCTTATTTCGGAGGATGGATTAAGGCTTCATCTCCACCAGCCGCTGCGCGAGCCGCGTCATGGAAAATTCGCGGATCACAGCGGCACGACCCGCATCGCCCAGCGCACTCGCACGGACCGGATCGCGGAGCAACGACATCAGGGCTGCGGCAAGATTTTCAGTGAACGTGCGCTCGTTATCGCCGGGCGGAAAAATCACGCCGCCGCCGGATGCTTCGACAATTTCCGGAAATGCGGAAAGCGCCGGAAGCACGACCGGCGTGCCCGCGGCGAGGGTCTCGATGACATACATCCCGAACGCTTCGCTGTAAGTCGCAGGCACGGAAAAAACCGTGAGGCTCGCGAGAAACTCTTGCTTCACCTCCAGCGATACATTGGGCAGCCACTCCACGCGGTCCTCGCAACCGGCGGCGCGCAGCCGGGCCTTCAGCGTCTCCACGTAGCGCGCGTCGCCGTCGGTCATCGAACCCGCGCAGCGCAGCCGGACATCGGGCATTTCTTTGTGCAGCAAAATGAAGGCATCGACGAGAAGGCCGAGTCCCTTCGCCGGGATAAACCGCGCGAGGTAACCGATGGTCAGTCCCTCGCCACGCGGCAGCGGCTCGGGGATCGCGACGCCGTTTGGAATCACATGCAGATCACCCTCGGCCCAGCCAAGGCGGCGCGCCATGAGCTGCGCGTAGTAGCGGCTCGGCGCGATCCATGCAGAGGCATCGCGCATTCGCTCGGAGAGCAGCTTCCACGTCTCCGGCGCAGTGGGGCCGAGGCCGTCGAGAAAGCTGTCTTCGCCTTGCAAAAAACCAATGACCGGAATGCCCAGCTCGGCGCGGATG
>JAYTMG010000811.1:0-10083 GCA_043728745.1 Verrucomicrobiaceae bacterium
CCACGCATTGCCGGTGAGCGTCGCGGTGGGTGCGTTGATGGAAAAATTCGCGCCGCCATTTGTCGTGATGGAAAACGGGAGCGGTGGAAAATCCGCGTAAAGCTGGCTGAGGATGAACGAGCGCCGATTGGCGATCCACGTCTTGAAGTTCGCAGCATACGCGGGCTTTCCAGCGAGGGCGCTGTAATGGTCCACCCACGAATCGAGGTAAGTATTCGAGAAGCTCGTGTTGCAAAAATCGAGCGAGTGCGCGGCGATGCGGCGCTTCATGCGCGCGTCGGCGATGAGGTCTTTCACCCGATGCGCGTCGCCGCCGTACGGGGAGAAGTTCGTGTTGAAATAAAATGCGTGATCCATGTCCCACGGCAGCAGCATCACGCGACCATCGGGGCGGGTGAGGAACTGGATGTTGTGCGTGAGGTGTTGGTTATAAGTGTCCGCCAATCCAGTGAGCGCGTTGAGCGCCAGCGTGCGTGCCCAGCTTTCCAAATCGAGCGTCGCGGATGCTGCGGCGTAGAGGCTCGCATTGGGCTGACTGAACGCCGAAGTCATCGCCAGCATCCCGCTGTAGTCGTCGCGAGCGGTGTGATTTTGGATGAGGTAATTGAAGCGATACGATTCCTTGTCCGCGCCCATCGTGAGCGTATCGACGGCGGTCCAGAGCGCGTAAGGATTTTTGAAACTCTCGGGATTTCCGTCCACGGTGCTCGTCGGGTAATAGACGATTTCCATTTTGAAAAGCGTGCCGTTTCCACCGTTCGGCGTGAACTCATCGAGCTGCGTATTTCCGTAGCGGCGCAGCCGCAGTTGCGCACGGCGGCTCTCGTAAAAAGGCGTCGCGACATAGGCGACATCGACGAGTTCGGAAGGCACATATCCCGCCTTCTCCGAGACGCGCAGAAAGAGCATCTCGTTCACGCTCGGGCCGAGCGTATTCTCCAGCCAGCCACCGCCGTCGCCGCGCGGCATGTTGAACGCGCCGTCGAGGACCATGTCCGTCTCCGTGCCACGGAACGGCTGCTCGGGATCAAAGTCCAGATTCCACCCGACGCGATTTCCCTGCCGCCCGTATGGCGCACTGCGGAGGCGGATGCGCACGCCGTAGAAGACCTCGCGGTCGTTCGCGATGACCGTCGCGGGCCAGCGGAAATTGCTCACGCTATGAATCGGCGCGTGCATCGCCGCAGCGTCGTCGGGCCGCATGATGAGCCGGATTTTATTCGCCAGCGGCACCGCCGAAACGCCGCCATCGCCCACGCGATAAAGCGCCCGCGAAGCCGCGCCCGCTGCGGGGAACGTCGTTATCGCGCCGAGTCCATCCGCGCCTTGCACGTAAAATTGCACGACCATCCCGGCCATCGGCTGCCCCGGAATCGCTGCGCTGAAGCGCCCCGAGCCGCCGTTCGTCATTGGGACGGAGGAAAACGCGCCGCCATTTACCGAGTAAAAAAGCGTGTGCGCGCCGAGCCCGTCCGGATCAAACGGACGCACATAAACAGTCGTCGATTGCCCGAGCGCAGGCACGAGCGGCGAGTGGACAAACTCGGTGTAAGTCGGACCCGCATTCGCAATGCGGCGGCTGTTCACCGCGCCCGGAGTTCCAGCCGTCGCGGGCTGCGGCATGATCGTCGTGCGGGCTGCGCGATTGAGATAAAAGCGCGTGTTGAGCTGCGGAGAACCAGCGATCCATTTCGCACGAAATGACACGCGGTAATTCTTCGTCGGGTCGATGACTTGATTGCCGACGAGCGTCGTCGAGCAGTTGTTGTAAGTGTGCTCCAGCCCATCCGTCGCGACGACTCGCAGCACTTTGCCGGGACCGCTCGGATCGTTGATGACGGAGCTGAGTTTGTGCGTCCCGAGACAGCGCCATTTCAGCGGTTGCGAGCCGAGCGCGTCGGTCTCGAAAGTCCCGTTTTGAATCACCTCCGTATTCGCGCCAGCCGGGTCTTTGCGCACGCTGATGTCGTCGATGAGAAACTCCCCGCCGTTCAACAGACCGATGAGAAATTCGTTCCAATTCGAAGGATTGTTCGAGCCCGGCGGCTCTGCTCCGAGCGCCGTGTAAGTGTAAGTCTGCCAGCCGAGCTTCGCGCTTTCATCGCTCGCCGCCCACGACTCCGGCTGCGTGTTGTCGGCGTCCGGGTCGATGAGTTCCAGCGAAGTCCCGCCGCCGTCCGCGTAAGGCGACCAGCGCCCGCCGTCGCGATACCGCACTTTGTCAACCTGCGCGCCGAGCGTGTCGCGGAGCTTGATAGAATCGCCCGCATTTGCGAGCGAGCCGGAAAATTGCCCGCTATTCACCACGAGAAATCCGCCCGCCGGAATCGTCGTCGCCGCAGGAAATGTGAACGCAATCGCGTCATCGAGTTTCCATCCCGAGATGTCCACCGCAGCGCCGGTGCGGTTGTGCAGTTCCACCCACTCCGCAGCGTTTTCCAAATACGCCACCGCGTTATTCGGGTCCGCGAAAGTCGGGTGCGCGTGATAGAAAATTTCGTTGATGACCACACTCCCAGCGACATGCGCCGGCGGACTCGCGAGCACCGGTTGTGTGGAGAAATTCGCCGCGCCCGGAGTGCCGCCCGCTGCCGTGCTCGCGACCCAACTCGCCGCCGTGTCGCTCGCCAAAGTCGCGCCGCGTTTTGCAAGCGTCGGACCCGTGCCGTCCGGCGAAGTCGGCCAATCGCCCGTCACGCCATACTTCACTTCATCCACCAGCCAGCCTTGCTTCGTGCGCAGCCGGACCGTGTCGCCCGCGCCATCGAGACTGCCGATGAACGGCCCCAGCGCGCCGCCGGGATTTCCAGCGATGCTCGACACGACGATGAACGCGCCCGGCTCCAGCGTCGTGCCATCGGGGAAAGTAAAATCGATGCCGCCCGTGATCTTCCAGCCGCCGAGATCCAGCCGCGTGCCGAACTGATTTACAATCTCCACCCAATCCGGCGCGCCGAGCGTCGCCGGGTTGTAGTGGATTTCATTAAACGTCGCCACACCGCCCGCCGAGCCCGGCGCGCCCGGTTGCGGCAGAGCCAGCGTCGTCGTCGCGGGCGGCGCGATCGTGATGAGCGAAATCGCATCCACCAGCACCGTATCGTCGCCATTTGCCGCCATGTTTTCCAACACCACCGCCGCAGTCTCGGCACTCGCCGTGAAATCAAAAGTCAGCGTGCGATACGGCTGCCCCGCGCCGACCGGAGCGACCGTTCCATTAAACGCAGTCTGCCCATCCACCCTCACGCGAAACGTCGGCGCAGCGCTCGCCGCGCGCGAATTATACCGCAGCGAAAGCCGGTAAGTCCCACCCGCCCCGAGCCCCGCGAGCGACTGCCTCACGCCGCGCGCCTGCTGAAGAAAAAGCACGTTTGCGCCATCGGGCATCACACCATTATCGTGAAACGGCCCGCCGCTCGTATTCAGCCCGCTTTGCCCGCTGCCAAAGGCTTCCCAGCCCGCGATGTTTGTATAGTAGCCGGGAAACGCGATGCCCACGCCGCTCGCTTCAAAGCTCGGATTGGCGATGAAAATTTCGTCCGCCCCGCGCTTGATCACCGCTACCGCATCGAACACCGCCGAAGCATCGCCGCCCGCATTCGGCGCCGAGCCGATGCTCAGCACGCCGCTCGTCGCCGTCGCCGTCCACGAGAAATTCGCCATGACATACGGCGAAGCACCGCCCACAGGCAGAATCGGCGTCGGGGCCAGCAGCGTCTGTCCGGCGAGCGACACATTCACGCGCGGCACATCACCGCAACAATCGCGGGCATTCAGCCACACTTGCACCCAGTATTTTTGCCCCACCTCGAAGCCCGTCAGGTTCTGGGTTAGCGCATCCGCTCCTTGGATAAATGCGACGCGTGTCCCGTCGGGGATCGCACCGTTGCTCGCGAAAGGCGTCCCCGCTCCGATGTCGGTCCCATTGATCCCGCCGCCGGTCCAGCCGGTAATAAACGCCGGATTCGAGCCGCCGCGATAGCCGGGGAAAGCGGGGAAGTTGTCGGCTTGGAAGCTTGGATTGAAGACGGAAATAGAATCTGCCGCAAAAAGCGATGACGCGAAAAGACTGAGGAGAAGACGGAGTTTCATACGAATGGTGATGGCTGATCTAGTAACGCTGAATCACCGCCGCCGCAACCGTGGCGAATAGAAACACCGCGCAGGGCGGAGACCGTGCGGCCGAATAACGCCGAAGGCTCTGGAGTGCTGCGAGAATCGCCGCTTTGAGCAGCATCGAATCTGCGACAAACTCATTTCTGAAAATGATGGTGCGCAGTGGCATCATCGTAATTGCCGCGCCCAAAAGCGGTGATTCTCACCGCACTCCCGAGCCCTCGGCGAGGATCGGCGAGGATCAGTCCTGTAGCCGCGCGGCCCACAACCGGAACGGTCAAAGGTCGCTGGCAACGGCAAAATGCTTTGGCTTGGCGCGCGACTTCGATTATTTGGCAGCGATGATAAACGGCGTCCATCTTCTGAACTTCGGAAACCACCGCGATACGCGGATGGCTTTCGGACGATTCAATGCGCTCGTCGGGCAGAATGGCGCGGGGAAATCGACCGTGTTTCGTGCGCTGTTGGCGTATCGGGATGCGCAATTCCCGCTGCCCGTTCCCGATGACCTGCTCAAACCGTCAGCTCGAACGTGGCCGAGCTGGTATCTTCGCTCTGGCAGTCGACAAGCCGTCGTTTCCGTTGGACAAAGCGCGATTTTCAGGGCTGCGGACTTACTCGTTATAGGCGGGGCTACACTAACTACACGGCTTGATCCTGCTAGTGATGCGAATGGGGCAGGGTGCGTCTGCACGCCAACTTACGAATGGCGGCACGGAAATTTAGGCCCTGCCGACCTGAAATGGTTCCCTTTCCCGAAGTTTGATACCGTTGTCGCGCCCGCGAATGCGGAAAAACAATTCGAAGCCATTTTCGGGATGCTTGATTCGTCGCCCCCCCCTTCGGACGAGAGAAAACCTACAATCGGTTACGGCACTACACTTCCTCCATATCTGTGCGAGGCAGGAAAAAACATCCATTACTTCAAGCCGGCAGGCACGGTAATTTCTGGGCCCTCTTACACTACAATTGCTCCTCCGCAGATGGCAGCAAACGGAGAAAATCTAGCTTCCGTCGTCGCGAACATGCTGGGCAGCGATCCAGATCGCTTTGATGCGATGCTTGATGCGTTCCGCAGCGTAATACCGTCTGTTAAGCGCATCCTGACGCGAAGGAGCGAAATCACCATTAAGGAGAAGAGAATGATCTTGGTGAACCGGAAAGAAGTGCCCTTCGATGAAGAGCGAAACGTCGCGGGAGACGAACTGCTTTTCGACACGGTATCCGGCCGTCTGCCCATGCAGGCAATGAGCGAAGGCACGATGATGGCACTCGCGATTCTCACCCGCGTTTTCGCGCAGGATGGGCCGACTGTTTTGCTGCTCGACGACATCGAGCAAGGACTGCACGCAAAAGCGCAGCACGACTTGATTACGCAACTGCGCACTTTGCAAAAACAGCGGGAGGATTTGCAGATCATTCTCTCCACACATTCGCCATTTATCATCGATGAGATGTCGCCGGAAGAAGTATGGCTGCTTCACGCCACGCCGGAGACTGGAGCGCGCGCACGCAAGCTCTCGGAGCACCCGAACGCAGAACGCGCGCTCAAGGTTCTTTCGACAGGAGAGTTTTGGAGCTCGGAAGGCGAAGAGTGGGTAACCGAACAAGCTGCGAAATAACGGGTCATGACGGAGATCGTCGTATTTGCCGAGTCCCTTTCGGACCAACGCGCGGTCTGCGGAATCGCAGACCGGATTTTGCTCGCTCACTCGCCCGGCGGTTGGGACGAGCGGGAAAGCGTTGCGTCGCCGGATCTTGCTCGCTGCCGATCGTGGATCGGCCTTGATGATGGCGAGACGTTCTTCGACTTACATCGCTACAAGGAAAGAGCGCGTCAAAACCCGCGTCGATTTGCCCGCAGGCCCGACGGGGAAAGTGGAGGATATGATTACGCAATGGTGCGAATCGCCATACAACTCTGTGTCGAAGCTACATCGAAGCACCCCGACATTCGCGGACTGTTGATCATCCGCGACATGGATGCGCAAGCTCAGGAGCGAAAGCTCAGCGCCGACGATGCGAGCAACGCCGGAAGTCGCGATTTTGTGATGCTTTTCGCTCGGCCAGACCCGAGCAAAGAAGCATGGCTGCTACACGGCTTCCTCCCAAAGAATAAGACCGAAGAAAACCGTTTAGCCGCCGCGAAAGCAGAATTGCACTTCGACCCGACAACGGAGGCGCACCGCTTGCGAGCAATGAATGAAGGAGAATCCCGCAATCCAAAGCGAGTGCTACGTTTTCTCACCGACCATGATCGAGTCCGCGAAGATGAATGCTGGGAGCGGCCACCGTTGCGGACGCTTCGGGAACGTGGCGAGCAAACTGGACTACGCGAGTTTTGCGAACAGGTCGAAAGCAAGCTGCTCCCCACGATTCCCGAATTGGAATTCTAAAAGTCGTCGCAGTGCCCATTTTCGGCAAGTCATTGCTTTCGTGGAAAATTCCCGTGGCCCTCGGGCGTTGAGCCATTTATCAAAGTCTCACGATGATGGATCTTCTCACAATCACCCAACTAAAGCGCGCAGCCGGCGATGGCCGCGTGGAGGCTCAGGTTCATGCTCAAGTGGAAGCCATCACGCGCAAGGACGCCGCGAACGGGAAGCCGTATTTTGAGGTGACTTTTTCCGATGGCGAGAGCCGCTGCACGCTGAAGGCGTGGAATGATAGTCCTGGCTTCAGCTACTGCGAGCGCGCCTCCGCCGGTGCATTTGTCGAGCTCTCGGGGGAATTCGCGATGAGCAAGTTCGGCATGGAATCGCCAGCGTGGCGATTGCGGGACTTGCGCCCTGAAGAGCGCGATGCGCTGCTCTCCGGCTCGCCCGAGATTCGTGAAAAACAAGCGGCTGATTTCGCGTATATCGAGCTCGCAGTCAGCGCCATCGCCGACCCTCGACTGCTCGCTCTCTGCCGCATTTTTCTCGCGGAATACGGCGACCGCTACCGTCGCGCAGCGGCTGCCCGGAACAATCACCACGCCCGGCGAGGAGGACTCGTGGAGCATGTCGCGCAGATGATGCGTTCGGCGGTTGCGATCGCCTCGGCTTATCCCACGCTCAATCGTGATCTCATGGTGACCGGCGTTCTTTTTCACGACGCGGGAAAGATTTGGGAAAATGGGATGCCCGCCGACAGCTTCACCATGCCCTACAGCGAGGCGGGCGAACTGCTCGGCCACATCACCATCGGCATCGAACTCGTCAATACGTTATGGCGCAAGCTGGCGGCATCAGATGAATGGAAAACCTGGCTGCCGCTGGAGCCTGCAAATGAAGATGTGAGGATGCACCTCCTTCACCTCGTCGCAAGTCATCACGGCGAACTGGCATTCGGCAGCCCTGTGACTCCTCGAACTCCCGAAGCGTGGGCGCTGCACTACGTGGACAATCTCGATGCGAGGATGGAAATGATTTACGCGGCGTACAAGACCTCAAAGCAGCTCGGTCCGCGCATTCAGGAAAAAGTGTGGCCGCTTGCCGGCAACATCGTCCAGCCGCTCGCGCACTTTGCCAGCGGGCCTGCGGGTCAATAAAATGAACACCGCCAACCGGTGGGGCGTATCTTACGCCACACCCAGTGGAGTATTTGGGCGTAACGCTCGCGATGGTCGCGCCCAACAACTCCACCGGGCACTGCGTAGGATACGCAGAGGTGTGATTAAAAGTGAAACTGCTCAAGTGAGCACGCTTGCGTCGTGGCGCACGCGGCCCTCCGCGTGCTTCCCCTCACGCGAAGCGCATTATTCTCGGTGGAACGCTCACTGGATCAGCGCTTCGCGGGTAGCAATGTCACGCAGAGGGCTGCGTGAGCCACGACTGGTTTGCCCCGAACTCTTGGAAAGAGCGTTTGAAACGAAAGGACCGGGACGCTCCCCCTACTGACGTAAGTGGACGTCACAAAGTAGAATTAATCACACCCGATACGCAGAGCGGCGGGCAGAATGCCCGCCCTACCCGCGGCATACCATTCCGTATTGGATCGTCTTCTTAACTTCGCATTTGACTCGCGCCGTCGGCGCGTTCCGCTGAAATGCTTTT
Source organism: Verrucomicrobiaceae bacterium (assembly GCA_043728745.1). Classification (GTDB taxonomy): domain Bacteria; phylum Verrucomicrobiota; class Verrucomicrobiia; order Chthoniobacterales; family Chthoniobacteraceae; genus SXWH01. The sequence continues at coordinate 8,151 of JAYTMG010000811.1, forward strand.
ATGCTTCGTCTCCTTCTCGCATGTCTGTTTTTCATCCCGTCCGGAATTCGAGCGCAAAAACCGCTTGAGCCGGTGCCGGAAAAAACAGTCGTGCTCACGTTCGATGATGGCGTCCTGTCCCACTCTACAGTCGTCGCGCCATTGCTGAAAAAATACGGTTTTCCGGCGACGTTTTTTGTTTGCGAGTTTCCGCCGGATTTCGATGACAAGACGAAATACATGAGCTGGGAGCAGATGGCGCAGTTGCATCGCGATGGCTTTGAAGTGGCGAGCCACACGCGCTCGCACAAGCATGTCAGTAAGATGGCTCCCGGCGAATTGGATCAGGAGCTCGCATACGTGGAGCGCAAGTGCGTCGAGCTTGAGATGCCGAGGCCGACGGCATTCGCGTATCCCGCGTACGTGAACACGCCGGAGTCGCTCCGCATCCTTCGGGAGCGCGGCTATCGTTTTGCCCGCGCGGGCGATTCGCGGACGTACGATCCGGTCGTGGATGACCCGCTGCTGATCCCGAGCTTTTCCACGACGGGCGTGAACGAAAACGCCGCGCAACGCGTGATGGCGGCGCTGCGGCAGGCAACGGGCGGGAAGATTGTCGTGCTGACGATCCACGGCGTGCCGGATGGCGCGCATCCGCAGGTGACGACTTCGCCGGAGCTCTTCGAGCGATACCTGCAATTTCTCGCGGACGAAAAATACACGGTGCTCGCGATGCGCGATCTCACGAAGTATGTGCGGCCAGCGCCGAAGACCGGTACGACTGCGATGGAGCGCTATGCTCCGCGTTTGGAAAAGTTGGTGGATGCTGATACGTGGCGCGCGTATTTTTCACGCTCGGATGAGTGGCGTACACGCCACATTGCTGCGCTCGCGGAGGAGGTGAGAGCGGCGGGACTTCCTGCTGCGCTTCGCGCTCCGTCTGGTGGCGATGTGAAGCTCAATGCGGCCGATTCTCCCGCGATGATTGAAGCGGTGCTCAGCTATCAGCTTCCGTGTGGCGGCTGGTCCAAGGCGCTCGGCTACAGCAAAGGTCCGCGCCCGCCGGGGACGCAGTGGACTTCGGGCGAGCAGCCGTGGCATTACGCGGGAACTTTCGACAATCGTGCGACGACGGGCGAGCTGCGGTTTCTCGCGCAGGCGTATGCGAAGTCGCCGTCGGACGCGGTGAAGGCAGCGGTTATTCGCGGCGTGGATTACGTGTTGGAGGCGCAGTGCCCGAATGGTGGATGGCCGCAGAATTATCCGCTCGAAGGCGGCTATCACGATTTCATCACGCTCAATGATTCTGCGATGCTGCACGCACTGGAATTTCTCGATGATGTCGCCGAGGGCCGCGAAGCATTTGCGCTGGTGGACGCGCCGCGTCGGGAGCGCGCACGCTTGGCCGTGGAGCGCGGAAATGCTTGTCTGCTGCGGATGCAGATCCGCTCGACCGTTTGGTGCGCGCAACACGACTTGCTGTCGCTTGCGCCCGCGCATGCACGGATGTTTGAGCCAGCGTCGCTGAGCGGCGGCGAGAGCATGGAAGTCGTCCGGTATTTGATGCGGCTGCCGAAAACGCCCGAGCGAATAAAAGCGATCGAAGGCGCCGTCGCGTGGTTTGTCGCAGCGAAGACATTTCCGCTGGGGGACAAGCGGCAGTGGGCGCGCTTTTACGATATGAAGACGCAGCAACCCATCTTCGTGGGGAAGGCCGATGGGCGCACGTACGACACATACGAAGCGCTCCGCGCGCACAATCCCGGCGGCTACGACTATCTCGTCACCAAACCGGAAGACCTCATCGGGAAATGGGCCGCGCGTTGGAGGGAAGGGAAGTAGCGCGGCTTTGACAGGGTGTGATTAATTCTACTTTGTTAGTCGCTCATTTTGGCCCGCGAAAAGACGCGAAAGGATTTCCCATTTCGCGCTTTTTTGCGTTTTTCGCGGGCCA
>JAYTMG010000812.1:0-1002 GCA_043728745.1 Verrucomicrobiaceae bacterium
TCACGCAGTCGCCAAACGCGCCGACGCCGGGGAGGATGACTTTTTCCGCGGAGTCGATCTCGGCAAGGTCGGCGGTGAGGCGGACGTCTGCGCCGTGAAGCTTGAGGGCGTTAAAGACGCTGCGAACATTGCCGGAACCGTAGTCGATGAGTGCGATCATGTGGCGGGGTGTTTAGCGGAACGTGGGGGCGTTAGGAAAGGGATTCCGTTACCACTCGATCGGGACGCCGTAAGCGTCGAAGAGACCGTCTGAAGTGACGATTCGGGCACGGTGGAGTTGCGCGGTGGCGATGATGATGCGGTCTGCCGGGTCGTTGTGGTGCGGGGGAAGCGCGACGCTGGCGAGTGCGATCTCGTCGGTCACGGGGATCGTGGCGATGCCGTGGTGGTCGAGCGCGGTGCGCCACCATTCGTCGGTGGGGCATTGGAGTTGGAGCCGGTTCTTACGCGCTTTGACGGCGATCTCGAATGCGCTAATAGCGGAGACAATCAATTCGGACGGGTGCTTGGCGATGATCGCCTTTGCGCGGGCAGTGAGGTGATCTGGATCGAGGACGAGCCAAAGCAGGGCGCAGGTATCGAGGAGGATCATCGCAGCGTTTCAGGCCAGTCTTCCGCAGAGAGAGGCTCGGTGGGATCGCTGAGGATGCGGCCTTTGCTCAAGACAGGATGCGGCGCGAGAGGGTCGCGCATGGCTTTGGTCGCAGGGAGGATCGTGAGGAAGCCGCGCCCGGTTTCCGGCAGCGTGTCGGCGTCGGTGGGCGTGATGCGTCCGTGGTCGATGGTGACTTCAATGGTGAGCAAGCTCATGCTCTTTATATAACAGTCACAAGGCGTTCGGGCGAGGAACAAATCGGCAGGCGACTTGCCACTTCGCCGTCATTGGGGCACCTTGTCCGCAATACTATGGGTGCAAACGCTTTAATTATCGGGACGGGCGGTGTGGGGAGCGTGGTGGGGCAGAAGTTGCACGGCTATGCGTCGTTTGACCGCATTTATCTG
>JAYTMG010000813.1:0-4213 GCA_043728745.1 Verrucomicrobiaceae bacterium
GCCCAAGCGCTGCCGCATTCGCGAAAGCGCCTGCTTCGTCGCATCCTCCGACATCCCGAGCCGCGCGCCCGCCTCCGCTAAAGTCCCCGTCGCCGCCGCGCCCGAGAGCCGGGGCGCCAGCTCCGCGAAAAGCGCCGCCTTTTCCGCATAGCTCTCGCGCAACCGAGCCCAAGCCCGCTCCATCACCGCCGCCGCCCACGCGCGGTCAAACGCCAGCTCCGGCGAACCGCCCTCGGATTTGTCCGCAAGGAAACGCTCCTCCGCAAACTCGCTATCAATCGGCACCACAACCGCGCAGCCGCCGCGCTTCTGCGCATTGGCCTCGCGCCACGCATCGGCATCCACCTGCTGAAGCGACGACAAGAGAAGCGTGCGAAACTTCCCCCGCGCTGGGTCCGCCACGCCGAGCAAACGCCCATCCAGCAGCCGCACGAAAAACTCCTGCGCGAGGTCTTCCGCATCCTCCACTCCCCGTCCCGACCGTCGCAAATAGGCGTAAAGCGGATACCAATACGCCCGGCAAAGCTGCTCCAGCGCAGCGCGGCGTAGCGTCTCATCGGCAGCACCCGCCTTGAGCACGAGGCTCCAACGTGTCGCCTCGAACTGTGCTACTGCGGGGGGCCGCTCTAAATTTCCCTCGTACATTCCCGTAACCGATAGCGGCTTGCCGTCGAAGCGCCAACGAAGTTTTCGGCTTCGCTAAACGCGATTCCAAAAAGTCGAAGCCACCGCAGTAAAAAGCCCCGCTCTCCTACGAGAGCGGGGCTATTTGAATGGCGACGTTTACGGCTGCTTCAGCTCCACCTTGCCGCTGAGCAAGATGCCCGGGAAATAGCCGAGCGCCGTCTGGCTCTTTTCGAAATACATCCCGGTGCCCGTCGAGTCGATCGTGCGGCCGGGTTGCAAGAAGCGGAACTTGAAAGTCTGCGATGTCGCAATCGGCGTCCAGAATCGCAGCGTCGGCAGGAACGGCGTCACGGCTCCACCGCCCACGGTTACAGCATACGCAGCGGGAGCTGCGTAGTTTCCGCCGTTGAAGGTCATCGTCGCGGCACCGTCGGGGATTCCGAATGTGCCGTTCGCGATACAGCCATTCGCGACGACGATGGTGTTCACCGCAGCGCGATCCATCCGGCTGAATTGCGCCGGGCGTTTCCACTCCATCTCGCCGGTGAGGTCCGTCTTCGCAAGGTCCGCGAAGATGAACTCGCCGCCGACATAGCCGAATGGCGTCGTCGCCGCCTGCCGTCCGTAGAATGTGATACTGCCGTTGTCGGCCATTTCCGTCGGCGGGCTGGGGTGATGAAAAGTGGAACGGATTGGGCGAAGTGCAAAAGTAGCGGGGGCGAGACGCCGCCGCTACGAGAGGATTCACTCGCTCAAGTCCACTTTTTAATTCTACTTTGTGACGCCCCGATCCGCGTAGCGTTTCAGTCGGATCGTCTCTGCTTACTTTGGATTCTGCACAGCGATGATCGCCAAGAGAAATAGACTATCATTCTGTGCCCATCATTTTGATTTCAAGGAGTGCTGGAATTCTCAAAATGATAGTTACAAAATGATAAGTTGATAGTTCGCATTCGCCCCCCTCAATGGGTTCATCCTGAAATTGTTTCCCGAGTAACATAGTTGAATAAATCACACTGCGGCGGGCCGGGCGGCAGATCGGAAATTGATGTTCGGAGAGGGCTTGGGCTTTTTGCCGGGGTCGTTCAATCTCTGTTGCGCGTGACGGCGAACAAGGTGAGCGGAAATATGATCGGGCCTTTTCTGCAAGCCCAAGTGGTGAAGATTCGCACGGATGCGGGTAATTCCCGCGACTTCTCAGCGCTGGGCGCGGAGCAGGATGTGACTATCGGGCCGTCGGTGCAACGCGGCTTGATTCGCCCATCGGCATCCGCCTAGCATTGCGGCGATGAAACTGCTCGTCTTCTTCTCGCTCCTCGTGATTCCGCTCTTCGCCGCAGAACCGGCTCGGCCCAATATCATCGTGATCCTCAGCGACGACATGGGTTTTTCCGATCTCGGCTGCTATGGCGGGGAGCTCGATACGCCGAATCTCGACTTACTGGCGAAGGGCGGTGTGCGGTTCACGCAGTTCTATAATACGGCGCGCTGTTGCCCGACGCGTGCGTCGCTTCTCACGGGGCTTTATCCGCATCAGGCCGGCATCGGGCACATGACAGATGATCGCGAACACGACGGGTATCGCGGCGATTTGAACCGCAATTGTGTGACCATCGCGGAGGCGCTGCGGCCTGCGGGTTACAGCACTTACGCGGTGGGGAAATGGCACGTCACCAAAGCTCTGCGGGCGACCACGATGGAGGAGAAACACAACTGGCCGCTCCAGCGCGGATTCGATCGGTTTTACGGCACAATCATCGGCGGTGGCAGTTTTTGGGATCCTTCGTTTTTGACGCGGGACAATGCGCAGGTGTCCGCTTTCGCCGACCCGGAATACAAGCCGGCGGACGGGTATTATTACACGGATGCGATCAGCGATCACGCGGTGCGTTTTGTGCGCGAGCATGAGGCGGGGAAGCCGTTCTTTCTTTACGTCGCCTACACCGCTGCGCATTGGCCGATGCACGCGCGGGAGGGCGACATCGCGAAGTATAAAGGGCGCTACGATGCCGGGTATCAGGCCGTCCGCGATGCGCGTTACCAGCGGATGCTGGAGCTGGGCGTGATCAGCAAAACATCGACGACGCTCACGCCGATTCCGGAAAAGGCGAAGGAAGCCGAATACTGGGAATGGGACCGCCGGAATATGGAGGTGTATGGGGCGATGGTGACAGCGATGGACCGTGGAATCGGGCGGCTCGTCGAGCAGCTCAAAGCGAGCGGCCAATACGAAAATACGCTAATTTGTTTCATGCAGGATAATGGCGGTTGCGCGGAGGGAATGGGCCGCGGCAAGAACGCGACGTCGCGTGCTGCCGCGCCGACATTGCCGCCGATTAGCGATTCGTTTTTGCAGACGCTGCTCACGCCGAAGCAAACCCGCGACGGCTATCCCGTCCGGCAGGGGAAAGGCGTGATGGCGGGCGGCGCGGATACTTATATCGGCTACGGCGAAGCGTGGGCTGCGGTGTCGAATACGCCGTTCCGCGAATACAAACACTGGACGCACGAAGGCGGAATCAGCACGCCGCTTATCGCGCACTGGCCGGCTGCTTTCAAGGACGGCGGCGGACGGCTCGTTCACGAACCTGCGCATTTGATCGACATCATGGCGACGTGCGTGGACGTGGCTGGTGCAAATTATCCCGGCGAGAAAGACGGCCAGCGAATCAAACCACTGGAAGGCGTCTCGCTCCGCCCGGCCTTCGCTGCCGCGCCCATCGCTCCGACTCCGCGATTTCTTTATTGGGAGCACGAAGGCAACCGGGCCGTTCGCGATGGAAAGTGGAAGCTCGTGGCGAGGGAGCGCAAGCCGTGGGAACTCTACGACATCGACGCCGACCGCAGCGAGCAACACGACCTCGCCGCCGCGCAGCCGGAGCGCGTTCGCGAAATGTCCGCAAAGTGGGACGCCTACGCCGCCCGCGCCAATGTCCTGCCGCTCGGCGCGTGGAGTGGCCGCGCGGAAGATACCGAGGCAGGCAGTCCGAAGAAACGATTTGAGCTGAAAGCGGGCGACCGTTTTGAACGCAAGGATTCACCGGCGATCGCGGGCCGCGCATTTTCCATCGAGGCAAAGTTCACCCTCGATGCGAAAAGCAGCGGAGTCATCGTCGCGCAAGGCGGAGCGGCGAATGGCTACGCGATTTTTGTCGCGGATGGCGAAGTCCGAATCGTGTTCAAGAAAGCTGCCAAAACGGTCTCTGTATATTCACGTCCTGTTGTCATTGGGCCACAGATTGTGAAGGTGAAGATGTCCAAGGATGGCAAGGTTTCCGAGACGGTCGATTCCGGGCCCGCTGGCTCCCGCACTGGCGGAGGCGGCTCCGCCCCCAACGTCGGCCTGTTTTCAGCAATGCCGGTCGATGGGCTCAGCGTCGGAAGCGATGAAGGCGGCGCAGTCGGTCCATATAAGACTCCGAACGCATTCACCGGAACGATCGAGAGTGTGGTTATCGAGCTTGAGTGACGCAGCGGGAAAAAACTTCGGGTGTGATTAATTCTACTTTGTTAGTCGCTCATTTTGGCCCGCGAAAAGACGCGAAAAGACGCGAAAGGATTTCCCATTTCGCGCTTTTTTGCGTTT
>JAYTMG010000814.1:0-3700 GCA_043728745.1 Verrucomicrobiaceae bacterium
CGCACAAAGCCGATGCTGTGGGTTTTCCCGGAATACGGCGGGCAGGTCGCGGTGCGAATCGGCGACATGAAGCTCGTGCGCCAAAAGCTCCGGACGAAGGAGCCCGGCGGCTGGGAAGTCTATGATCTCTCCAAGGATTCCGCAGAAAAAAACGACATAGCCGCCGAGAGCGGAGCGGTCATCCGGCAAGCCGAAGACATCCTGCGCCGCGAAGTATCGCCGAACGAAAACTTCCCGCTCAGAATTCCCGGGATTTGAGCCACTGGTCGAATCGCGGGAGAGACAAGAAGACCACGAATCATCGGGGTCGCGCTGCTTGGGAATTAGCGATGATGAGCGAAGATTAGCGGTTCCCAATCAGCGTTTTCTCAGCGGGGCTTGCGTTTCACGGCGAGGTATCGGAGGCGCTCTTTTTCGGGGAGTTTTTCGATTGCATATCGTAGCATCGTCCGTGGCATTTTCGCGACGTGTTCGCCGAGGAATGCGCGCAACGTCGCGAGATCGCGCTTTCCCACCTCGCGGAGCATCCAGCCGCATGCCTTGTGCATCAGGTCATGCGGGTGGGCCAACAGCGATTCGCAAAGCCGGAGCGTGTCCGAAAAATCCCCCGCGCGAATGAAGGAAAACGTCGCAAGAACCGCGATGCGCTGCTCCCACAGGCTGCTCGAAGCCGCAAGCTTCGCGAGAATGCGGCGGTCCCGATGGAGCAGCCACGGTCCCAAAATATAGGGCGCACTCGAGTCCACGAGGTCCCAGTTGTTCACCCACTTCGCATTTGCGAGATACAAATCGACCACGCGTTTCCGCTCCGGTTCATCGCTTTTTGCATTGGTAAACCAGCGCACCAAAATGAACATCGCCAGCAACCGTTCCTCGTGCCACTCGGAGCGAAGGAGCGAGAGCAAGCCCGCCTTATCCAATGCATCGCCCAGCTTCGCGAGAGTGCGCGTTTGCGGCACCGTCAGGCCGAGAAACTTGTCGCCTTCCCCATATTCGCCCGGCCCGGTCTTGAAGAACCGCATCGAGCCCGCCGCCCGCTCTTTGTTCGCATGCGCGTGAAGTTTTTCGCGGAGTGCCACGAGCGCTCCTTCGGCGGCGCAATCTCTCGTTTGGCCCGCAGTCATACCGATACTTTGCGGTTACGATGATTCACTTTACCGAGATCAGCCGATCTTCCGGATTTGGTGTGAGGACGAGTCCTCGGAAGTGCCACTGCTGCGGCTTTCCGTTTGCGTGGACCTGGAGTCCGATGGGTGAGTCCTTCAGCATTTCGGGCTTGTCGGTGAAATCGAATACCTGGGCGCCATTTGCGGCGAAGCGGATGCGGTCGCCGATGACGAGGACTTCGATGAGATTCCAGTCGCCCTTGCGTTCGGTGGGGTTCACAAGTGTGCCGTTGTGGCCGGGTGGCACGGTGCGGTTGCGGCGGTAGGCATCCCAGATGCCCCAGTCCTGGCAGAACATGAGCAGCGGGCCTTTGAAGCCAAACGCGTTTTCGCCCTTGTCTGCAATGCGCTCGCCGAGGACGCATACGGCGCTGTGCATGGAGGAGTGCTGCGGCGAGATGGTCTGTTTCACTTCGAGGAGCAGGCGGAAATTGCGATAGCTGTCCTTGGTGAAAAGGTAGGTGCTGGATGCGAGTGGCTTGTCATTGGCGCCCTTGATGGTGCCGTCTTCGACCGACCAGATTCCGGGCATTCCGTCCCAGCCGGCGAGGTCTTTCCCATTGAACAGCGGAACCTGTTTTTCCGCGGCAGGCAATGCCTTGAGGACTTCGGAAAAGGCAGGCGTGTTTTCGGCAATGGCGAACGGAGCGAGTGTCAGCGCGAGAGCTGAGAGGATGGCGAGTTTCATGGCCCGCTTTGTCGCCGGGGCGGTGCGTGTTGGCAAGCTGTCAGCGCACCCTCAGTGACTTATTGCGAAATACAACTCACGCTCCGCCGACAGAGGCTGCTAAATCAATCTTGGTCAAACCGAGGACGGTAAGCCGCCATCCTCTTTGACTGCTTTAGATTAGAGACCGAAAGACCGATGCGGGCTCGATTTTGCGGAGACTCCATGCCGAGAGTAACGCGATAAATGTCCCCACCGCGAGGAGCACGCCTGCTACGCTTGCCAGAATTTGCCAGTAAAGCACGAACGGAGGATTGCCTGTAGCTTTCACTGCGAAGCCATACACGGAAACCAGTCCCGCACCGATTCCAAATGCTAGAAATAAGAGCACGCTTATCTGGGTTAAGATCATCGCACACAATTTGCCCTGCCCGCACCCCATCGCCATCAAGGCCGCAAAGTGGGCGCGCTGTCGGGAGAGAAACCCCAGAAACGTCAGCGCGAAGAGGCTGATCGCGATAAAAACGCCCAGCCCGATGGTGATTACAAATACGCCCGGCACAGACGTATTACCCAGCCACCAGCGGATATTGCTTTCCACAAACTCTGCATCCGTGAAGGCACGAAGCCCTGTCTGTTTCTGGATGGCCGCGCAGACCTCCGCATGGTCGCGGCCCGGTTGCGGGAATACGGCGAGCAGTGTCGCGCGGTGAACGCTAAACGGCGCGTATCTCGGCACGTTGCGCAGATGCGTGACGACAAACGGAGCTCCGGAAAACAGGCGCGGCGCTGGGATGATGGCCCGGACCTCGGTGTAGTGTCCGTAAATCTCAAATTGACTCCCCTCTGTAAGCGGCGCTGCGCCTGCTGCCAGCCGCGTGCTGCCCAATTCATCCACGAGCACCGAATCCGGCCAACTCAGCGACTCCAGCATCGAGTCTCTTCCTGAGAATGAGCCTGCGGGGAGTATCGCTGGCTCTACTCCCACGAGATGGATGAGTTGATTCCGGCCATCCGGCATCCGGGCGTAGGTCAGCGAGCTAAAGACGGGACAAACCAAACACCCGGCGGCAGTTTCCACCCGTTTCTCGTCGATGTCGCGCAGCGGGTCGTAGTCGTCGACTTTCTCCACCATCGGCTTCGTGACCCAAATCGGAGCCTGCACCAGCCGGATCGGGGCATAGGTCCAAGTCATCACGCCGCAAAACGTGCCGACTTGGTGCAGAATGAGGACTGTGGCAAAGACAAGTCCGAGCAAGATGGGCACAAAGTCCCGAGTGCTCCCGCACAACATCGCTATCGCTAGGCGGAGCACGGGAGCCTCGGTTCAATTGGACTGTAGTCGACTAGGCGCAAGCACCCTTGTGCATTGAAAATCCATTCCCACACTTATCGAGTGCGTTTATGAACGCATGGATGTCTCCGTATGCCATAATCGTGTGGCGTGAACCATCCGAGCATGACGCGCAGTAGTCGGTTTTTCGCTTGAAACTGATTCCGAGAAACTGTGGTTGCGCTTCGCCGATTCCATCAAGGGTCTCGGCGGCTTTTACTTCGACATTTGCGCGGTCCAAGTCTTCTCTGGTGTAAACGGTGACGACTTCGAGTGAGCCGTTCGGTAGAACTTTTGCTGTGTGTGTCATACTAGTTTTTTGTTGTTTTGATTAGATTTTCGCGGTCATACAGAACTTGATGATCCGACATCACTCAAGCTTGACGCCAGCAGCCAGTGGATTCGCTGTTCCCACATTCAGCCCAGTAGCACCATCGTAAGCGTCACGCCCAGCGCCATAGAGCAAGGGTCGCGTTATACCGGAGCAGAGGTATGAATTCCGTAGGGAGTCCGTATATGGAACTTACGAACTTT
>JAYTMG010000815.1:0-1056 GCA_043728745.1 Verrucomicrobiaceae bacterium
TCTCGCCCGCGATGATGAGCACCTGATGCTCCCGGATCGCGGCTAGAATCTCTCCACGACGAAGACTGACGGGAAGGTCTTCGGGATAGCGGATGTTGATCAATTACTTCGTCGGGACAAAATCCACGACCATCGGCTCTTCGAGATGCGGCTTGAGCACTTCGACGAACGCTTTGTGCGCCGGATCAACAAGATACGCATCGCGGTCGGCGGCGTTTTTGAAGGTCACGATCCAGCAATGCGTGAAGCCCTTCGAGAGACCTTCGGGGCTGGAGTTCGTGCCATGCTGGAAATCCTGAATCGCCGGGATCTTCGCCTTCAGCCCGGCGAACGCGGTGACGACCTTTTGGACGTCCTCTTTCTTGGCATCGGCTTTGAACTTGAAGTGGACAACGTGATAGACGGGACCGTCTGCGGCGAGTGTGCTCATAGAAAATGCGGCGAATGTGGTGAGTGCAAAAAGAAGCTTCATGTTGCGCGAGTGGATGCCCCGCGCACCGGAAAAACTCAACCTAAAACCAAGATCCGCTTGCCCGCCGCGGGCCGTCCCGCTGTTCTCGGGGCGTAATGAGCACACTCAATTTCGCAATCATCGGCACCGGCGGCATCACCCTGCAAAACCATCTTCCCGGTCTCGCGCTCTGCAAAGACGTGCGCGTTTCCGCGCTTTGTGACACGAGCGAGGCCACGCTGGAAAAGGCGCGCGCGCAGATTGGCGATGTTGCCACCTCCACGAATTACGAGGACATCGTGAAACGCGACGACGTCCACGCCGTGATCATCGCCACTCCGAACATCGCCCACAAGCCCATCGCGCTCGCGGCGATTGCCCACGGAAAACACGTGCTCTGCGAAAAGCCCATCGCGATGTCGGCTCCGGATGCCCGCGAGATGGCTGAGGCTGCGGACCGGGCCGGTGTGCGGCACATGACGGCGTTTACCTACCGATTCGTCCCTGCGATGCGTTATCTGCGCCATCTCATCGACAACGGCGAGCTTGGCCAGCCGTATCACTTCCGCTCGTGCCGGTTGCAGGATTGGGGCACGCGCAACCTT
>JAYTMG010000816.1:0-8940 GCA_043728745.1 Verrucomicrobiaceae bacterium
GAGCGCTCCGAGTGTATGGAGGAACTGATGATGCGGATACGCTTCCCAGTGCGATGGCTCGCGCCCGCCCGCGATGACGACGCAGGCGCGATTCAATGGGCGGTCTGGCCGGACGGGGACGGCAGCGGCCAAGTGCATTACTCCAGTGACCGGGCAAAGCACGCCCGCGCTGTGATACACGAGGCGGATGTCTTCTCCCGCAAATCGATGACACCACGCAATGCAGGGTGATGGTCGCCTTTCGCCCCAATCTGCGCAAAAAGGATGCGTCCCTTGAAATGATCGACGACGGCCTGCCAGCGCTCCGTGGCCCACCATTTGATGGTGATGTCGTGCTTTCCTCCTGCGGAGATAATCCAATACGGCACATCGGCCCCAACGATCTCTGCAACTTGTGGAGTCCACGCCTTCTCAATGGGATGGAGATGGATGTCGCCCTTGAACAATCGCGAGCGGATTTGCACGCCGAGCTGATCCGCAAGATTTTGGGTGAAGCTGTGAATACAGTGGTAAGGTGCGCGATTGCTCTCGCTGAGCAACGCATAGTCGCACTCGACGGCGCGGCCTTCATCCTCGCGGACCGGTGTGATGTAGGGATTGTGCAGCCAGAGATCGTCGAACGGTGTCCGCAAATCGGTGAGGTAGCGCCCCGGATACGCGGTATGCAATTCACGGACAGCGGCGGTGAGAAGCGTGATGTCGCCAAGGGAATACCAGCAGCGGAGGATGAGCTTTTCCCGCGTTGCGTGGGGATGGGGGATGAGGACGAGCGGCTTTTTACTCCGGGGAGAGCGGCGGGTTTTCGGGGCTGGCGCTGTGGCGTTCATCGTCGGGAAGTCTATCCATTCAATCGACGAAACAATGGCGCGAAACTGTGCCGCTTAGCGGAAGCGAGGAAGCGAGGAACTTCTTTTTCTAAAGACTCACGTTGGGATGCGGTTCTCATTTTCAGATTTTGGAACGCGTGGTGTTTTGCGGATTCCACACAACGCGGCAAGAAGTTTCTTCAAAATAGATTCGCCGCCCCCCCCCGCCGCGTGTTCTTTCATCCGCCCGAAAAAATTCTTAAAAGTCGCAGTGGAAAGCTGCGCGAGAATCAGCAAAACTCCAAAGCATGCAACCGGTCGAGCACGAGCACTTCGTTAGTTGGAGCCAGTCGCCAGAGCAAATGGACGCCCTGTGGGAACTCGGCTGGCGTCATTTCGGCCCCATCTACTACCGCTACCGCGAAGCGTGGACCAATGACGGACTCCGCCACGTCCGCCCCCTCCGCATCGACGTCGCAGCATTCAAGCCCACCAAAAGCCAGCGCCGCACCCTGCGCAAAAACAGCGACCTCGAAGTCCGCGTGCAACCCGTGAGCATCGACGCCGAACGCACCCGACTCTTCGACCTCCACAAACAACGATTCGCCGACAACATCCCCAATTCGCTCGAAGATTTTCTCGGCCCCGCCCCGCAAATCGGCCCATGCCAGACCGTCGAAGTCGCAGCATACCTCGGCGAGCGTCTCGTCGCCGCGAGCTACCTCGATGTCGGCAACGGCGGCGTCTCCAGCATCTACGCATTTTTCGACCCCGAATTCGAAGACCGCCGCCTCGGCGTCGCCACAATGCTCTGGGAACTCATCTACGCGCGAACCACCGGCAAAACGTGGCACTACCCCGGCTACTGCTACGTCGAGCCTAGCGGCTACGACTACAAAAAGCACTTCCAGCCCATGTACTACTACGATTGGTCCGGCTGGACCCACCGCGCCCTCCCGCCCAGCGAGAAATAATCCCCACTGGAGAAGCTGGAAGAGGCAAACCACCCGTACAAATCGTTACGCCCGCTGGCCCGCAGCAAATCCAAGTGACCGCGCACCACGAATAAGTCCAGCCCGCCAAAGCCCGTCCCGGCTGTGCGCACGGTGAAGTCCAAGGTGGCGTTTCGCGTAGAGCGGCGCTGCGCGAAAGTAGTCAGCGACTTTAGCCGACAAACCGCCGAGCGTTCGGAACGCGAACGCTTCGCACAAAGACCCTTCCCGTGAGGTTCCTCGCAGCCCCGGCTTTTCACGCTGAGACGGCTGAAGCCGATGATTACTTTTGAGCGCTGTCGCTCTACGGCACCAGCGTCGCTTTGAAGCGCACGAAAAACTTCGTCTCTCCCACTGGCGATGGGAGCAGCCATGTAGTTGTGATTTTTCCCACTCCAGCGGGGACGGTGGTTTTTGTCGGGGCGACGAATGGCAGCCAACTATTGCTGACGAGCGTGGTGGAGTATTCGGGGGAAAGGGTGGCGTCTTCGGCGGTGGTGCTGGTGGTGATGCTGACTTGCAGATCGTTGCCGATGCGCGTGGTGGTGAGGGGCGCCGGAGTGTGTGCGGAGTCGCTGGTGCCGAGGACGTATTCGAGGAATGCGGAGAGGCCGTCGGCGTCGGCGTCGGCGTTTGCGGTGCCGGTAAATGTTGTGGCGTCGGTCGTGCCGGGCGTGCCGCCTGCGGTGGTGCTGATGCGCCAGTTTGTGGCGGTGCTAGACGCGGGGCGCGTGGTGGGGCGGATGAGCGTGAGGCTCACGCTGGTGCCGTCGGCTTCGAGCGGCCACGGGGCGATGTCGTCCCATGTGAGCGTGAGGATTTCTGCGCCGCCGCGAGCGGAGACATGCAGCGTTTCGCCGCCGTTGCCGAGGTTGTTCGAGTAGGTGCCTGCGGTGCGGATTCCGACGGGGACGACTGCACCAAATTCGGTGACGATGATGCGTTCGCCGGGTTCGAGTTTTGTGCCATCGGGGAATGTGAAACCGACCGCGTCTGAGAGCACGACGCCGCCGAGGTCGATGGTCGCGGTGCCGACGTTCATAAACTCGATGAACTCGTATCCGCCCGGTGCGGGATTGTAGTGCAGCTCGGAAACGACGAGGTTCAGCGCACTGGCGGCTTGCGCGACGACGAAGGTTCCTTCGGCAAGCGCGGAGGTGCTGCCTGCGCTGAGCACGCGGGCTTTTACGACGGTGTCGGCGTTGAGCGTGATCGGGCCGCTGTAGGCCACGGCGCTTGGCGCGACGGTGCCGTTGAGCGCGACGGGTTCGATGCCATTTGTCGTGTAGTAAATGGTGCCTGCGGGCGCGGTGAGCGTGATTTGCTGGCCAGCGGCGATGTTGCCTCCGAGCTGGCTCATCGTGGGCGCGACGATGTTTGGAAAGAGCGAGACGCGGCGGAAACGCGCGAGTGCTTGCGGGTGATTTCCAGCCCACCAAGTGTTCGCGACCCAGTTCATTTCGGGCAGCCAATTTGCCTCGCGAGTGTATTGCGTCGCTTGCCGCGCATCGCCCCAGCGCGCGGATTCGGCGACGATGCTTTTGTCGATCTTCGCCTGGAGCGCCTGCCAGCGGGCGCTGCATTGCGCGGGCGTGAGCGGGCCGTTGTTAAAGCACACGGCTTGCACGCGGTCGCCGAACTGCCGCTGGAAGCGCGGGTTCAGCCGCAGCTTGGAATAAAAGGCGGCGGGCGTGCCTGCGCTGTCCACTTCTTCAAAGCGTGCGCCTCCGCTGTAGGTGTCGATCCACGCGAGGTTGAGGTTCGTGATTTCTTGGTCCCACGGGTAGAATTTGAACCCGCTGCTCAGCGGCCCGCGCCGCCGTCCGCCCCACCAATTATGCACGGGCCAATCGCGCGCCGTCGCGTAGATGTGGAGGATCATGAAGTCGATCAAATTGGCCATGTCGAGATACACGGGAAAGGCGGCGTTGAGCGTGCCGTCGGGGTTGCGTCCTTGGATGCGATAAAATGCGGCGTCGTCCGGGAAGCCAGCAGCAGCCAGCGTCAGCGCGGCATCCCAATCGGTGCGCACGCCGCTTTCGAGTTCGTTCACATCTTTGACTACGTCGTATTCTTCCTTGGTGCCGCCGAGTGTTTCGGCGTGCCACGATTCGACGTAGGCTTCGGCGAGATTGTATTGGCCCCAGTAGAGCCCGTTGAGGAAAAGATTCACGTAGCGATTGTGTCCCGTGGGCTGCCCCATCGCGGCGAAGCTGTCTTTCATCCACGGGTCGCGCAGGTAGGATGCGCGGTCGTTTGGATACTCGTACGCGCCGACGTATTCGACGGTAAATGAGTCGGTGCTCGATGCGCGGAGAACGAGTTCGTCGAACTTGCGAACGGGCGTGTCGTTGAAAAGTTTGTAGTCCAATTTCCCGAGCCCGAACTCCGATTTGAAAATGAGACTGAAGCTGTGTTTCGGCGAATGCCAGTGCTGTCGGCTCAGCCCGCCGTGGATGCGAAGGCCCACGGGCACTTGCATGGGCACGCGTGAACCGTCGGGATAGATGAGTTCCATCGAGGCCGGTTTGATCCAGTCTGGCCCTTGATTCGGGCTGTTGGAATACATGCCCGTCGTCGCGTCGAAAAGCTGCGGCGTGGGAATGCTGAGGCACAGCGCGGGGATGGCGAGCAGACCATCGCGCACGGTGTTCCCCGGCACTGCGCCGGTCACTACGCGTTGGTCCATCGCGTAGTCTGCGATCATCGGCTGACCGATGCTCGGGCCGTATCCGCCATACACGCCCCACGTCGCGGGGAAGCCAGCGGGCGCGGCGGGTTGCGCCTGAATTTGCGCAGGGAAAAGATACGTGTGCGTGTCGATGTTCGTCGGGATGAAATCGGCTTTCGTCGCGATGGCGCGGACGACTTTTGTGGTGCTGATGCCGAGCACGACGGACGGCGTTTGCCCGGCGGCGGCGGTGACGGATTGGCTCGCGGGATTGCCGGGTCCGGGGTTCGATCCATCGAGCGTGTAGTGAATCGTGGAGCCCGTCGTGAGCGACGTGATCGTGGTCGTCTGCGGCGTGTCGTAAAAGCCGCGATTCACCGAGAACGAAGTGTCGCCGACATAGCCGCTGAAGCCCGCATCATTTGTGAGCATCGGCGATGGCGGGGAGAAATGGCGCGTCGTTAAATTGCGATACGCGATGAGCTGCGGTTCGATCAAAAACTCCGGGCTCGTCACCGATTCGTTGATGCCGTGGATTGCGAGCACGTTCGGCTGTCCGTTCGTGCGGAGCAGCGGGATCGCGGCGGTGATGTTGATTTCCTCCACCGAATTTAGCACCGCGCCTTTCGTGCGATTGAACAGCGCGAGCGTGTTGAACGACGCGGCGGCAGGCGTGTTGCGGCGCGCGATTTCCACGCCATTGAGATACGCGACAAACGCATCGTCGTGCCGAATTCGCAGCCGCAAATCATCCCACGTCGGCACACTCGTGAGCGTGAACGGAACACGCAACATCGCCGACGATGTGACGCCGTGCATCGCGCTGCGGACCTGCTGCTGGATGACCGGCGTGAACGTATTAAAGCCAGTCGGCAGCGTCGTGCCGCTCGCGAGCGCCTGGATTTGCACGGGCGACAAAGCGCCCGCCCACACCGCGAGCTCATCGATCAATCCAGCCTGCGACACGCCGACGAAAAAGCTGCGAATCGGCGTAATCGGCGCGGTATTCGTCGCCGAATGCCACAGCGTCCCGTTCTGCCAAATCTCCTTTCGGTCGCCGTCTTTTAGGAAAACGTAGTGGTTCCACTGGCCCTTCCATTTCGTCGTGTCCGGCTCGTATTTATACATCCGCGTATCGCCACCGCAGCAGCCGCCGGAGTCGAAATAGATGTTCAAATCCGTCCACGGCAAATGCGCAAAAGCCGAGCGATCCCCGCCGCCGTCGGTCTGCGTCGCCATATTAAAAAGATAGCCCTGCGTCGGTGCCGCCGCGCCGCCGTAAGTCCACACACTGAGCGTAAATTTATTGTTCGTCGTGATCGCGTCGAACACGCCATTCGCCGCTTGCGGCCAAGCCACGTAGCCGCCCACCGCGCCGTTGCCGAGGTCCAGCGCACCGCCTGAATGTCCCGCTGCCGTGAAGGTCGCGCCGCTCGAAAGCGTGCCGTTCAATCCACGAATGCTGGAGTCCACCGCGACCGTGCCGCTCGTGCTGTCGAACTTCCAGTAGCCTTGCAGTTGAAGGCCGCTGCCGTCGTCGATCCCATCGTCGTAGCCAATCGCCGCCGGGCCGCTCGTCCACGCGCCGTCAGCATAGTCCGGCAACGTCCAAGTCAGCGCGAGCGAGTTATCCGTCATCGCCTTGAATTTCGCAGCCGACGACGGCACAATCGGCGTCGCCTCCACCGCCCGCCCTTGCCCAAACGTCGTGCCGACTTTCAGCTTTGGAAAAACAAACGTCGTCGCCACCGAACCATCGGGCCGCGAGAGCGCGATGAATTCCCCATCCGGATCGAGCGCAAAATTCGTGTGCAACGGACTCCCGGAAACCGCGCGATTTTTCCCCGAAGCAAAAACGATCAGCTTTTCATCGGGCGCAAGCACCGTCGTGGGAAAGGTCCATTTTGCAGGCAACAGCGGGTCATCAGAAAGTCTCCAGCCGCTCAACTGCACATGCGCCGTCGTCGGATTGCGCAGCTCGATCCAGTCCGAATCCGCGCCGTCTTCATCCACCACATCGCCCGCGCTGCTCGCCGCAATCTCGCTAATGATCGCCTGCCCGCTGAAGTCCGTAATCGGCGGCTGATACAAATCTTTCGCCGGATTAAACGCGCCCGGCGCGAAGGAAAAAACGCGCGTCTCGTCGATGTCGCCCTCGAAGTAAGTCGCGCCGCCGGGATTCACCGCCATGTGAAAACCGTTCATCCCCACCGGCGGCTGAGTCGTCGTCTCCGGATGCGCCACGCCATTTACGTAAAGCGTGAAAACGCCCTTCTGCCGCACCACCGCAACTCGCGTCCATTGATTCGCCTCCGCCTGCACGCCGCCGCCCGCCGCGAAAGGACTCCCGCCGATCCACTGATAGCCAGGAATCGAAGCCGACCAGCGCCCATTCGCCAAATGAATCACCGGCCCCGTGCTCGGCCCGGAATCGCCCGTGAGACTGAACACAAAATTGTAGCCTTCCTGCGTCACATTCGGAACGCGCACCCAAGTCTCCACGCCGAAATTATCCGTCCCAGTCGCCGCACCGAGGTCCACCGCATTCCCGTAAAAGCCTTGATTGATCCCATTAAAATGAAGCGCCGCCGTCGAGCCCGCTGCACCGAGCCCCGAAGTCACCAGCGTAGTCGCCGCGCCATTGATCTGCGCCGTCAAACTGTAGCCGTGCCCCGTGACATCGAGTGGCAAATTGTTCGCCCCCAGCGACCCCGCCTCACCAAGCGAGTAGCGAAAAACCGTCGTCACCTCGGCAAACGCTGCGGACGCCAGAAGGGAGAACAGTAAAATTCGGAAGGGAGTTTTCAAGAATGACGAACCTAGGGACCAAAGAGTCCCGCACGAGCAATAATTTCGAGTCCTTCACGAAAGCTGTAAAGTATTTTTCAGCCCGATTGCGCGCTAATCATTGCGCGAGCTTGCCAGCCGTCCATGTCCGCTTACTCTCAGCGCCCGACAATGTACCAAACGAACGAAATTTTCGCCAAAATGCCCGCACCCGTTGCGGCTCAAATCTTCACCCACCTCGCAGAGAAAGAGCCAAAACTCCTCTATGCTACACTTTCCACACTGTGCCAGCAGCGAAAAATCCGCCCCGTCTTCGTCGAGCGGAAGCCGAAATTGGAGCGCTTCGCATGGATTCGCGACGGACTTGGGCGAAAGCAAAACGCTGATGTCGCGGCCCATCTTTTGCAGATCTGGCTCGTGGGCGCACACAGTAAGCTCCTTTGTGATTTCCTCGACGGACTTGGCATCACGCACGATGAACACGGCACCATCGACGCACTTCCCGAGGCTCCGGAAAAAGCGAAGCTCGCCGAGGTTGTCACCAGCCTCGTCTCGAAGCACGACCCTGGCGTGGTCGCAGTTTACCTCCACGCTTTCCAAGCTACGGATGAAAACGGTTGGACGACGCTCGAAGAGCTCCTCGCCGAAGACGAGCGCTTGAAGCTCGGGTAAGCCGCCGGGCAGCGGTCCACAGGAAATTGTAAAGTCACTTTAAAAAGTTTCTTTCAATTTTGTAACAAAGCGATTAGGGGAAGCGTAGAAAGTATTATATGAAAACACTGCTCATCCTTCTCTCTGTTTCGTTCTCCGCTCAATGTCTGGCTGCTCCTTACGCTCCGCCGCCAGTGCCGAACCCGAACCCGGACCCATTCCAGTCGGAGCGCTTTCACTGCTTGGTGGAAAAGTTTAATTTCACCAAAAATCGCTACGAGACGGAAAAGAGCGCCGGATTACTATCCGACGGCAATCCTGTCACCGGCGCGCAGTTCGAAGGCCCGCAGCAGTTCGTGCTGGAGCTTGCAAAGCCGGAGAACATCCAACGCATCAGCCTCATCGGGCTTGGCAGCGCACGCTTCACGATTTCCGTCGCCACGGAGAAATCCGCTACCGGGGCTGCATGGCAGCAAGTCATCAAAAATATGCCACTCAGCGCGCAATGGGGAGGTGATCGTCCGATCAATCTCCCTGCCCGCTTCATCCTTATCGAAACGGATACAACCACGAAATTCAATCTGAACGAATTCGCCGTTTACGGAAAACTGGCCCCGATTGCCGCGCGACGCTACCTCGCGGATGTTTGGAACAACGGACCGTCCGAAGAGCCGCTCGCGGAGATTGGCGAACCGCCAAAAAAATCGCGCCGTGCCAGCAAGGTGGATACGACCTCCAACTTGTCGGCAGGGCAGAGCGTGATCAAGAACCTGCGCCGCGGCGGTTCCGGCGCACAGCGTGGATACTAAGCCCGCCCACTTTTCCTGCAAAGCATCCTTGAACATCTCGGGGTTGCCGTAGCCGCAATCACTGGCGTCCTCGCTGCAAAGGGAAAGCGCGTGGACCTTTTCGGAGTCATCGTTCTCGCCTTGGTCACGGCCTTCGGCGGTGGGACAATCCGCGACCTCACACTGGGGGACACGCCCGTTTTTTGGGTGCGCGATTCCTCGTTTACAGTCACCGCCGGGATCAC
>JAYTMG010000817.1:0-28661 GCA_043728745.1 Verrucomicrobiaceae bacterium
TGGCCGACTAAAGTCGCGGACTACTTTCGCAAGCGCGAGCAGGCCGATGGGCCTCTTGTGCGCCGTAGTTACAATGTTTGGTTACGGAGCATTCGCTCCCACGGCAGTCGCCGGGGTCGCGAGTGGGAACATTCCGGGACGCGTCCCTTCGGTCGTTTTGGTCCCTTTCGTCCTTCGAGCCGCTCCCTAGGATCAAAGCGACTCAAACGACATCCTCTCGGAGTCACGGGATTTTCTGATTCTCGACTACGAATTCCCGGACGACGCTCCTATTGAACTTCAAGCGGGATCCGGAACCAAAAGTAGCGGTCCGTTCCCTCGTTGACGTAGCCGATTTCGCCGCCCCATTTTTCGACGGTGATTCGGCAGAAGTAGAGCCCGAGCCCGGCTTTGCCGCGCTTGCCCGTGCGGACGGGAGCGAGCTTCTTGAAAAGATGCGGGACGGCTTCGGGGGGCACGCCTTTCCCCTGGTCGATGATTCGCACTTCGGCAAAATTCCCGACTTCGCGAATCGAGACGACGACCTCGGAATTGGGAGGGCTATGGCGCACGGCGTTGTCGATGAGGTTGCCGAAAATCCGCTCCAGCCGTGTGGTTTCGGCGAGGACGAACCATCCGTTCATCCGGTGTAAGGCGCTGGTCCGGATGGTGACGTTATTGAGATTCGAGGAGAGTAATTGGAAACGGACGACCTTGCTCGCGACTTCGTAAATGTCTGGCAGCCGCGACGGGTCGATCAATCCGGCGGCCTGTCCGCTGGAGTCGATGGAAAACACATCGAGAATCTCCTGGATGAGCGCGCGTTGGTTGCTCAGGGCCTCCAGCGCCATTTTCTGGACCTGTTTTTCAGCCTGACTTGTGAGGGAACTCCCGAGCATCTCCACGGCGAAAAATGCGGCGGTCAGCGGATTGGCAAGGTCGTGGACGATGCAGTGCGCGAGGACCTCTTTGGTTTCGATTTCCCGAGCGAGCAATTCGTGGTCGAGCTGGTTGCTCCGCGCGATTTGCAGGAGCTGTCGGATGTCATCGCCGTTCGGATCCTGCGGAACGAGGACAAGGTAGGCATTTCCGCCCGCTGCGATGGCCTGCGCCTGGATGACGATTTGCCCGTCGCCGATTCCGTCTTCGCGCCAGATGACGGACTTCAAAACTCCCTCGCCACCGCGGGCCCAAAAGGGCTCGGCGTCATCGAGGAAATTATCCAGAAATGCAGAGCAAGGACGGAGCGACAGGCCGGCTCCTTCTTGGGTGGGGCTTGGTTCTGCCCGCAGCCAGTCGGGGATTTCGCTGAGCGACTCGAAGCAATCTCCGGTGCCGATTCGTTTGAAAACAATCCAGCCCAGTTGGCCGACGACGGCGTCGAGATCGGAATCACTCATGGGCGGCTGGTTCGAGGCGGGTTGATTCCACTTTGCGCATCATGGCAGTGAGTTGGGTAAAGCCTTCGGTGACGTTCAGCGCGGTCTTCGCGCTGGTGCGCAAAACAGGGACGCCAAGCCCTTTGACGGCCTCGCGATCCTCCTCGGTAAAATCGGTCTGTTCGAGGTCGCTCTTATTCACGAAAACAATGTGCGGCACGTCCGCCAGATTCCCTCCGATTCTGCGGATCTGGGATTGGACGGCGCTGAGTGTGGAGCGGCGGGTTTGATCCACGACGAAAATCAGCCCGTGTGAACCGCGGAGAAAGTTGACCTTGAGGGGCGCAAACTGGTCCTCGCCCTCGATATCCCACAGCATCAACTGAAACGTCTCGCCTTCGCACTCAATCGACACTCGGTCGATTTTCACGCCCACGGTGGTGAGGTATTTCTCGCTGAAGATTCCTTTTACGATCCTGCTGACCAGACTGGTTTTCCCGACGGCAAACGAGCCGACCATGCAGACTTTCTTTTGTTTCACTGGTTTGGAGATTTCTTGCTTCTAAAGTTATTTGAATGTTCCCGATGACTGCGGCTGCAAATCAACGGAAATGAACTGACCGTTACGGTTTGGTTTGTCGATGGAAGAAGTGATGGCCGTCGCTGGAACTCCCGCGCGTTCCAGTCTGTGTGCAATTTCCGCGCCGTCGGGCGCATTGGTTTCCACCCGCACCGTCAGTCGTTGCCGGGAATCGCGGGCAGCCAGTTCCATGTTTTGGAAAGCCGCACCGAGGCGCACAGGATGCACATCCGGTTGCGCTGCGAGCTTCTCAAATTCCGAAACCAGGCTGCGCGTCTTCGCTTCGGCGCGCATGGTGACGACCTCGGGATCAAGGGAAACGTAGGGTTTCCAGAAAATCGTGATCCCCTCCGGATCGAGCTCAAACCGTTTTGCCTCGTCGGGGGAAACCGGCATGAGCGGATCGTAAAGCGCCTCGATTTGCAGTTTGCCGTCGGGTCGCTGAACGCTGACGAGCATGACCGAAGGCTGCTCGCGAAGCCAGTCGATGTATGCATTCTCGCGGTTATGGAGCCTTCGCGCCTTCACGGTCGAGAAGATGAGAAATCCGAGCAGCAATGCGCCGGCCAACGCGTAAGGCCAAACGGCGATTTTTTTCTTCTCCTTGGCTTGAGCTTCCAGTTTTTCCTCCAGCAGAAGAGCCTCTAAAACTGGCGCGCAATTCTCGAACTTGGCAGTGTCACCGTCGAACCGATCTAACGGGCCGAGATGGACTTTCTCTAGGGTCGTCATCGCATCCGCCATGCGCTCCCGCAGGGTCTCTGGCGGATTTCCCCGAACCATCAGCGCGAGGGCGGCCTGCGGCCCGTTTTCGATCCATAGGCTGGTTTCACCGACGGTGATGGTGCCGAGGCCGGAGCCTTTGTCTGGTTTGAACGAATCCTGAACGAAATCCTTCACCGCCGAAAGCATGGAGGAAATCACGTCGGCGTTTTCTTTCTGTGACGGATTCACGGACGCATGGTTGAGGAGCATGCCGCCCTTTTTCTCAATCAGGAACGCCTGCTCGACACGGAAAAGCAGGGTGCGAATCGCGACCACTTCCGCAAAACTTTTGCCTGTGCGCCAGGCCTCCGCGCGCCATTTCAGACTCTTCGCGGAAAGACTGTTTTCGACCGCCATGTTCAAGGACTGAATCATCCTCAAAAACGCATTCGATATCGCCTGCCGGATGGCCGGGCCGATGATGGGATGCAGCGAGCCGCCGAGGATCGATGGGTCGCGTTCCACGGAGCGCTCGATGGCGGCTTCCGTGATAGGGCGCATGGCATCAATGAGCGCGACTTCTTTCGGGTCGGGCTTCCGGTCGCCAGCCGAATGCTCCTGCGTTGATTCGGCAGTCATCGTTCGATCGATTCGCGCCCGGCTACTTCTTCTCTCCGGCCAGAGGCCCGCCCACGAGCCTCGCCGCCATTTCAGAAAGGATTGCGGCCATTTCTTCGCGGCCCGGCTTGGAGCGTTCGGCGGCGCTCAGTCCCGTGGAAATGCGTTCCGCGAGCTCGTCGTATTGCGCGCGCGCCTCGGCCCGCGCTTCGTCCGCGAGTTCCGCCGCTGCCTTGAGCGACTCTTTGTGAAGTCGTTCGGCGGTTGTCTCGGCAGCGTGAATGCTACGCTCCAGTTCCTTGGAAATCTCGCGAAGTTCAGCGGTGAGGCGGCGTCCGAGTTCGATTCGCTCGGCCCGCTCGGCCTTGAGTTCTGCGGTGAGGCTTTCGCTGCTTTTGGATCCCTTATCGGTCAGGGCCGAAAAGCGGCTCTCCAAATCCTTGCGGAGACTTGCGGCTTCGCTCTCGAGATTCGCCGCCAGTGCGGAGAAACGAGATTCGTATTCCCGCATTTGGGGGCCGAAGATGATGTCCCGGATTTGGTCCACATTGCCTTGGGGCGACGCAGCCGGGGTTGGGTTGGTATTCCTTCCGTCGTTCATTTTATTTCTGCTTCGTTTACGGGCACCGGGAACTGCGGGTTTTCCATTTCTGGATTTCCGTCGTCCGACTGCGAGCTTTGGTTTTTTGGTGCCGTTTGTATGCATTTTGGGAGCGCTCCTTGAAAAGCTTTTCTCATGCCACAGCTCTGCGGGCAAACTCTTTTGTTACATTACGGACAGAAGTGAGACAGACGGACACGGCGAAATCCATGGGAGGGCGGGATTTTCGATGGAGCGACGCCGGAACATTCGGCGGCTACCATCGGGGGAGCACTTTGAATTGCCCGCATCATGCGACGAGCCGAGAAGAGGCTCGCACCGAGCGGTAGGATTGGAGAGAACGTCTGACCGTTTTCTATGAATCCGATCTCTCGTCGCTCCGCCATTAAACTCTCCGCAGCTAGTGTTGGTGCTGCTTTGCTGCCGCACGTTCCGCTGATGGCGGAGGATGCTGCACAACCATTTGGCGCGGAGTTTCCGAATCTCGATTCGCTTGCCACAGGCGAATGGTGGATGCGTAAACAAACGGAAAAGAACCCGCCGCCGCTCATGGACGTGCCGCGCGACCAGGTCGTTGCCTTTGCTCTCTACACGCAGCAAGCCGGCGTGCTGAAAATAAGCGCGCAGCTCTATCCGCTGAAGCCCGGCGAAGTGCGGGAGGCGCGCTTGGAGCTATTGCGCGACGGTGCGTGGGCGGAGGTGGCGAAAGCGCAGGTGTTTTATCCGGGCTGGGATGTTCATTTTCGCGTGGAGAATTGGGATGGGACGCGCGATGTCCGGTATCGCGTGCGGCACGGAGCAACGGCCGTGTTCGAGGGGCTCGTCCGTCGCGACCCGGTGGACAAGGATGTCATCGTGGTCGCAAATATGTCGTGCAATTCCAGCCGCACCACCGGGCTGCGTCCCGAGATTCTGGACAACCTCCGATTGCAGAATCCCGACCTGCTCTTTTTTGCCGGCGACCAGACGTATCGGCACACGGAGCACACGGCGGGCTGGATCGAGTTCGGGCTGCAATTTCGCGACATCATGCGTGACCGCCCGACGATTTGCGTCCCGGACGACCACGACGTGGGCCACGGGAATCTGTGGGGCGAAAATGGCAAGCGCTCGGTAAAGTCAGACAATGCTGACGGCGGCTATTTTTACCCGGTCCAGTATGTGAACCAAGTGCAGCGCCAGCAGTCAGGCCATTTGCCGGACCCGCCGGACGCGAGGCCCGTCGAGCGCGGCATCACGGTTTATTTTACGAGCCTTCGTGTCGGCGGCGTGGATTTCGCGATTCTCGAAGACCGGAAATTCAAGACCGGCCCGCTGGGGAAAATCCCGCAGATGGGGCCGCGGCCCGACCACATCAACGACCCGGCCTACGATCCAAAGTCGATTGATTTGCCCGGCCTGCAATTGCTCGGCGAGCGGCAGGAGAAATGGCTCGACGCGTGGACGCAGGATTGGGGCGGCGCGGAGATGAAAGCTGTGCTTTCGCAAACGGCGTTTTGCGGAGCCGTCCACATGCACGGCAAACGGGGCACGCGGCTGCTGGCCGACCTCGATTGCAACGGCTGGCCGCAGACGCCGAGCCGCACTGCTTTGAAGATTATCCGTCGCGCTTGGGCCGTGCATCTTTGCGGCGACCAACATCTCGCCGTGGCTGTGAAACACGGCATCGCCGAGTATGGCGACGGGCCTTACGCATTCACCAGCCCGGCGCTCGTCAACACGATCTACGGGCGCTGGTGGCATCCGCTCAACGAAAAGCCGGGACCAAATCCCGTGCCCGGCAGTACGCTGCCGTGGACCGGCGATTTCCTCGACGGGCTCGGCAACAAAATCTCGATGCTCGCCTATGCCAACCCGCCCGATGTCGCTGATGAAAAGCAGCGCGCCGACGGCTATGGCATCGCCCGTTTCGACAAAAAGAAACGCACCATCACCTTCGAGTGCTGGCCGCGTTTTTCCGACGCGAAACTCGGCGACAAAGAACAATTCCCCGGCTGGCCCATCACCGTCGCCATGGACTCAAACGACGGACGCAAACCCGTGGGCTGGCTGCCCGAACTCCTCTTCGCCGACGGCGCAAATCCCGTCGTGCAAGTCATCGAAGAAAGCACGGGAGAAATCCTCTACACCGTGCGCGCAACCGGCGGGCGCTTTCACCCACGCGTCTATTCCACGGGCCCGCACACGATCAAACTCGGACTGCAAAAACCCGACGCCCAAATACTCGTCGGCCTCGCACCCAAACCGAAAGCGGAATCCGGCCAGCGCACAGACGTGAAGGTTGTAAAATGATGAGGCACGCGTTGATGCTCTTTGCCGCGCTGTTACTTGCGCCGATGCCCGCGCTGAGCGCTGACGAGTCGCAACCCATCGTCGGTGCTATTCGATGGGATGGCTGGTATGGCGATGGCACTGTCACTAAGGCTGTGGAAGCAGCGCTCGGGCAACCAAAGTATCACTTTCGCCTCCCGTGGTTTGCCCGCATCGTCGGCGAGGATAAAGTGAGCATCAATGGCGATACGCAGGCGATCGTGGAGCAGGAGATTTCCTACGCAGCGGAGGCGGGGCTGAACTACTGGGCGTTCCTTCATTACTGGGATGACGCTCCGGGCATGAGCGTCGGATTGAACCGCTACCGCGCTGCGGCGGACAAAAAGGGAATCCGCTACTGCCTCGTCGAGGAAGGCCCGCGCATCGACGGCATTGGCACGAAAGGCTGGGGCAGGCTCGTGGAGCACTTTCGGCACCCCGATTACCAGACCGTGCTCGATGGGCGACCGTTGCTCTACATGTTTGTGAAGACCACCAAACTCGGAAAACCGGAGTGGGACGAACTGAAACGCCAGACGATCGCCGCAGGATTGAAGGAACCGTATCTCGTGCTCATGGGCTGGACTCCCGATGAGGATGCAAAGGACATGGCCGCGCTCGGTTTCCACGCCATCTCCGCCTACGCGCGCGGCGGTAATTACAGCATGACGCAGCCGAGCTTCGCCGAACAATGCGCGCTGATCCGCCGCGACCGCTGGGAAAAAAGCCGCGCGCTGCGACTCCCAAGCGTCACCTTTGCGAGCGCCGGATGGGACACGCGACCGCGCAACGAACGCCCGCCGCCGTGGTGTACCTGGGTCACTGCGACCCCGGACAAAACTCCCGCATCGCAACAAAAGCCGCTCATTGATTCCGTGACCGCCACTCCCGATGAACTCGCCGCGCACATCCGCGAAGCCGTCGATTGGACCAAGGCAAACCGCGACATCAACCCGAGCAACGCCGTCATCATCTACGGCTGGAACGAGAACGACGAAGGCGGCTGGCTCCAGCCCACGCTCGGAGCGGATGGACGGCCCGATGAAGACCGAATCAAAGCGCTTGGAAAAGTATTGCGCCCCGCGCCATCAAAAACCGCAACGCCGAAGTAAAGGCGGGATGGGACTGACTGAAAGTTGCTTGTTTACCGATGTGGGCTGTTTTCTGTGCAACCAAGGCAGCATTGATTCCGTGGGGCGGAGCGGGTAGATGGCTTTGGCGCTCGGTTGAGCGTTTCTTTTCTTATCTCGATGCTGTTTTTGATCATTGGTTTTGCGGGCCGTAATTTCTTCTACGGGAGGCACGGGCGGTCGTGACGGTGCAGGAGGCTTTCGAGGCTGCGCGGCTTCATCATCAAGGCGGGCGTCTGGCCGAGGCGGAGGCGATTTATCGGCAGATACTCGCGGTGGAGCCGGAGCGTGCGGATGTGGCTCATTTGCTCGGGGTGCTGGCGGGGCAGACGGGGCGGAGTGCCGAGGCGGTGGCGCTGCTCAGGCAGTCCATCGCGCTGCGGCCCGACCACGCGGAGGCGCACAAAAATTTGGGCATCGCGCTGAAAGCGACCGGGCAACTGGATGCGGCGGCTGCGGCGTTTCAGCAGGCGATCGCGCTGAAGCCGGACTATGCGGAGGCGTGCAAGAATCTCGGTAGCACGCTGCATCAGGCGGGGCGTGTGGATGAAGCGATCGCGGCGTATCGACAGGCGATTGCGGCGCAACCGGGCTTTGCCGATGCGCACGATAATCTCGGCGTGGCACTCCGGGAAAAGGGGCTGCTGGATGAAGCGGAGAGCGCGGGTCGCCGGGCCGTGGCGCTGAATCCGCGGCGACCGGAGTCGCACAATAATCTCGGCAATGCGCTGTATGACAAACGCCGGTTCGACGATGCGATTTCAGCCTATCGTGCGGCGCTGGAGTTGCGTCCGACTTTTTCGCAGGCATACAATAATCTCGGCATCGCCCTAAAGGCGAAAGGCGATGTGGATGCGGCGATCGGGGCGTTTCGCGCGGCGGTGGAGCGTAGGCCGGATTATGCGGATGCCTTTTACAATCTCGGCAATGCGCTGAAGGACTTAGGCCACACGGAGGAGGCGATCGCGGCGTTTCGCAAAGCGTTGGAATTAAAGCCGGATTCGCCGGACTGGCAGCATGTGCTGTCGGCATTGTGCGGCGATGAATCCGCGCGCACGAGTCCGCCCGGATATGTGCGGGATTTGTTCGACCAATATGCGCATCGCTTCGACGAGCATCTCGTCGGGAAGCTCGACTATCGTGTGCCGGAGTTGTTTCGCGAAGTCGTCGTCGCCGCCGCGCCGAACATGCGGTTCGACACATTGGATCTCGGGTGCGGGACTGGGCTGTGCGGTGTGGTATTTCGCTCGCTCGCACGGAAGCTGGTCGGCGTGGATCTTTCCCCGGCGATGATTGAGAGAGCGGCGACGCGCGGCATATACGACCGACTCGTCACCGGTGATCTGGCCGAGGCGATGCGGGGACTCGCCGGTGAGTTCGACCTGATTCTCGCGGGAGATGTGTTCGTTTACGTGGGCGACTTGGCCGAGGTCTTTGCCGGAGCAGCGGCCACTTTGCGCAGCGGCGGATTGCTCGCATTCTCGCTGGAAAGCCACGATGGAAAAGGCTTCGTGCTGCGCTCCAGCGCGCGATTTGCCCATTCGCTCGGATACATCCGCGAACTGGCGGAGCAGCGTGGTTTTTCCGAAGTGGAAGTGCGTGAAATCGCAGTGCGCAAAGAAGCCGCGAACGCCGTGGCCGGCTGGCTCGTGCTGCTGGAAAAAACGGGCTAGCGTTTCAGCGGCTTGAAGATCAGCACATGGCCGAATTTCCCGCTTTCCAAATGAAGCGCACCTTGCGCATCGGCGGGGAGCGGTTGCGCGGGGACGATCGTTTTGTCCGCTGCAATCACGCTCACTTTCGCAGCGCGGACGGTCACGACGACACGACCGGTCGCCTGGACATCCGGGAGTCCGAGACCGGTGAAAAGCGCGGATAACGATACGGCATCCCGCGCGTCCACGCTGGCGATGAACTCGCCGGGCGGAAGCGGCATTTCCTTTCGCTCGGTGATGTAGTCTGTGCTCATCGGCTCCGGCAAAAGCGGGACGAGGTGCTTCGGCGCGAGCTCGGGATCGGGAGCGAGTTCCTGGATGCGCATGTTGCGAAATTCCACCGGTGCGCCTTCGCTTTCGATGCTCATGTAGCCTTTGCGCGGCGAGACGCGATGCAGCGTGGTGGCGAGTGTGCCGTTCACTTCGTTTTGGATCATACCGTCCATGCACGTGAGCCGGATGCGGTTCCACTCGCCGGTCTTGCTGCCATTAAACGCGACGGGCATGGAGCGAATCCCGCAGGAGTCCGAGCGGCCAAATCGCGGATCGGGAATCGCCGTCGAGATCGAGCCCGGCAGTGTGAAGATGTCGCCGTGGCTCGTGTACCATGAACCATTGCCGAGATTGCACACTTGAATCTCGTAGCCCTCGCGAGGAAATGGACCGCCGACTGCGGGAAATGCGCTGTGGCGGACGAGCACGCCGGAATTCCCGCTCGTGCCTTTCCCGCCGCCCGCGCTCGGCGCCTCGGTGAGATGTCGCCACTCGTATTCGAGCACGAAGTTCTCGTACGCCTTCATGGAGCGGATGACTCCCGTCGGGCCGCGCGCGATTTGGAGGACAAACTCGCCGGGCCGATCGGGATTCGGAATGGTGGAAAGATGCGGCGCTTTGACGGACATGCTCATGCTCGTCCATTTCTCGTCGAGCGCTCCCGTGAAGAGGCTCTCCCATTTCTCGCCATAAGGCTTTTGCGGCGGGAACTGCCCATCCACTGGCTCGTCGGCGAAGGCTGCGAGCGTGGACAGGAGCAAGGTGGCGAAGATGCGCTGATGAAGTTTCATGCGCACGGTGTAGCCGCCCGCAGCCCGATGTTCAATACGAACACGGCGGGCTCTTGAGCATCACCGAGAACGACGGTGGACATATCATTTGACAAACTAGACTGACTGGTCTATTCCTCTTTCCAGATGAGCGACCGAACAGCACACACGACAACCAAAGAACGCATCCTTGATGCGGCTGAGGATCTCATGCTGGAGAAAAGTTTCCACTCAGTGGGGCTGAATGAGATCCTCACTACGGTGAACGTCCCGAAAGGGAGTTTCTATCACCACTTTGCCTCGAAGGAGCAATTTGGTGTGGAGTTGCTCCGGCATTACATGAACCAGGCATACGAACAGAAAGCCGCGTGGTTGCAGGACCGGACCCAGTTCCCGGATGCGTTGGAGCGCATCCTCAGTTATATG
Source organism: Verrucomicrobiaceae bacterium (assembly GCA_043728745.1). Lineage (GTDB taxonomy): Bacteria > Verrucomicrobiota > Verrucomicrobiia > Chthoniobacterales > Chthoniobacteraceae > SXWH01. The sequence goes on from JAYTMG010000817.1 coordinate 10,487, forward strand.
GAAGGCGGGATGGCGAAGTTCGTGGAAAATGGCTGTCGGCCGATTTGTTTGGTCGTCAAACTGGTTGGCGAAGTAGCCACTTTTTCCGACGGCATGAGGCAGGAGCTTGCAGACGGTTTTGAGAAATGGGACCGCCTAGCGACCACGACGATTCGGGAGGGGCAAAAGCAGGGGAGCATCAAGCGCAGTCTCGATGTCGAGGAAGCCGTGGTGGTGCTAGGATCTGTGTGGCTCGGGGCGATGCTTCGGGCGCAGGTGATGAAAAATATACGTCCAATGCGGCAGGCGCTGACGTTCTTACGCGGGCACTTGGCTGCCTGATTTTTCTTTTTCTGTATCGGCGACTGACCGGTCTATTTTTTACTTTTCATCTTATGAGTCTTATCAATCTTCATTCCTCCCCAGCGGAATCGCACCTGCCTCCAATGGCGTTGCTTTCGCGCGTCCTGCGCGGACATCTTCTGCACCGGTACCGCGGCATTCTTCCGATGCAAGAGATGCACCGTGTTTTTGCGGAAACGGAACGGCTGGCGGAAGAGTCGGGTTTTCCGCACCTCGTGCTGCCCGTCCTCGCGGACGAACGTCTCCGACTCGCGGCTGAAGACGTGTTGCACGTCGAAAGCGTCTTAAACGCGGCGTAAGGGAATGGTCATTTTTTTTGGAAATCTCAAAGCAAACGATATGAATCAACGAAGCAGTCTCTTTAACCCGCTCAAGCTCGGCGCACTCACGCTGCCAAACCGAATCATCATGGCTCCATTGACGCGCTGCCGCGCTGACGATGGGCATGTGCCATCGGGCCTGATGGCCGAGTATTACGCGCAGCGGGCCAGCGCCGGATTGATCATCGCGGAAGCCACGATGGTGATGGAGGGAAACTCCGCATTTTGGCGCGAACCGGGTATCTACTCGGACTCGCAGGTCGCCGGATGGCGCAAGGTCACGGACGCGGTCCACGCAAAGGGCGGGCTTATCTTCCTGCAACTTTGGCACGGTGGGCGTGCGACGCATCCGCTGCTCAACAATGGCCAGCAACCCGTGGCTCCGAGCGCTCTCGCGATCGAGGGCGACGAGGTCCGCACGCCCGAAGGCAAGAAGCCGTACGTGACCCCGCGCGAACTGCGGGATGACGAGATTCCGGAAATTGTAGCAGGCTTCCGCAAGGCCGCGCAGAACGCGAAGGCGGCTGGTTTTGATGGCGTGGAAGTCCATGGAGCGAACGGCTACTTGCTCGACGAATTTCTTCGGGATGGCGCAAACAAGCGCACGGGGCCTTACGGAGGACCGATCGAAAACCGCGCTCGGCTTTTACTTGAAGTGACCGACGCAGCGATTTCGGTGTGGGGCGCCGATCGCGTTGGCGTGCGCATCTCTCCACTGAATAGTTTTAACAGCATGAGCGACAGCGACCCTGTCGGCGTGACGAACTACGTGGCGGCTCAACTCAACAAACGAGGAGTCGCGTATTTGCACCTCATGCGCGCTGATTTTTTTGGCGTCCAGCACGGCGATGTCGTGAGCCCGGCCCGCGCAGCGTTTCCGGGCGTGCTCATCGGCAATATGGGATATTCCCCAGCAGACGCGGCGGAATCCGTGCTGACTGGAATGCTCGATGCGGTCGCGTTTGGTCACCACTATGTGAGCAATCCCGATCTCGTAGAGCGTGTGCGCGTCGGCGCTGCTTTTGCGGAAGCGGACGCCGCGACCTTCTACTCGCAAGGCCCCGCAGGCTATACGGACTATCCGACACTTTAACGTCGCTCGTTGTTTTTTATGAAATCGCTATTCGTCGCTCTCAGCGCATTCGCGCTGATTATTCTCCCGGGATGCAAACGCGCTGCACCTCCGCAGATGCAAATGCCGCCGCCCAATGTGACCGTCGCGAAGCCGGAGCAGCGCAAGATCGTAGAGTGGGACCAATACACAGGTCGCCTTGAAGCGAAGGAGACTGTGGAGATTCGCCCGCGTGTGAGTGGATGGCTGGATTCCATTCATTTCGTGGAGGGCAAGGATGTGAAAGAGGGCGATCTTCTTTTCACCATTGATCCGCGTCCTTATCGCATGGCAGCAGACCGGGCCGCTGCGGAATTTTTGAGGACGCAGAGCCGCGAGACGCAGACGGAAAGTGAGTTCGCCCGCGTCAAAAAACTCGTGGAATCACGCGCGATTTCCGAAGAGGACTTTGACACACGCGGCAAGGCTTTCGCGGAAGCGAAGTCGTCGGCGCTTGCATCAAAAGCTGCGCTGGATATGGCGAAGCTCGACTTGGCATTTACGGAAGTTCGCGCACCGATTAGCGGGCGTATCAGCCGCGCTCTGGTGACGAAGGGAAACCTCGTATCCTCGGGAATGGCTGGCTCGGGCTCGACGCTCCTGACGACGCTCGTCTCGACTTCGCCGATCTATCTTTATGTCGATGTCGATGAAGCGTCGTCGCTTCGCTATCGCCGCCTGTTTGCGGAGGGCAAACGCGCCAGCGCCATCGAGTCGCGCATTCCGTGCGAAATGGCTCTCGGCGACGAGCAGGGCTGGCCGCATAAAGGTGTCGTGGATTTCGTGGACAATCGCGTGGACCCGAATACCGGGACGATCCGCGCGCGCGCAGTTTTTGAAGTCGAAGGTCGTCCGCTGGCACCCGGCTTTTTTGCGAAGCTCCGCGTCCCTGGCAGCGAGGAATATACGGCGGTGCTTATCCCCGAGAGTTGCATTGGCAGCGACCAAGCGAACCGCTTTGTTTTTGTTGTGAATGCGAAGGGCATTGCCGAGGTTCGCCCTGTGAAACTCGGTGCAGTGTTTGAGGGAATGCGCGTGGTTCGTGAGGGGTTGAAAGGCGACGAGGATGTGATCGTCAACGGTCAGGCCCGGGTGCGTCCGGGAATCCCGGTGAACGTCGGGAACGTCGGGAAGGGCGGGAAGTAAGCCATGAGATTCGCACACTTTTTCATCAGCCGTCCGATCTTCGCGTCGGTGCTGTCCATCGTGATTTTCCTCGTAGGACTTATCTCGATGAACCGGCTACCGGTCAGCGAGTATCCGGAAGTCGCGCCGCCACAAATTGTGGTGCGTGCGATTTATCCTGGCGCGAATCCAAAGACGATTTCCGAGACCGTCGCGGTGCCGCTGGAGCAGAGTGTCAATGGCGTGGAGAACTCGCTCTACATGGCATCGCAGGCCACTGGCGACGGCGTGATGACCCTCACGGTTACTTTCAAACTCGGCACCGACATCGACAAGGCGCAAGTGCAGGTGCAGAACCGTGTCTCGCAAGCATTGCCGAAGCTCCCAGAGGAAGTGCGGCGTCTCGGCGTGACTACGATCAAGTCCTCGCCGGACCTCACGATGGTCGTCCATCTTTTCTCGCCCGACGGAAGCTACGACGACGTGTATGTGCGCAACTACGCGACGCTCCAAGTGAAGGACTCGCTCGCGAGGATCGCGGGTGTCGGACAAGTCCAAGTCTTTGGCTCCGGCGATTACGCGATGCGCGTCTGGCTCGACCCGGACAAAGTCGCGTCGCGCAACATGAACGCGGGCGATGTCATCGCGGCCATCCGCGAGCAAAACGTGCAAGTTGCAGCGGGAGCCGTCGGGCAACAGCCTGTGAGTTCCCCGGTCGCCTTCGAGCTGCAAATCAACGCCAAGGGCCGTCTCGTTACCGAGGAAGAGTTCGAGAATGTCGTCATCAAGACCGGGGCAAATGGCGAAAAAGTCCTTCTGAAAGAAGTGGCGCGAGTGGAACTCGGCGCGGGAGAATTCGCCCTCCGCTCACTGCTCAATAACAAGTCGGCAGTTGCAATTCCTGTCTTCCAGCAACCGGGGAGCAACGCGCTCAATCTGTCGGCGGATGTTCGCAAGACCATGGAGGAAATGAAGGCGAATTTCCCTCCCGGCCTGGACTACGCCGTCGTTTACGATCCGACCGTTTTCGTCCGAAAAAGCATCGATGCCGTCATCGTAACTTTGCTGGAAGCGATCGTGCTCGTGGTGATTGTCGTGCTCCTATTTTTGCAGACGTGGCGCGCAAGCATCATCCCGCTCGCGGCTGTGCCGGTCTCGCTCGTCGGCACGTTTGCGGTGATGCAAATGCTCGGCTTTGGGATCAATGCGCTCTCGCTCTTCGGGCTCGTGCTTGCCATCGGAATCGTTGTCGATGACGCCATCGTCGTCGTGGAAAACGTGGAGCGAAATATCGCGCTTGGGTTCTCTCCTTTGGAAGCCACCAAGCGCGCGATGAACGAGGTCACCGGCCCCATCATCGCCACGGCTCTCGTGTTGTGCGCCGTGTTTTTGCCGACGGCATTTATCAGCGGGCTCACGGGGCAGTTTTACAAACAGTTCGCCGTCACCATCGCGATAAGTACGGTCATCTCGGCGTTCAATTCTCTCACACTTTCGCCCGCACTTTCCGCGCTCCTGCTGCGGGGGCACGATGCGCCGAAGGACTGGCTCACGAAGACGATGGACTTCCTCTTCGGTTGGTTCTTCCGCCCGTTTAATCGGTTCTTCGACTGGGCTTCGCGGACTTACACATCGTGGGTGCGAAAGGTCATCCGGTTCTCGTTTGTCGCGCTCCTCATCTACGCGGGACTTGTGGTGCTCACCGGATTCACGTTCACGAAAATCCCCACGGGCTTCGTCCCGATTCAGGACAAACAATACGTCATTGCCGTCGCGCAATTACCCGACGCTGCGTCTCTCGACCGCACCGACGCCGTCATCCGCCGCATGAGCGACCTCACGGCGAAAGTGCCCGGCGTCCGCGACAGCGTTGCCTTTCCGGGGCTCAGCATCAACGGATTCACCGCATCGCCGAACAGCGGGATCGTATTCTACGGACTCGAGGATTTCGACAAACGCCGCGGCCCCGGACTCACCGCAGACGCGATTGCGGGGAAGTTGAACGGGATGTTCAGCAGTATTCAGGAAGGAATGATCTTCGTCGTCCCGCCCCCACCAGTAAATGGTCTCGGCGTCAGCGGCGGGTTTAAAGTGCAGATCGAAGATCGCGCGAACCTCGGCTCCGACGCCTTGTTCGAAGTCGCGCAAGGCCTGGTCGGGCGCAGCTTTCAGACGCCCGGCCTCGGCTACTCGTATTCGTCGTATCAGATCAACGTGCCGCAGCTCACCGCCGAGCCGGATCGTGTGAAAGTGAAGATGATGAACGTCCCGCTCCAGAGCGTGTTTGAGACACTCCAGATCAACCTCGGTTCTTTATACGTGAACGACTTCAACCGCTTCGGTCGCACGTATCAGGTCGTCGCGCAGGCCGACGCCCCATTCCGCGATAGCTCCGAAGACATCACGCGACTGAAGGTCCGCAACGCGCTTGGACAAATGGTCCCGCTGGGCTCGATTGTGAAAGTTACCGACTCCTACGGACCCGACCGAGTCATGCGATACAACGGCTATCCGAGCGCCGACATCAACAGCGTGGCAGCTCCCGGATTCTCCAGCGGACAGGCCGAGGAGGCGATGGAACGTGTGCTCGCGGAATTGCCGAATGGCATGAAAGCAGAGTGGACGGAACTCAGCTTCCAGCAACGAATCGCGGGCAATACCGCCGTGTATGTCTTCCCACTTTGCGTGCTGCTCGTCTTCCTCGTTCTCGCTGCGCAATACGAGAGCCTCACGCTTCCGCTCGCGATTATTCTCATCGTCCCGATGACTCTGCTTTCCGCCATGGTCGGGCTCTTGATCAAGGGGATGGAAAACAACGTCTTCACGCAGATTGGCCTCATTGTCCTTGTCGGCCTCGCCTGCAAAAACGCCATTCTCATCGTGGAGTTTGCGCGCGAAAAACAGCGTGAAGGAATGGATGCCGTCGAAGCAGCGCTCGAAGCATGTCGCCTCAGGCTGCGTCCGATTCTGATGACCAGCATCGCCTTTATCGCGGGCGTCTATCCGCTGGCAGCGAGCACTGGCGCTGGCGCGGAGATGCGTCAAGCAATGGGCGTCGCGGTGTTCGCGGGGATGATCGGCGTCACCATCTTCGGGCTCTTTCTTACTCCCGTATTTTACGTCGTTGTTCGCCGAAAGAAGATCGGAAAAGCAATTGAAGCTCCCGTCGCACCGAACCATGTCTGACCTGATGTTTCCTATGAAAGCCACGCTCATTTTCACCATGCTGTGTGTCGCGACGCTCAACGCCGCGCCGCCTGCGAGGGCATTCAAAGCTCCCATTATCGGGGCGGAATACGGAGCACCCGCAGCAGACGTCACATCGCGATATCGCAATGCCTCGGACTCCGCGCGCCTGCTTTCCGGCGGTGATTGGTGGAGCGTATTTGGCGACGCGCAACTCACGCAAATGCTCGACCGCGTCGCGTCAGACAATCTTGACGTCCAAGCCGCGATGGCCCGCATCGAGCAAGCGCGGGCCGTGAGCGGAATCGCACGAGCTGAATTTTTCCCTAGCATCACGCTGAACCCCGGTGTGCAGCGCTCGCGCAACTCCGCCACGCAGCGGGTCGCGGGTTTTCCGGGGCCTCTGCCGTCCGCTTCGATCAGCACAGTCACTGTCCCTCTCGACTTCGGATACGAGCTCGACGTGTGGGGCCGCATCCGCAGGAACGTAGAAGCAGCCGACGCGGACCTTGATGCCGTGTGGTTAGCTCGGGAGGCGCTCGCATTGTCCCTCCGGGCCGAAGTCGCCGCGACGTGGTTCACGTTGCGCACGCTCGACGCGCAACGCGTAGTTCTCCGCGAGACGGTCACACTCCGAAAGACCACCCTCGACCTTGCTCAGCAGCGGATGAAAGCGGGCATCGGCAACGATTTCGACGTCGCCCGTGCCGAAGCCGAAGTCGCAAATGCTGAGGCCGATCTTGCCGCACTCGCGCAACGTCGCCCCGCGCTTGAGAACGGGCTCGCCGTTCTGCTTGGGGTGAGCGCCAGCAGATTCTCCGTCGCCGCTGATCTCTCATGGAGAGCCGCACCGCGCGTTCCGTTAGTGCCCGCCGGAATCCCGGCACAGCTCGTCACCAGAAGGCCCGATGTCGCCGCCGCAGAGCGCAGCCTCGCCGCCGCATCCGCTCGCATTGGCGTGGCAAAAGCAGCATTTCTCCCCGTCGTGAAATTGGGCGGGCAGATCGGATTGCTCACCGGCGACCGTGGCGAACTGTTCGACAAGGACAGCCGCACCTGGACATTCGGCGCATCGCTTTCCCTCCCCATTTTTGACGGCGGTAGAAACCGCGCATCGCTGTCCGCCGCGAAGTCCGTGGCGAAAGAAGCGCGCGCAAGATTCGAACAGGCCGTCCTCTCCGCCACCGCCGATGTCGAGACGGCGCTCGGCGCGCTCCGTGCGCTCCAGACGCGCGGCGAAGCGCAACTCCGCGCACAGGCAGCCACCGCCCGCGGGGCCAGCCTAGCGAGGGAGCGCTACAAGTCCGGAACGAGCCCTTACCTCGACGTGCTGGACGCCGAACGAAGCGCCCTGAACGCCCAGCTCGCCATCGCCGCGCTCAACGGCGAACGCCTCGACACAACCGTCCAGCTCATCAAAGCACTTGGCGGCGGTTGGTCGCGAGAGCGGTAGCACTTATTGCCCGCAGAGAGTACGATTCGTCCGTCCAATCTTTGTTCCGGGAGTTTCTCCGCGTCGTGATTTAAATATATTCCAGCGCAGGCTGGAAACGGGCGCACGAGTCTGCCAAAGCAGACGTCATGTCCGCCATCTCCACTACTCCCGTGAGCAAGCCTTGGTACCGTATTTTATACATCCAAGTGCTCATCGCCGTCGTGGCCGGCATCGCGATTGGCTATTTCGCTCCCGACCTCGGCAAGTCTCTCAAGCCGCTGGGCGACGGCTTTATCAAGCTCGTCAAAATGATGATCGCTCCCATCATCTTTTGCACCGTCGTCCATGGGATCGCATCCGTCGGCGACCTGCGAAAACTCGGACGCGTCGGCATCAAATCCCTCATCTATTTTGAGGTCGTCTCCACCATTGCGCTCGTCATCGGCCTCATCGTCGTAAACGTCCTGCAACCCGGCGTAGGCATCACGCCCGCCGGGCAGACATTTCACCCCGATGCGACCGCCGCGACTGCTGCAAGCGCCTATACTCAAAAAGCGCAGGGTCTCAGCACCGTGGAGTTTCTACTCAATATCATCCCCGCGACCTTCGTCGGCGCATTCGTCTCCGGCGACCTTTTGCAAGTCCTTGTCATCGCCATGCTCGTCGCATTCGCCATCGTATCCATGGGCGAAAAAGGAAAGCCCCTCCTTCACGCAATCGACACCGGGGGGCAACTCTTCTTCGGCGTGATGCAGATCGTCGTGAAAGTCGCCCCGCTCGGCGCACTCGGCGCGATGGCCTACACGGTCGGCGCGCACGGCATCGGCACGTTGAACAAACTGCTCGCGCTCATGGCGGGATTCTATGTCACTGCGGGGCTGTTTATTTTCATCATCCTCGGCGGAATCGCACGCTGGTGCGGATTCTCGATCGTTCGCTTTCTCGTCTATCTAAAAGATGAACTGCTCCTCGTCCTCGGCACCAGTTCCTCCGAGACCGCGCTGCCCGGCCTCATGCAAAAACTACAGCGCCTCGGCTGCTCCAAATCGACCGTCGGCCTCGTCGTGCCGACTGGCTACAGCTTCAATCTCGACGGCACAAATATCTACATGGCGATGGCCGCCGTTTTCCTCGCACAAGCCACGAACACCCCGCTGGATCTGTCGCATCAAATCAGCCTGCTTCTAGTCGCCATGCTCACATCCAAAGGAGCCAGCGGAATAACCGGAGCGGGTTTCGTCACGCTCGCCGCGACTCTCCAAGTCGTGCCGGGAATCCCCATCGAATCCCTCGCGCTACTCGTCGGCATCGACCGCTTTATGAGCGAGTGCCGAGCGATTACGAACTTCATCGGCAACGGCGTCGCCACCATCGCCATCAGTCGGTGGGAGCGCGAGATCACTCCGGCGCAACTTCAAGCCAAGCTCCGCGAAACAGCATAGTGCGCCACTCGGAATGGAATGACGGAACCGCGCAGCAAGGCTGCGGGCGTGTCATTCGACATTTTCCGCATCATCCCAGCTCCCGCCGCGCTCGCGGATCATTTGCTCCACGGCAGCAACGTCTTCCCACGCGAGATGCTTCCGCTGGTATTTATTAAAGAGCACGAGGCGTAGCGCCACAAGGTCTTCCAGCTCTGGCACGTCGTGGTAAGTCCACTTCTCGTCGTGTTTTAGCTTCGATTGAAGTTTCCACTTCTTCCCGAATTTTTCCGCACGCACTTCGCGTCTTTCGGTTTCGGTGTTGTGTTTCCAAGTATGAATGTTGCGATTGCCCATTTTCCCGACACAATGCGCCGCCTTGAACGCAACCGGCAAGATCGTCCTCTATTTCATCGCAGTTCTCTTTTTGGGAGCGCTGCTCGCTCCACCGCTTTTTTGGGCCGGAAACGCGCTCATTCCCGCGCTTCGCGAGAATCCATTCCAGCGCTTTTTTAATCGCGCAGCACTCATCGCTGCTCTCGCGCTATTATGGCCGCTGGCCAAAAGTTTCCGCATCCGCACCCGCGCGGAACTCGGGCTGGAACCCAATGCCCGCTGGGTTCGCGACGTGTTCATCGGCCTCGCCGCTGCGATCGGAATGATGCTCGTCCTTTGTTTTGTCCTGAAAGCGTTTAACGGTTTCAAGTGGCATGCGGCAAAGGATCAGCGCTTCGGAGAATTGCCCAAAGTTCTGCTAAGCGCGCTGACCGTAGCGGTCGTCGAGGAGTCGCTTTTCCGTGGTGCGTTTCTCGGTGTATTTCGGCGCAGCATGGGGGAAATGGCTGCGCTTTTCACAATGTCGGTCATTTTTTCCGTGCTGCATTTTATCAAACCGACGGACGTGACGATTGCCGCCGCCGATGTCCGGTGGACTTCGGGCTTCGAGCTGATTCCTGCGACTTTCAGCCAGTTTTCGCAGCCGATGATGGTCCTTTCGATGTTCACCACGTTGTTCGCGGTGGGCTGGATTCTTGGCTACACGACTTTGAAGACGCGCTCGCTTTGGATGGCTATCGGGCTGCACTCAGGTTGGGTCATCTGCGTTCAGGGCTTCGGAAAATTCGCGAAGCTCGGCAAGAATCATTTGCCGTGGATCGGGAGCGAATTGCGTATCGGCATCGCGCCGCTGGTCACGGTGATCCTGAGCGGAATCATCTGCTGGTTCATCATCCGGCGGAGGTCCGCTGAATAGTTCGCGACAAACTCAGGGAGGTCTGGTAGTTCGGAATGTAAGAACATGAAACGCCTCTTCATCCTCGCTAGTGCTGTTGTGACCTTTGCTGGCTGCACCAGCTCCAATCAATACACCTCCGTCTCCGAGCCCGTCGGCGGCGCGCGCGCGATGGACCCAATCGTCAGCACCCCGCGTAACTGGCAGAAACCTGTGAAAGCGCACGCCTCAGCCACATCCGAGGGCGAGGAAGGCGGGCGCTCGTTGCAGGGCACTTCGTGGGAGCGTTCCTGGCACGACCAGTAGCGTTCACTTCCTGTGAATACGGCGATACTTCTTGCGGCGCTATTTCTCGCCGTGGTTGCGCCACAATCTGATCCCGTCGCTCCAGAATACGCTGCAGCGAAAGCTGCGCTCGACGCGCAAGACCCGGCGCTGGCGGCGCGAATCATCGAAGAATCAGTGGCGGCCCTTCCGCCGGGCGCTGAAGTTTCCGCGCTGCTCCAACTCACACTGGGCACGGCATATCTCCGCGCCGGGCAGCCGGAGAAAGCAATCGCGCCACTTGAAAAAGCAGCCGTGCGCGATCCCGCCGCAATCGCACCGCTCGGCGATGCGTTGCGCGGGGCCGGTCGCACCGAAGAAGCGCGCCGCGCTTACGAGAAGGCCGTGATCGGTGATGCGAAGAACGCGCGATATTCCAGCGCCCGCATCGCTCAACTGGATTCTGCGGCAGAAAAAGATCCGCAAAAATCGGCGGCATTCCTTTTTACCGCTGCTGATACATTCGCAGAAGATCCCGGCTACCTTGGCGAAGCGACGGCTCTTTACGAAACCATCGCGCGCATCAAGGCATGGCGGGGCGAATCCACGGCGCGCGCCCTGTTTTCCCTCGGCGAAATTCAGCGTCATCGGAAGGCGTATCCGGAAGCGATCGCTTACTATCAGCGCTGCTTTGTTTCGTGGGCGCGCTATCCGCAGTGGTGCGCGCGCGCATACCACCGGGCGGCGGATTCTTTTGAGGCTCTGGGCCGTCGTGCAGAAGCGATCGCGCATCTTCGCGAGCTGCTTCGTAAGTCCGATAAATACGGGCGTCTGCCTGAGTTTAACGAAGCGAAGACGCGTCTGCGGGCGTGGGGCGAAGTCGTGAAATAGCCACGACGAGCCAAGCCACGCACGGCGCCCACGCGACATGCGTCCACGGGAGCCAATGAGGGGTGTTCGCCGCAGTGCTGATTCCCAGCACCCACGGCCAGCCGTTGCAAATAACCGTATAAAATGCTGCGAGAAAAACCGAGCAACCCGCAGTCACCGCTGCATACCACCGCCCGGACCACAGCAGGAGGAACGGCGCAGGCCAGACGAGATACTGCGCGGCGACGCCGGGCGCGAAGACCAAAAAGACGAGCCAAATTGCGGCGACTGTGACGAACAAATCCTGCTTCCGCCGGAACCACGCAAGGCCGAGAGCGCTGCCGATAACGACGCATTTGAGCACCGAAATGATGGTATTCTGCGCTGCGGACAAATTGACGTAACTTATTTTCGCGAAGTCGGGATTCCCGGTAGCGCGCAGCAGATTCGTGATTCCCCAGATGCCCCAATATCCGCCGTAGCCGAGCACATTACGAAGGAACGCATCCGGGCACGCAATGAGCGGCCAGGCCCAGCCCGCCAGCGTGAGCAGCCCCGAGGCGAGTGTGAATCTCACCGCTCCGGCGCGGCTCTGTGCGAGCGCCCATGCGCCAAATGCCGGTGCTATGATGAGCGCGGACACTTTGATATTGCACGCGATGGCCAGCGCCAGGCCCGCGAGGAACCATCGCTTTTCCTTCAGCGCGAGGCCGGTGAAAAAGAGCGCGGCTGCGAGCATTGGGTCCACATTTCCGTGGAAACCGGAGACCATCATCGAGACGGGACTCGCTGCGAAAATCGCCAGCGCCCAAGTCGGAATCTTTGCTCCCATGCGCACCATCCGCAGAAGCCCGAAGACCACCGCTGTATCCGCGACGATCCCGCCGAGGCGAAAAAGGAACGCGAAATTCTCGATGTTGTCGCCGGCGATTCGATACATCGCGACGGTGTAAGCGCTGATGAGCGGCGTATGATTAAAAATCGTTGAGCCGCGATAGAGCCCGATGAGGCCGTGCTGCTCCAGCAATCGGCCAAAGCCTCGGAACAGCGGAAGATCGTTCGAGCCGATGGTGGTTCCTGCCAGCCAGAGCTTTACGAATGTGCCTACGGCGAGCGCGACCAGCACGATCGCTCGTGGAGACAGACGGGATTGAAAGTTGGGCATGACCTCATCACGTAGCACACGGTCTGCCAATTTCACAAAGGACGCTTCCCCCCCGGCACGCGTTCCGCTACAGCACCCGAGCCCAATCATGTCTGAAACCATCGACTTCGCGCAAAAGCGCGTCCTCATTTTCATCGTCGCGTACAACGCGGAAAAGACCATTAGCAGCGTCTTGAGCCGCATTCCTGCGAGTCTGCGTAACAAGAATGTCGAAGTGCTGATCATCGACGATTCGTCGAAAGATCAGACGTTCGCGCAAGGTGTGAAATCGGAGACTCTGAGCGACGATTTACGCATCGTCACGCTGCGCAACCCAATCAATCAGGGTTACGGCGGCAATCAAAAGCTCGGCTATCGGTACGCGATCGACAACGGTTTCGACATCGTCGCTCTCGTTCACGGCGATGGACAATACGCGCCGGAGAAGCTCCCCGCTTTGCTCGAACCGCTCATCCTCGGCACCGCCGACGCCGTCTTCGGCTCGCGGATGTTGAAAAAGCAGGACGCCCTGACCGGCGGGATGCCGATGTATAAATGGATCGGGAACCAAGTGCTCACGAGCTACCAGAATATCATGCTCGGCACGACGCTGAGCGAGTTTCACAGCGGCTACCGCCTTTATTCCACTGAGGCGCTGAAGCGGATTCCCTTCGAGCGCAACTCGAACGACTTCCACTTCGACACCGACATCATCGTCCAACTCCACTTCGCAGGGCAGCGAATTTCCGAGATTCCGATCCCCACATTTTACGGCGACGAAGTGTGCCATGTGAACGGCTTCAAATATGCGTGGGACTGCTTCAAAACGATGATCCGCGCAGCGATGCACCGGAAGAATCTCCTGTACGATCGCAAGTTTGATGTGGGCGCGATCGAGGAGACTTACGACCTCAAGCTCGGCTTCCGCTCCAGTCACACTCTTGCGCTTTGCTCTGTGACAAAAGGCGCGCGCGTGCTCGATATCGGATGTGGTCGCGGCTATGTCGCCGAGCTCATGGCGAAGGACGCCGGCCATGTCACCGGGCTCGACCAATACTCCAAAGATTCCAGCGAGCTCCCGAACGTGGACTACAAAAAGTGGGACATCGACGGGCAGCCATGCCCAGTCGATATTTCGGACTACGACCAGATCTTCCTCCTCGACATCATCGAGCATTTGAAAGACCCGGAGGTTTTCATGGAAATGCTCCGCGAGCGGGCGAAGCACAAGCGTCCGGAGATCATCCTCACGACGGCGAACATCGCGTTTTTTGTCACCCGTTTCATGCTGCTTATCGGCCAGTTTAATTACGGTCGAAAAGGCATTCTCGACCGCACACACACCCGCCTTTTCACGTTCCGCAGCCTGTGCGATCTATTCGAGCAAACGGGCTACCAGATTCAGGAAGTTCGGGGAATCCCCGCTCCGTATCCAAAGGTGCTCGGCGACGGAATTTTCAGCCGTATCGTGATGCTTATCAATCAGGCTTTGATTACCGTTCCATTCCTCCGCGGTCTGTTCAGCTACCAGATCTACATTCGCGCCCAGTCCCGCCCTACGGTTGAGAACTTGCTCGCGAAGACTATTTCGACGAGCGACGTGCTGCGCACCGAGCTGCAAAAAAACCCTTCAGCAGCGTGAGGCGGTTCGCGAGGCCGGACTGAAGATTACGAAGGTAAAGGTTTTGCCCCGTTTGGAGGGCCATTTCGCCCTCCGGTTTCTTGTCGCTCCGGAAGGACTGCGGAATCATGAGGGTTGTAGAGGAATTTGTGGAAAACCGCGGAACTTGGGCATTGGTCGTGCTTTCTCACGTTAGCAGTGCCGCGAATAGTATATCCAAATCAGAAAGAATCCCGAGTTAAAACAGGGTCTCCGAGTCAGTCATCTTCCGACGAGTCCGATACATCATCTCTGGACACAATGAAGCTGCCTCGCAGGCTGGATTCTGGCTGGAAGGAAATGCTTCTGCCCGGTTTGGTCATGGGGATTGCAGCCATCGTGCCGGATCTTCCTGCGGTGCCAAACTCAATCCGGTGGGGCCTTCTTCTATTCGGGATTGCCCTTTTGATCCGGTCGATGCGCAGTGCAAAAGCGACTGTGCAATCCGTCTCGACGCCGCTTGCAGAACTTGTCCGAAAGACCCGCCTGCTCGCTGAGGGGGGACCCGATATGCCATTTGATCTCCCGCGTCGCGATGATGAACTTGGAGATCTGACCGAAGCATTCCGCCGCGTGGTGGAGAGCGGGCGTAGGGACCGTCAGCGGCTGTTGGAGTTCAATCATGAAATGCAGAAGGCCAACGAGCGGGCCGTTTTGGCGAAGCAAGAAGTCGAAGGATACGCTTTCAAGGCGGGAGAGGCGAACATCGCGAAACGGGAGTTTCTCGCGGTGATGAGTCATGAGATTCGCACACCGGTGAATGGCATCATCGGGATGACGGAACTCGCGATGGGAACGGATTTAAGTGCGGCGCAGCGGGATTATCTGGAAACGATCAACTCGTGCGCAGAGTCGCTTCTCGCGTTGCTGAACAACATTCTGGATTTCTCAAAGATCGAAGCCGGGAAGCTGGAATTGGAGCGCACGGAATTCAGCATCCGCGAACTGCTCGGCGAGGCTCTCACCATTCTCGCGCCGCGGGCGCACAGCAAGGGGCTGGAACTGCTCCTGCACATTCGCCCGGAAGTTCCGGATATGCTCGTGGGAGACCCGCACAGACTCCGGCAGATCGTGGTGAATCTCGTTGGCAATGCACTGAAATTTACCGAACGCGGCGACGTGATGGTGCGCGTCGAAAACTCGCGGTGGGTAGATGGAAATGCTGAGTTATCCTTTTCGATTGCGGACACCGGCATCGGCATTCCCGCCGATCGAATTCAATCAGTTTTCCAAGCGTTTAATCAGGCCGACTACTCGACGACGCGCCGCTTTGGCGGGACCGGGCTCGGGCTTGCCATCACGCAGCAGCTTGTGTCGCTGATGAATGGCGAGGTGACGGTGGAGAGTGAAGTCGGTAAGGGAACCGTCTTCCGCTTTACCTCGCAGTTTGAGTACCGCAAGGCGGAGCAGGAAAACTACTCCGTGGAAGCCTTGAAAGGGCTGCGCGTTCTCGTTCTCGATGCGCACTCGAACAGTCAGCGTATTACCACTGAATTGCTCGCATCGTGGGAGATGAAGCCGGATTCCGCCCGGGATGTCGTGGGCGCTCTCAGCGAGTTGCGTCGCGCAGCGGGCGAGGGGAAACCCTACGATCTGTTTGTAGTGGATGCCGTTCGCCCCGAGAGCCCCGGCGTGAAACTCGCGTCGGCGATCGACAGTTATCCCGAGCTTGTGAATACGCGTGTCGTGCTCCTCGTGTCATCGCCGCGCCGCGGAGAAATCGATACCCACCGGCACGCTGCGATCCACGCGACGCTCATCAAGCCAGTCACGACGCGCTCGCTTCGGGTCGCGGTCTCAAAAGCGCTGGAGGACGTGAAGGCGGATGGGGGAATGTCGGTGCCGAAAAATTCGAAATTTCCCGCGATGCGGACGTTGAGAATCCTCGTCGCCGAAGACAACGCGGTGAATCAGCGTCTCGTAAAGCTGAACCTTGAGCAATGGGGGCATAAAGTTACAGTCGCCAACGACGGCGATGAAGCCGTGAAGGAGTTCAATTCAAGAACGTTTGATCTTGTGCTCACGGATTTGCAGATGCCGAAAATGAGCGGCTTTGAAGCATCGGCTGAGATTCGCCGGATCGAGAAAATGAAGTCCCTCAATCGAATACCGATCCTTGCGCTCAGCGCCAATGTCCTCAAGGGAGTTCGCGACGAGTGTACGAAATCGGGAATGGACGGATACGTTTCGAAGCCAGTGCGGCAGCAGGAGCTTTTGAGTGAGATGAGCAGTTTGATTCCGGACCTGTTTCTGGATTCTTCGCCTTCTGCCGAGTGCTTCGATGAAAAAGCTGGTGGGAAAAGCGCATTAGCGAAGGCCCCTGCGATGAAGGTTCCTGAGACTATTCCCGCTATTCCGATTGCTCCGCAAAAAGTTGAGGCTCCTGCGGTCGTCACCCCGGCAGTGGTCGAGGTAAAGACGCAGGCCGAACCTGTTTCGACTGTCACCTTCGATGCAGAAGCGTTGATGTCGAACATTTGCGGCGACTTGGGGATCCTCGCAGAAGTCGTGAAGCTCTGCCGCGATGGAGACGCGCCGCGGCTCTTGAAGGATCTCTCTGAATCGATATCGAAAGGTGACACGGAGGCTGCGGCGAAGGCCGCCCACGGGCTGAAAGGAATGGTTGGAGCGTTTAATGCGACCAACGCATGGACAGACGCAAAGAACCTTGAGCACAGCGCCAAGCAGGGCAACGCCGATGTGCTCTTTGCAGAAGCAGATTCGTTCGTGCAGTCACTACGCGCGTTGATTGATGAACTGGAGACATTCGCCGGGATCGAACATCAGCATGTCGGCTGGATCTAGCGCCGTTCCATTTCTCGCTGCGACCATTTGATTACGCGGGAAACGGTAAACGCCCGCTTTGACATTCCACGCCGGTTTGCCTAAGACCGCGCCCGATGAAACTCACGACCGTCCTTTCACTCGCCGTTCTCACCACCGTCCAAGCCACCGACTGGCCGCAATATCGCGGGCCCGCTGGCGATGGCAGCACTCCGGATAAAATCGCCGCCAAATGGGACGCCGCGCCCAAGGTGCTGTGGAAAGTTCCGGGCGGCACCGGTTTTTCGAGCATCGTCGTGTCAGGCGCACGCTGCTTCACCATTGAGGGAATCGGCGGCAAGGAAGTGCTCGTGGCGCGCAATGTCGCCAACGGCAAAGAGCTGTGGAAAGCGGAACTCGGAAACTCCGAATATCAAGGCGGCGGCAACGACGGAACCAGCGACAACAAAGGCGGCGACGGCCCGCGCTCGACGCCAACCATCGCCGGAAATGTCATCGTAACCACCAACGCCGACCTCGTCATACAAGGCCACGACGCAGCGACCGGCAAGCCAGTCTGGAAGCTCGATCTCGCGCAACACGGCGCACGGAATATCTCGTGGAAAAACGCCGCGAGCCCGTTGCTTGAAGGCGGCCTCATCTACGTCGCGGGCGGCGGCGCAGGCACATCGTTCCTCGCTTTGAACCCCGCAACCGGAGCCATCGTGGCGAAGTCGGGCGACGAGACCATGACGCACGCAACCCCGACTCCCGCAACGATCGCGGGCACGCGGCAAATCATTTTCTTTATGAAGAGCGGCCTCGTCTCCGTGGAGCCCAAGACGCTCAAAGAACTGTGGCGCGCAGAGGTGAAGTTCAACGTCTCCACCGCCGCGAGCGCCGTGGTCGCCGGCGATTACGTTTACGCCAGCGCCGGCTACGGCGTCGGGGCTTACGGATTCAAAGTCACCAAGGACGGCACCGCATGGAAAGCCGAGCAGGTGATGCGCGTGCCCGGCGACCAGCAAATCGCCAACCACTGGAGCACGCCCGTTCATTTTGATGGTCACCTTTACGGCATGTTCCAGTTCAAAAAATACGGCAGCGGCCCAGTGAAATCCGTGAAGCTCCCCGACGGCGAAGTAAAATGGAGCAAAGACGGCTTTGGCCCCGGCCAAGCTGTTTTGACAAATGGAAACATCCTCGCGCTCAGCGACGCCGGCGAACTGGTACACCTAGCCGCCAAGCCCGACGCCTACACCGAACTCGCCCGCGCAAAAGTGCTCGAAGGCAAATGCTGGAC
>JAYTMG010000818.1:0-10059 GCA_043728745.1 Verrucomicrobiaceae bacterium
TGACGCCGAGCTGGATTTCGCCGCCGTGTCGCAGGGCGATGCTGATGCAGTAATGCGGGATGCCGTAGAAGTAATTCACGGTGCCGTCGATCGGATCGACGATCCATTGCCACTCGCTTGCTTGATTCCCAGCGAGCCCTTCCTCGCCGTAGATTGCGTGATCGGGAAATCGCGCGAGCAGGCGCGCGGTGATGAGGTCCTGCGTCTCCACATCGAGCGCGAGCTTGATGTCGTGGGCGAGCATCTCATTGACCTCGGCAACCTTGCCAAAATTGGCGCGCAAGCTTGCGCCAGCCTCGCGGGCGGCGGACATGGCTACTTCGAGAGCAGCGGATATAGTAGAATCGAACATCGCTGCACTGTATAATGCGAGGCGTTCGCGGGGGCAGAAAAATCACTCAGCGACTGATGAAATTTTCCCGAGGGAAGCACTCGCACACCGCTGAGTGGATCGCTATAACGCCGCGCAATGAAACGATTTCTCCTGATTTTAACTGCTGCACTGCCACTCCAAGCCGCCACGACTATCGAGGTCTCGGCGAAATTCGCGGACGTTCCTGCGGGCACCGTAGTGACTGCATCTTCGCTGAAGCTGGAGAAAGTCAAAGGCGTCAACGTCCTCAGTGCGCCGAAAGTCACGACCGCTCCGGGGGAGAAAGCCACCATCGAAGTCACGCAGTCCCAGTCCGCGCCCGGCGGGGCTTCTGTGCCGCTGGGTTTGACGCTGGAAGTCACGCCGTCGATCGGGGAGAAACTCATCACGTTCAAAGGGAAGGCGACCGACCGAGCGATGCACGGCAAGCGCAGTGGAGAGGGCCTTTCCGTGGTCGAATTCGCAACGCGCGAAGTGTATTTCAACGGCTCCACCAGCAGCGGAGAGACGGTGCTCATTCAAACGGGATCTGCGGTGAGCAAAAGCGCTTCCAAAGGCGCTCAACCCACCACGCGTGAACTCGTGGTGCTACTCACTTTCGTGAAGAAAACGACGGAGCCCGAGCCTGTAAAAAAGAGCTCCGTCAGCAAGTCATCGACGACCAAATCGACTTCCCGAAAATCCGGCACGACGAAGATCACGCCGGTGAAAAAGAAGAAGAAGTAACGCCCGGCGGGCGGTGTTTTACAAATCGGACGGCGACTTGAGGATGTGGACGAGCTTCAGAAGATCGTTCGGCACGAGTTCGTAGAGCGGGCGTTTCGGATCGGTGCCGACGATTTCGTATTGGCGTAATTCGTA
Organism: Verrucomicrobiaceae bacterium; assembly: GCA_043728745.1. GTDB lineage: Bacteria > Verrucomicrobiota > Verrucomicrobiia > Chthoniobacterales > Chthoniobacteraceae > SXWH01. The sequence goes on from JAYTMG010000818.1 coordinate 1,235, forward strand.
GGCGCAGAGAAAACTTACGAGCAGACAGGCCGCGAGCCATTGTCGGTGGCGGAAGCGAGTGCAGAGGTCCCAAATCAACAGCACCGCGCCGAGCCGGAACGGCATTTCCCAGATGCTCGTGTAGCGGAGGTTCATGCCGTATTGGATGTTGCACATCACGAGGTAACTCGCTGCGACGAAAACCGCGACAAACGCGATTTCCTTGCGAGTGGGCGTGAGCTTGAACAGCGCGCCGATGGCGAGAATGACGACGATCGGGCTCAGGATCATCATGTCGAGAAAGTAGCGATACCAAGGACCGTCGCCGGTCAGTTTTGCGTATTGAAGGTTCTGTGCCTTGACGACGAGGGTCTTGTAGATCGCGAAGAATGTGCCCGGACCACCGGCCATCGCGACGAGGAGGAATACGCCGATGAGCGGCCCGCCGAGGCCTGCTACCACAAAGCGCGGCGTCACTTTACCAAACTTCATCCAACGGTTTGCGATGACGATTGCGCCGAGTCCGACGCAGACGAAGAAGGCGTTTTCCAGTTTCGCCAATGCCATGAGCGCGAGGAGGACCGCGTGCGCTGCGAGCCAGCCTTTTGATGCGGGATTTCGGAGGCACTCCCAAGTGGTCCAAAGACACATGAGCGCCCAAAAAGCGAAGAAGCCGTCGATGAGCGCGTGCTGGCTAAAGTGAAGCTGCATGGGGCTGAAGGCCATGAGCGCGAGGACGCCAAGTCCCGCGCCGTAACCGGCCATCCGCCAAGCGCAGAGGCCGCCTGCAATCATGAGCAGAATCGTAAAAAGACATGCCACGCGATGCAGCGATGCGAGCGCGGGATCGCGATGATCGGCGTCGCGCGAACGATCATCTGTGGGGTTCTGCGCGCTCATTTCCGCAGGCGGGAGCGGAGGTGCATCGCCGAACTGGATGCGCTTCCAAATCCAGGAGGTGTAGATGTAAAGAAACCGCGTCGGCGGCAGTTCGCACTCGGTCGCGGCGGGGGCTTGGGTGTCGAGGAAGAAGCCGCATAAATCCGGCATCGCGGAGGCACCGGAGCCTTCCACGTTGATCGCAAACGGGGACATCGTCATATCGCGTTGAAAGACGCCGACGGTGTGTTTTCCGCCATCCATCATATTCACGTAGCGGCGGTAGATCATCTCATCGTACCCGACGCGGCGGAAAGACGCAGAGTCCGAGATGCGAAGCGCGGAACCGACGATTGCGATAAGCAGGAAAAGCACGGCAAACGTGCGGGCAGTGAGCGCAGGCGCTTTGATGAAAGGATGTTCGGACATGATTGGGCTGGTCTGACATAAAGCAAACGCCCTGCCCGATTGGCATGAACCTTTCTATCACGAGAATGAGAAATGCCCGACCAACACCTACTCACTTCCGAATCTGGGGGTAATAGATCTTCGCTCCAGCGACACTGGTTTCGTGGGTGTGTGCTGCCTGCATTCATTCTTGCCGCGCTCTTCTGCTGGCTCATTGAGGCGGACATTTTTGCACCCAAGGACCCCGCTCATGGGCACGCTCTGGTGCAATGGTCGATGAAACTCGACGTGCCGAGCGAGGTGAAGTTTTCGCTCGAAGAGGGGAATCTTCCTCGTGATTGGACAGTCCAGATGAAGCCGGATCAGAACGGCATTGCGATGTCCACGGTCCAAATCGCGCGCAGCGGAAGGTACCGCTCGTTCTCGATCGCGTTTGCCGATAGTGCGACTGCGTTGCGGTTTGAAGGAATGAGCGTGCGGACAGTCTCCGGGCGATGGAGCCGGACGATTGGCGCGGCGGAGTTTGAGTCGCCAGAAGCCGCGTCAAATACACGAACTTTTAAGTTCGACCCGTTTTTGCGAATCGCGGATCCATGGGAGCCAAATTGGGCGATATTCGGTCTTCAGTTCGTGTCGTTATTCGCGTTCTTTGCAGCGTTGCTGCATTGGGGTTTCCAGACAGAGCGCGCTGCGGCTGGGTGGCGGCGATTTGGGGAGCAATGCCGCTTGAATCCGCGACGCGCTGTATTTGCGGCGGCGGTGTTGGGTGTCGTCACGAGCTGCTATCCAATCATCTTTTGTGGGATGAGCTGGGTCTCGCCGAGTGCGGGGTTGCCGATGATTTATCACAAGATGCCGACGGTTCCCATTGAACCGCCGGAGATCAGCGAGAACCCTGTTGGTTCCGATGCTGGAGCCACGCTGAGCTGCCACTGGCCGATGGTATTTCAAGCGCATCGTGCTGTGTTTGAAGACGGCGAGATGCCGCTGTGGAATCGCTATTCGTGGTGTGGAATTTCACAAGTCGGGCAGTTTTTCCACATGTGGGGCGACCCTCTTCACTGGCTGCCGATCGCGACGGGCGGAGCGTCGTGGGCCTGGGATGTGAAGGTGCTGCTGACGCGCTTATTATACGCGTTCGGGTGCGGACTTCTGGTTCTGCGCACTTGCGGGAGTCTCCGTGTCGCAGCGGTGCTGGCGGTGTCTGCTTGCTTTCACGGATTCTTCATGTTCCGCACGGCGCATGTGGCTGTGTTTGCGTTTGCGTATATGCCGTGGGTCTTGCTCGCATGGGTGGAGGCCGCGCGGGCGGGGAGTGCGCGCGGGGCAATCCGATGGGCTGCGGTGCTGGCACTTGCGAGCTGGCAGGGCTTGAACGGAGGAACCGCAAAGGAAGCAACGCTCACGATTGCCGGGATGAATCTGGTCGGTGTGATCATCTTGCTGGCGTCATCGGGATCGTGGCGATTGCGGCTCGGCAAGCTGGCATGGATGTCCTGGGGCAATCTCCTTCTTCTGCTGATCTCCGCGCCGCTTTGGATGCTGCTGCTGGATTCGCTGCGGAATGGGTTTTGCCAATATCAGATCGTGAAAGTTCACCAGCTCCAGCCAGGGCTCGCGATTGGTCTGTTTGATGAGATCTTTCAGCGGCAGGTCACGCCTCGGGAATTCGTCCTATCCTGCGGTGCAAACTTCCTGATTCTCCTCGGCACGCTATGGAGTTTAGCGAGCTTCCGGACTCTGCGCCGCTCGCCTGTATTTCTCGCCAGCGCGGCCTGCGTGATGGTTGCCGCGACGTTTGTGTTTGGAGCAATTCCTGCGGGCTTTTTGGCGAAAATCCCGGTGCTTCAGACGGTGTATCATTTCGATGTGACCTTCTCTTTTCTCCTCTTCACCCCGCTTCTCATAGTCGCCGGGATGGGGCTGCGCGAGATGTGGCAAAAGGCGGACGATGCAGAGTGGAAGTGGACTTACCTGACAGTCGCGGTGTTTTTCGCCGCGATGTACGGCGCATTCTTGGGCTACACCGAAGCGTCGCATCGCGAAGGACTGTCGGTGCATCCTGTTGGGACTTCATATTACAAGAGCATCTTTTTTTTGAAGTATGCCGCTGGCATCTCGCTTTCTCTGATCGCGCTGCCGTGGCTCTGTCGTGCGATGAGACAGCGTCAGACTTGGGCACCGACGGCAGCCGTGCTTTCGCTGGTGGCGTTCGTTACGATTCACTTCCGAATGGGGTCGCATTTGAAGACTTCGTTTGACCACTACGCGTACAATCCGAAGAGCCGCTACGATTACAACGCGATGAAGTCGCCCGGTTTGGAATTTGTGAAGGACGCGACGCACTCCGAGCCGTGGCGGGTTTACGGGTTGAACGGAACGCTCGTCCCGGGTTTTGCGGTGATTCCCAGAATCGAGACGATTTGCGGCCCGGAAGCGTTCGAAAATCGCAATATCGGCGAGCTGTTCAATGCGCTTCACCTTGACCGAAACGAATGGGTTTGGCGGATTGCCGCTACGACCTACGATTACGCGAAAAATCAGAAGGCGCTGGACTTTATTGGTGTCCGTTACCTTTTGAGCGACAAGGGCGACCCGATGCCGAATCCGAAAATTCTGCCTGTGATTCACCAAAGCGATCTACAGGTAGGCGAGAGCAAAGGAGCATGGCCTCGCGCATTTTTTACAGACGCCGCTTTTAGCGCCGATAGTGCGAAGGAAGTCGCAAGCTTGGTTTTGGCCGGAGATGGGCGTCCTTTTGCTGCGGTGTCCGACGATGTCGCGAAACTGCACGCATCTCTCGCGAAGAATCCTGCCGGTCGGGTTGTCGCTGCTGCGACGAATTACCGGCTGACGAACAATTCGACGGCATTTGATGTCGAGGCTTCATCGCCGGGACTTGCAGTGCTGCACGAAACCAACGTCCCTGGAGACATCATCGCGAAGTTGGATGGCGAAGTCGTGCCGTGCATCAATGTGAACGGCGCATTTCGTGGTGTGTGGATCGAGAAACCCGGTCATCACAGGGTGGAATTCACGTTCGCGCCGAGGGTTTGGTTTCGTTCGCTGAAGGTCGCGTTCACGGGCATCGGCTTGCTGCTCCTCACGATATTCGCAATCTACAGAACGAGACCTGTTGCGGGCAGGAGTCTTGCTAAACAAAACGTAGTGGAGTTGCCCAACGCCACAATCAGTCCATGAAACAACCAACTCACGAAGCCATTTTCGTGTCAGGCGGCGCCGGCTTTATCGGCAGTCACCTCACGCGCAAACTCCTCAGTAATCCTGCCACGAAAAGGGTGGTGGTTTACGACAACTTTTCATCCGGCCAAGAATGGCATCTTGCTCCGCTCCGAGGCGATGGACGGCTGCAAATCGTGCGCGGGGATTTGAAAGACGTGGAGAGCGTCACGGCTGCAATGGCCGGTTGCGATACCGTTTTCCATCTCGCTGCGAACCCGGATATCGCGAAGGCGGTGACGCAGCCGGATATTGATTTCTGGGAGGGAACATATCTCGCGCAGAATGTCCTAGAAGGAATGCGGAGAACCGGCGCGAAGCGGATTCTCTACACATCGGGCAGCGGTGTTTACGGCGAAAATGCCAATGTCGCGTTTGCGGAGAATCACGGCCCATGCATGCCGATCTCGACTTATGGTGCGAGCAAACTCGCGTGCGAAGCGCTCATTTGCGCCTACTGCCACATGTTCGACATGACGTCGCGTGCGTTCCGTTTTGCCAATGTTGTCGGCCCGCGTCAGACTCATGGCGTCGGGTACGATTTTGTGCGCCGTCTTCGCGCAGACCCGACGCAACTTCGGATCTTGGGAGACGGCTCGCAGAGCAAGAGCTACATCCACGTCGAGGATGTGCTGGAGGCCATCTTCACTGCGGATCGCGAGTGTCAGGCCCGGTGCGATGTTTTTAATGTTGCGACGGGAGATTATATCACCGTCACCGAAATCGCCGATTTGGCTGCGGATGTCTGCGGCCTTGCCTCCGGCAGTGTCGTTCATAACTACACTGGCGGGGATCGCGGCTGGAAAGGAGACGTTCCGGTGGTTCGATTCGACAGTTCAAAAATCGAATCGTTCGGATGGAAGTGCCGCCGAAACTCTGCGGCCGCAGTTCGCGACTCCATGTCTTCGATGTTCGAGGAGCTTTCCCATGCGTGAAGCGCCATCGCAGATAGAGCATCTCGTTCCGGCGAACACTGCGTTGGGAGCGGTGGAGCTGAGTATCGTCGTGCCTGCACTGAACGAGAGCATCACAGTCGGGGAGTTCGTTGAGTGGTGCAAGGCCGGCATCGCTTCAGCGGGAGTGACTGCGCAAATCCTGATCGTCGATAGCTCGACCGACGAGACGCCGGACATCGCGCTGGCGCACGGTGCGGAGGTTCTGCGCGTGCCAAAACGCGGGCTTGGTCGCGCATACATTGATGCGATTCCATTTATCCGCGGCCAGTGGATCGTGATGGGCGACGCGGACCTTACGTATGATTTCCGCGAGCTCATTCCGTTCGTGGAGAAGTTTCGGGCCGGGGCTGAGTTTGTGATGGGTAGTCGGTTTCGCGGAAGTATCGAGGACGGCGCAATGCCGGGCTTGCACCGTTATTTCGGCACGCCGCTTACGACATGGATTCTGAACCGCATATACGGGAGTCACTACTCCGACATCCACTGCGGGATGCGCGGTCTCACGAAGGCTGCGTTGGAGAAAATCAACCTTCGCTCGCAATCGTGGGAATATGCGAGCGAGATGGTGTTGAAGGCAGCGCGCCTTGGCCTTCGCACCGAGGAAGTGCCGGTGAAATTTTACAAAGACCGCGAGGGCCGGTTCAGCCACCACCGTCGCATGGGATGGCTCTCGCCGTGGATTGCGGGCTGGCTGAATCTGAAGGTGATGCTCGTCTATACGCCCGATTCATTTTTGATGAAGCCCGGCACCATCCTGGCGGTCTGCGGGATAGTTCTCGCGACGGCGCTTTCCTGCGGTCCGTTTCGTCTGGCGGGAATCGGGTTTGATCTCCACTGGATGCTGCTCGCGATGACCTGCGCCACGCTCGGTTATAGCTCGGTCCAAATTGCGGTGCTCGCCCGAATCATGCACGGTCTTCGGATGGGTTGTGCCGACCGGTTACTGCGGCTTATTTCCTACGATCGCGGGATGATCGTTTCGGGGATTTTGAGCGTCGCGGGTGTGGGATTGCTGGTGCCTTTGCTCGTCCGCTACGTGCGGCAGGGATTTGCGCTGACGGATTTTTCGCACGGAGCAATATTTGGCTTGCTGCTGATCATTCTCGGGTTCCAGACGTTTGGATTCACCCTGCTGTCCGAAATGGTGCAGCGCGTCGCGAGGAGGCAATCTTGAGCCGCGAGCATTCCGAGATGAGCTTCTTTTTAGCCACATCAAACAACTTATGAGCCAAACCTACGACGACAACTGGGACAAACATTGGGACCGGTATTCAGATGCTGCGAGTTGCAATCCCGCGCAGGCGATGCGTCACCAAATCATCGCACGACTTCTCGCGCAGGGCGGCGGACCGAAGCGGCTTTTCGACATCGGGAGCGGGCAGGGGGATATGCTGGCAAAACTTCGACCGCAGTTTCCTGAGGCGGAGTTTCTCGGCGCGGAATTGAGCGTGACGGGTGTCGAAATTTCGCGTCGCAAGGTTCCTGATGCGACGTTCGTTGTAGCCGATTTGTTTGCACCTCCTCCGGAAATCGAGCGATTTCGCGGATGGGCTACGGATGCTGCTTGCAGCGAGGTTTTGGAGCACGTCGATGACCCAGTAGCGCTACTGCGCGCTGCGCGGACGTATCTTGCGCCGGACGCTCGGTTGATTGTTACAGTGCCGAGCGGACCGATGTCCGCTTTCGATAAGCATATTGGCCACCGGCAGCACTTTACGAAACGCAGTATTACCGACGTTTTGCAGCGTGGCGGCTTCACGGTTCACCGCGTTTTGCGGGCAGGATTCCCGTTTTTCAATCTCTACCGTGGTGCAGTGATTTCCCGCGGAGAGAACCTTGCGAGCGAGATTCGGGCCGACTCCCGCTCATTGGTCGCGAACCTTGCGATGAAGGCATTCGGCGTTCTGTTTCACATGAATCTGACGGACTCGCCCTTTGGCTGGCAGATTGTGGCGATTGCGAGCAAGTCTTCGGCGGAATGACAGCCGTCATTGGCACAGTCGGTGCTAAATCAAATCGCGTTATCGCATGCAAATAGTCCAACCAACCATGCAGGCCGAGACATTGCTTCGGCAATGTCCGCTTTGCGCAAGCAAGCGTCAGCGTTACGCGTTTTATCGTGCGGAGCGCCGCTACGTGGAATGCACCGACTGCAATTTGATTTTCCTGAATCCGGGAGAGGCGACCGGCGCATCGGGAACCGGCGAGCCTCCGGGAGTCATGCGCGAAAAAGCGCAGTATTTTCTTTCGCAGCTTCTGCGCTATCGCGGGGAGCACGGCGGAACGATGCTTGCGGTTTGCGAAACCGGCAGCACGTTTCACGAGGAATCATCCGCGGCGGGATATCGCGTGAACGTCGTCACTCCCGCTGAACTCGCGACCGGAGTTGTGCCGGACGGTGTTTATGACGTTTGCATCTTCTGGCACACACTGGGCCGGATTTCCGACCCGCTTGCAGCGTTGCGCGCCGCTCATGCGGAACTCTCGGAAGGTGCCATTATCGGAGTGATTACGCCCGACATGGACTCGTTGCCTGCGCGGGTGTTGTGCGAGGATTGGCCGGCTTTCAAGACACTTCAAACGACCGTTTTCAATCGTCAGGCACTGGAGACGGCGCTGTTTTTCGCGAGCTTTAATGAGGTCATCGTGTCCCGCAGCCGGCGTCTGCTCAACATTGAGCAGATGGCCAACTATTCAGCCGGGCGGCGCGGATGGCGGCCATCACTTGTGCGGTTTGCCGATCGTATCGCCATCGGTCCGCTCAGGGAGATGAAACGCCCGGTGGAAGGCAGCGACATGATAGCCTTTGCGCGGGCGACACTCGCGAAGGACAAGCGGACGCTTTCCGTGATTTTGCCGGCGTTCAATGAAGCGGCGACTTTTGTGGATACTTTTGAAGCCGTTCTCGCCAAACAAGTCGTTGGCCTCGATATCGAGATCGTTCTCGTGGAGAGTAATTCGACCGACGGCACCCGCGAGTTGGCGCTCCGTTACAAAGATCATCCGCGGGTGAAGCTCATCCTCGAAGACCGCCCACGCGGAAAAGGTCATGCGGTGCGAACCGGCCTTGCGTCGGCCACCGGGGATTTCATTCTGATTCAGGATGCCGATCGTGAGTATGATCTCGAAGACTACGACACGCTCCTGGAGCCTTTGTTGGCTGGTCGTCAGGCGTTGGTGCTGGGATCTCGCCACAGCGGCAGTGTGTGGAAAATGCGGCAGTTTTCCGGCCAGGCGGGCTTGAGCGGAATTCTGAATTTCGGACACTGGTTTTTCACCACGCTCGTGAACGTTCTTTTTGGCCTGAAGCTGAAGGACCCGTTCACGATGTATAAAGTCTTTCGTCGTGATTGCCTCCACGGT
>JAYTMG010000819.1:0-2164 GCA_043728745.1 Verrucomicrobiaceae bacterium
CCGAATTTCTCACACGTTGAAAAGCGCCCCACCACTGCGTATCTGTTTTCCAGCAGATTCAGGGAGGCCCGCAGATTATTGGTAGATGGAAATCTGCGGACCTCCTTGAATCTGCTGGAGAAAGGTGTGGAGAACTGCGGGCTAAAGCAACGCCGCGACGTGCGCCGTCGCAGCGCTGGCTAGTCCGGCGAGATTGTAGCCGCCTTCGAGCAGGCTCACCACGCGTCCGCCGGCTGTCTTTTCCGCGATGTTGCGCACGATTTTTGTGAGGTCGGCGAAGTCTTTGTCGGTGAGTAAAAAATTGCCGAGCGGGTCACCTTCGCGGGAGTCGAATCCGGCGCTGATCATTACAAGTTCCGGGCGGAATTTCTCCATCGCTGGACCGAGCTTCGTTTCAAATGCGCCGACGATTTCCGCGCGCCCGCTCCCGGCGGGGAACGGGCAATTCATCGTCGTGCCTTTGCCTGCGCCCGCGCCGGTTTCACTTGCTGCGCCAGTGCCAGGATACCATGGAGACTGGTGTGTGTTGAAAACGAACACGCTGCCGTCTTCGTAGAAGATGTCCTGCGTGCCGTTTCCGTGGTGCACGTCCCAATCAACAATTAGCACGCGCCCGATGCCGAGTCGGCGTTGCGCGTGACGCGCGGCGATGGCCACATTGTTCAGCACGCAGAAGCCCATTCCTTTCACGGCGTTTGCATGATGGCCCGGAGGACGCACGAGGCAGAATGCGGTCTTCGCATCGCCCTTCACGACGGCCTCCGTCGCCGCGATCGCGCAACCGGCTGCGGCAGTCGCGGCGTCCCACGATTCCGGGCCGATGTTTGTATCGCCCGTGCTAAGGTGGTCGTAGCCGCCGCGGATTTCCCGCTCGGCGAGTTCGAGGTAGCGGGCCGCGTGCGCGAGTTCGAGGTCCTCGCGAATCACGGCGCGCGGGCCGACGACCTTTGATTTAGCGATAATTCCCGCAGCTTCCAGCGCCGCATAAACAGCCCCGTAGCGCGCCGGTTGCTCGGGATGCCCCTTGCCGGGATCGTGCGTTTTACACGCGGGATCGGTCGCGAAAATCATGGCGCGTTATTGCCCGAGTTTTTCCCTCAGCGATTTGAGTGCTTTCTCCGCTTCGTCCTTCAGCGCGGCCTTTTCCTCCGGCGTCAGCTTCTTCTTCAAAAGGTCGGAGGCACGATTGCCCTCGCGCTTTTTGTCGGCGGCTGCGTCGGGTTTCTTTGGATCTCGTTCACCCGGCTCCTTGACTGGATCTGCCGAAGGAATCGCAGGTTTCTCGGCGTCCGGATTTGCGTCAGGTTTGGCGACGACAGGCCTCGCCGGCTTTAGGGGCGCGGCTTTTTTTAGGACATCTTTCGAGGGAGCAGCGGGAGCTTCGTTGCGTGGCTTTGTGGTCGGCGACGCTTCCTTCTTCGGCTTCTCAACCGTCTTCACAGGTTTCTCGATTGCTTTCGCTGGCTTCTCAATCGCGGGCTCCGCCTTAATTTTCTTGAGCGGTTTCTCGACCGGGACTTCGGGCTTTTTTACCTCGGGCGGCATCGGCTTCACGTCGGCGGGTTTCTCCGGCGGAACGACTGCCGGTGTCGGCTCTGCTGCGGGCTTCGGTGCTGCCTTTGGTATCTCTCGTGGCGCAGGTTCTACCGGCGGCGCGATGGGCGGCTTCTTTTCAATCACTGGCGGTTTCGGTTGCGGTGTTGCGGGTTTCTCGGTGGGCGGCAGGGGGCCGCGAGGCGTGACTCTCTCCGGCGCGACAGCTTTCGGTAAAACGGGTTTCTCCGCAGGCGGAACGACCGGTTTCACTGTCGGCGGGGGCGGAACAAAAGGCGCTGGCTTCACCGTCGCCGGCTTCTTTTCCGCAGACATCTTGCGGAATGTCTCCCGCTCATCCTCTTCGGCTTTGCGGGCCTCTGCGGCTGCTTTCTCGCGAATGGCTTTTTCAGCTACGGGATCTGCTCCGCTCCATCCGCGATCGAAATCGCGCGTCGCCGTTTTGCGCACCATGCGCGGCGCCGCTACGGGGCGATCGTGATTAAACTGCGGCGCAACCAGACGCAACAACCCCGCCGTGATCACCGCAGGAGTAATGGCCGCGCGGCCCTCGGGCACTTCTTCTCTCTGCAATCGGACCACTTGCACCGGCGCAGTTGAGCGGGCGTTC
>JAYTMG010000820.1:0-3475 GCA_043728745.1 Verrucomicrobiaceae bacterium
CCGCGAAAAACGCAAAAAAGCGCGAAATGGGAAATCCTTTCGCGTTTTTTCGCGTCTTTTCGCGGGCCAAAATGAGCGACTAACAAAGTAGAATTAATCCTACTTTGTTACGCCCCGATCCGCGTAGCGTTTCAGTCGGATCGTCTATGCGTACTTTGGATTCTGCACAGCGATGAGAGCCAAGAAAAATAGACCATCATTCTGTGCCCATCATTTTGATTTCATGGAGCGCTGGAATTCTCAAAATGATGGCTACAAAATGATAAGTTGATAGTTCGCATTCGCCCCCTCGATGGGTTGATCCTGAAATTGTTTCCCGAGTAACAAAGTGGAATTAATCACACCCGATTTCGTCGGGCATCCGCACGCCCGCTTGCCAGCGCGAGCGTCTTCCTCTTCATTCGGAGGATGATCCTTGCCCGCTGTTTTCAAATCGCCACCGCTTCTGCGGTTGTGTTCGCTTTGCCTCAATATGCCCGCTGCGCTGATGCCCAGCAGAAAGACACCGCCGTGACCACTGCTCCGAAACACACCAACCGTCTCTCAAAAGAAAAATCGCCGTATTTGCTCCAGCATCAGCACAACCCTGTGGACTGGTTCCCGTGGGGCGCAGAGGCTTTCGAAAAGGCGAAGAAAGAGAACAAGCCCATCTTTCTCAGCATTGGCTACAGCACCTGTCATTGGTGCCACGTCATGGAGCGCGAGTCCTTTGAGAATGCGGCGACTGCGGAGATTATGAACGCCAACTTTGTCTGCGTCAAAGTGGACCGCGAGGAGCGCCCTGACGTGGACAAAGTCTATATGACCTTCGTGCAGGCGACCACCGGCAGCGGCGGATGGCCGCTCAACGTATGGCTCACTCCGGACCTCAAACCTTTTGTTGGCGGCACTTATTTTCCACCGGAGAATAAGGGCGGACGTCCCGGCTTTCCGGCGGTCCTTAAACAGATTTCCGATGGTTGGAAAAAGGACAGCAAAGAGATGATCGCCCACGGCACCGAAGTCGCCAAACAGCTCGCCGCCTACACAGCCAGTTCGCCGAGCAAGGTCGAGGTCGTGGCGAAAACCGCGCTCATCGCGGGCCAGAGCCAGCTCGCAAAAACATTCGATGCCGACCTCGGTGGGTTTGGCGGCGCGCCGAAATTTCCGCAGCCGAGCAACTTCGCGTTTCTCTTCCGGATGTCCGTCCGCAAGGGCCTGGGCGAGTCTGCGGAGGCGGAGGAGCGCGACCGCGCAATCGCGGGAAAGATGGCGCTCATCACACTCGGAAAAATGGCAGACGGAGGAATGTACGACCAACTCGGCGGCGGCTTCCATCGCTATTCCGTGGACCGTTTCTGGCACGTCCCGCACTACGAGAAAATGGCATACGATCAGGCGCAGATCGTCCGCGCGTATCTCGACGCATTCCATCTCACCCGCGATGCTCGCTGGGAGAAAACAGCACGCGACACTCTCGATTACGTCATCCGCGAACTGACCGACAAGGAAGGCGGCATCTATTCCGCCGAAGACGCAGACAGCCTCGAGGCCGGCCATGCCGAGAAAAAGGAAGGTGCGTTTTACGTCTGGACCAAAGCCGAGATCGACGCCGCTCTTGGTGAAGACGCCGCGCTTTTCAGCACTGCATACGGCATCGTAGCCGATGGAAATTCTCCCGCCGGGAGCGACCCGCTTGGCGAGCTGAAAGGGAAGAATACCCTCATCATTCGCAAGACGGTCGCCGAGCTCGCGAAGGACTCCGGCAAGTCCGAGGCCGATGTGGAGAAATCGCTCGCTGCATCCCGCGTAAAGCTTCTGGAGATTCGTGCCAAGCGCCCGCACCCGCATCTCGACGACAAAATCATCGTCGCGTGGAACGGCCTCATGATCTCCGCGTTTGCTCGCGCTGCGCAGATTCTCGATGAGCCCCGCTACATGGCGTCCGCGCAGGCCAGCGCCCGCTTTATCAAAGCCAAGCTGTGGAAGAACGGCGCGCTCATTCGTAGCTATCGCCTTGAGCCAAGCAACGCCGCTGGGTTTGCCGATGACTACGCCTCGCTCATCGCTGGACTGCTCGACCTTTACGAGACGGACTTCGATGTGCAGTGGCTCCAGTGGGCTGTGGAGTTGCAGGCAAAAATGGACGCCGTGTTTTACGACAAAGCGAACGGCGGCTACTTCCAGACGCCCGCCGATCAAGCGGACATCCTGTTCCGCTCGAAGGAAGACCACGATGGAGCCGAGCCTGCCGCCGGCAGCGTTGCGGCGCTCAATCTCATCCGCCTCGCACAAATCGTGGACTCCAAGGAACTACGCGAGCGGGCGGAGAAGACCATCGCGAGCATGGGCGACTTGCTCGCAAAGGCGCCGAGCGCGGTGCCGCTGATGCTCTGCGCCGTGGACGCTTCCATGTCGAAAGGTCGGCAAATCGTCATCGCAGGAAAGCCCGGTGCAGATGACACGAAAGCGCTCATCAAAGAAGCCCGCGCCAATTACGCGCCGAATCAAATCATCCTGCTCGCCGATGGCGGTGCCGGCCAAGCATGGCTCGGGAAACACAACGGGACCATCACCGACATGGCACCGCAGGGTGGGAAAGCCGCCGCATTTGTCTGCGAGGACTTTACATGCAAAGCGCCCGAAACCGATCCTGCAAAATTGCGCGAGTTGCTCAAAAAGTAGGGTTCAGCGAAACCGCGCAACCAGCGCCACCACGTTCAGCGTGATGAGCATCATCAACGGGCGAACAGTCCGTGGCGCAACCGACGAGATGACGTCGCGTTCCCGCATGGAAAACAGAACGAGCCACGGCCACAAGAACCATGCGGCCCACGCCCACGCGTGAACGCCGCTGACATTCCGCGGGGTGTCGAGATACCAATCCCACCAGCCGCGCGTGTGCCTCGCGGTCGGCTCCAGATTCGCAATCGTCGCCAGCACGAGCAGTGCAGAATAGAGCGACACCAGCGCGTGACTGAGCCGCGGTTTCATCCACAGGACCGCCTCGCGAGCTGCGATGATGATCGCCGTCCAGAGCAACGGCCAGCCGATCGGCACGCCGAGAAATTTACCTCCGAGCCCGCTGCCAAACGACATCCCGCCGAATGGAAGATGCGTGGTGATATTGAGAAACCCGAGCACGAACGCGCTGCCCGCAGTAAACCCGAGCCACGCCCGCGCAGAGCGGATGCCGTTTGCCGCGGTGACGACGAGGTGGAGATTCACCACCGCGAGGCCGAGCCAGAGCAGGTCGGCATTTCGGGCGAGGAGCAGCACAGCTGTCCGAAACCCGGCATTGGGCGGGGGCTCGGCACCTTCTTGGTGAAAGAAACCGAGCGTCACTTCGTTGATCGGCGCGAGCCACACGACCGCCAGCCAGACGCTCGCAGCGATGAGCAGCCCCCACAGAATTGCGACGAGCGGTTCGAGCGAGCGGGAGAGGAATGAGCGCGGCATATCAGGCGATTGGGAAGCGCCACACTTCCGGTGTCCA
>JAYTMG010000821.1:0-2423 GCA_043728745.1 Verrucomicrobiaceae bacterium
GAGCGCGCTCATTGAGACAGCACCGCGCACTTTGATCGACGACTTGCTCGATGAGCAGCGTCAGCTTACCGCCGTGGAGCGGTTCGCGCGGAAACATGAGCGGCACGAGATTCCGATTCAGGAAAAATACTACCGGGATCTGATTCCGCTCAACAAACCTCAGCCCGGCGAGCAATACGCTTTCGCCGTGAATCTCGACACCTGTACCGGCTGCAAAGCCTGCGTCAGTGCGTGTCATTCGCTCAACGGACTCGAAGAGGATGAGACATGGCGGAATGTCGGATTGCTGCTCGCGACGGAGGATGTCCCTTGGCAGCAGACGGTGACGACGGCTTGTCATCACTGTGTTGATCCAGCCTGTGCGGAAGGCTGCCCGACGCTCGCTTATGAAAAGGACGAGGAGACTGGAATCGTGCGTCATCTCGACGATCAATGTATCGGCTGCCAGTATTGCACGCTGAAGTGCCCTTACGAAGTCCCGAAGTATTCCAAGCGCCTCGGCATCGTCCGCAAATGCGACATGTGTTACGGACGGCTCGCGGTGGGCGAGGCACCCGCTTGCGTGCAGGCATGTCCGAACGAGGCCATCCGCATCGAAGTCGTCAACAAAAGCGAAATCGTCAGCGCGGGGTCCGTTGTCCCTGGGGCGTTTCGCTCGGACTACACAAAGCCGGCCACGACATTCCGCACCGAACGCAAAATCCCGCGCGATGCGAAATCTGCGGATCGCGGCACGCTGCGGTTGGAGCACGCACACGCGCCGCTCATCGCGATGCTGGTGCTTTCGCAAATGGCGGCTGGCCTGCATGTCGCTCATCTCTTCGCCCGAGTTTCGCTGTTTCCGCTCATCGCGTTTGGAGTTTTGAACGTAGCGCTCGCAGTCAGTGTGGCCCATCTCGGTCGCCCGCTCAAAGCATGGCGGGCCGTGCTCGGCTGGCGGAAGTCCTGGATGAGTCGGGAAATCATCGCATTCAGCGCCTATGCGGGCTCGGCGGCATTGCTTGCATTGTTTCCGCAGAACCCTCTGCTTTCTTTTGGCACTGCGGCTCTCGCACTTGCTGGCGTCTATTGCTCCGCGATGATCTATATCGACACGCAGCGCCCCGCGTGGGCGATGGGAATGACGTTTCGCCGGTTCTTCGGGACCACCGCGCTGCTCGGCGCGACTGCGGGCGCGTGCATTCTTGCGTGGATGGGAGCTATGGCCGCAGTGGGATTTGCCGCTGCTGCGACGGCGATTCGCACATGGCTTTTCCTTTCAGAACAATTGCAATGCGCCAGAGCGTTGCGCACGCCGGAGTCGCCCGCACACAGGGCTGCGCTGACTACGATGACGATGCTTCCCGGCGTTCTTCGCTGGAGAGTTTCGCTGTTCGCTGTAGCCAGTATTTTCTCCGTCGTCGCGATGCTTGCGACCTCGCCTCTGTGGGCCACGCTTGCGTTGCTGACGACTTTGGCCGGGTGCGTTCTTGAGCGTTACATGTTCTTCACCGCGTGTGCTGCGCCGCGGATGCCGGGCCTATGAACTCAGAAAACTCCAGTCGCGATATCTTATGAAATTCTCTCTCGATGATCTTGCGCCCGTATTCCGGCAATTTGAAGGACCGCTCACTTCGGACTTGGTCCGCCGGCCCGGTGAATTCGGGTTGGGCCAGCTTCCAGCGAAGTTGGTGCCGGATGCGACAACGACGATGGTTTGTGGATTTTGCTCCACCGGCTGCGGCTTGAAAATTCATCTGCGCGACGGCTCTGCGGTAAATTTATCGCCGGACACCGAGTATCCGGTGAACCTCGGGATGGCGTGTCCAAAAGGATGGGAAGCGCTCACGCCGCTCGATGCGCCGGACCGCGGGACGACGCCTCTTATCAGCGGGAAGCCGGCGAGCTGGCACGATGCGATGACGAAGTTCGCGACGCAACTTCGCGACATCCAGAAACGACATGGCGAGGACAGCGTGGCGATTCTGAGCACCGGACAAATCGTCACGGAAGAGATGTGCTTTCTCGGGGCACTGGCCCGGCTCGGTCTTGGAATTCAGAATCTCGACTCGAATACCCGGCAGTGCATGGCGACCTCGCACGTCGCGTACAAGCAATCGTTCGGGTTCGACGCACCGCCGTTTTCTTACGCGGACTTTGAGCAATCGGACGTGCTCGTTTTTATCGGAGCGAACCCGTGCATCGCCCATCCCATCATGTGGCAGCGGGTTTTGCGGAACCGCCGCAGCCCCGAGATTCTGGTCGTGGACCCGCGCACGACGGAGACTGCGATGGCGGCCACCCGGCATTTTGCGATCGCGCCAAAGAGCGATCTCACGCTGCTCTATGGGCTCGCGAATATCCTCATCAGCAGCGGATGGATTGATCGCGAATTCATCGCGGAAAATGTGTCCGGGTTTGCCGAGTTTGCGGAGTTTGTGCGC
>JAYTMG010000822.1:0-2148 GCA_043728745.1 Verrucomicrobiaceae bacterium
GTAAGGTGTGTTTTTAGTGCCTTCGCGGCGAAGTCGGATGACGACCATAATTATCTTTGTTTCGGTTAGTTGTTCTGAAAATTCAGCCTCGGGTTAAAACGACTTTTTCCCTGTTGATGGGAAATCATCTTTTGAAGCCGAGGCATCTGTTTCATTGTCCCGCGCCCCTTTTTGAGAAGCGCGAGATGGTATTACTTTCTTCGATGACGGTCCCACCGCTCTCTCGCCCTGAAACGCATCGTTTACACGATGGCTTTGGGACGGGAGAATTGCTTCTCGTCATTTTGAAGGGCGGCGACCTTACCGATGCCGCGTGACATGCCAAGGCTTTTTTCCACCAAGTTGCGGTCACTACGCACGGGCACCCCTTTAGTGTCCTCAAAAGGGAGCACTGCCTACCGGGCGAACATCCCTTTGCCCTGCTTTTTCTTGCCCATCATCTTTTGCATCATGGGCATTTGCTTCATCATTTTGCGCATCTCGTTGAAGCGGGAGATGATTTCGTTCACTTCCGTGACGGTCGTGCCGCTTCCACGGGCGATGCGCTGGCGGCGGCGGGCGTTGAGGATGTCGGGCTTGGCGCGCTCTTCGAAGGTCATGGATTGCACGATGGCTTTGGGGCGGGAGAGTTGCTTTTCGTCGATGTTCATGTCGGCGATTTTTCCCATGCCCGGCAACATCCCGAGAATCTTCTCCATGGGCCCGAGCTTCTTCATCATGGCGAACATTTCGAGGAAGTCGTTGAAGTCGAACTCCGCCCGCATCATGCGCTGCTCCATCCGCTTCGCATCTTTCTCGTCGATTGCGGCAGCAGCGCTTTCTACGAGGGTGACGATGTCGCCCATTCCGAGGATTCGGCCCGCGAGACGGTCGGGGTGGAAGACCTCGAAAGCATCCATCTTTTCGCCGTGACCGGCAAATTTGATGGGCTGTTTGGTCACCTCGCGCATGGAAAGCGCCGCGCCGCCGCGTGCGTCGCCGTCGAGCTTCGTGAGGATCAGCCCGGTGATTTGCAGCGCTTCGTGAAAGTGCGTCGCCACGCTCACGGCCTGCTGGCCGGTCGCTGCGTCGGCGACGAGCAGCACCTCCTGCGGCTGGAGCATTTCTTTGAGTTGCTGCACTTCTTTGACGAGCGCCTCGTCGATTTCCTGCCTGCCCGCAGTATCGAAAATCGCAACGTTGTGCGGAGTTTCAGCGAGCCACTGGAGCGCGAGTTTTGCGGCGACGAGCACATTGGTCTCGCCCGGCGGCGGAGTGAAAACAGGAACGCCGAGTTGTCTGCCGAGCGTCGCCAATTGCTCGATTGCGGCGGGCCGGTAAAGGTCGCACGCGATCAGCGCCGGGGCCTTTCCCTGCTTGCGCAAAAAGTTCGCCAGCTTGCCGCACGTCGTCGTTTTTCCGGCCCCGTTTAAGCCTACGATGAGGAGCCGTGCGGGCGCGGTGAGATTCAGTTCCGAGGCCTCGCCGCCGAGGACGCGCGTGAGTTCATCGTGGAAAATTTTGACAATCTGCTGGCCGGGCGAAACGGACCTCAGCACCGCCTCGCCCATCGCCTGTTCTTTCACCCGTGCGATGAAATCCTTCGCGACTTGAAAGTGAACATCCGCCTCCAGCAGCGCCATCCGCACTTCGCGGAGCGCATCGGTGATGTTGGATTCCGAGATCTTCCCTTTTCCCGAGAGATCGCGAAAGACGCCCTGTAATTTATCGGCAAGCAGACTGAACATGAGGCGCGCAGACTAGCCGCGCCGCAGAGCTTGGCAAGTAACGGGATAAACCCTGCACCGCGACTCAAACTCCGCCGATGAAAGTGGCGATGTCGGCGAGGTCCACGCCGGATGCGAACTTCGGTAGCACGGCGATGAGGTCGTCGATGCCACTGTCGAAAATACTGTTGTCGTTTGCATCGAAAAACAGCCCCGTGAGCTTTGCCGTTTTTGGCAGGAGCGCACGGTCAAAGTCCTTAGTGATGGGCAACAGAAAGTAGTCTCCATCGATTCCGTTCAGTTCCAATTTGTCGCCTTCCTTGATTTTGAAGTCGATGGCTGCATAGTCCGCTTTGCCCGCGACCCGGTAATATGGGCGGACATCATTGCCTAGGACATACACGTCGGCACCAGCACCGCCGAAGAGCGAGTCCACGGTGTT
>JAYTMG010000823.1:0-1640 GCA_043728745.1 Verrucomicrobiaceae bacterium
GGGTTGTGGGCAAGATACGCGAGGCGGTTGATGACCGTGGGCTGACCGTCCTCGTAGTTCGGAGCCATGCTTTCCCCGGAAATTCTCACCGGCCAGAGAAACCAGTGCGTGAAGGCGTAGATGAAGGCGCAGAGGCCCAGCACGGTCAGGAGGACTCTCCGACTGACGGGCCGGCGACGCACGGCAATGGCCAGGACGGGCAAAAATTCAGCGCACGCCACCGGCGGAGCAGTCGGAGCGGGGGCGGAACAGACTTCCAAAACCATGCTTTATGTTTCGGCACACGCGGGGAAATTCTTCAGTGAGTGTGACGGAGCGCCGAGCATCGCTCGACACGAGATGAGCGCGTCACGGCTCCGAGCCAAGCGATGCTTGGCGCTCCGTCGCGGCAACTGCCCGCAGTGCCAGCGGTCTATCTCTGTGGCACGAGTCTCAATAAATCCCGCCGCCCTCCCTTCCGCGCGGCTGACAGCCCGTGCCACCCAGCTCCGTTTCGGCGTTCGGGATTATTTCTTCGCGCGACGCGGGCGGCGGTCGAGGCGGGAAAGTTCGTAGATGATTTTTTCTTTCGGCAAATCCGCCAGCGCCTCGGCCAGCCCCGGCTCGTTGTTCACCACTACGATCAAATCCGAGTGCGCCACGACTTCCGCGAGGTCGTCGGTGATGAAGCGGCTGATGTAGGGAATCTTGCGAAGAATAAACTCCTTGTTCGCACCGGTCAGGGCCGCGAGATGCACGTTCCGGTCGTAGATGCGGATGTTGTACCCCTTGCCCAGCAGGCGTTCGATGACATCCACGATGGGACTTTCGCGCAAGTCGTCGGTGCCGGCTTTGAAGGAGAGTCCGAGGAAACCGATGTTCTGCCGGCCAAGCTGTTTGATGTGGCGGCAGACCAAATCCTTCTGCGCCTCGTTGCTTTTCTCAATGTTCTCCAGCACGGGGCAGGGCAAGTAATGATCGTGCGCGATGGTGCGCAGCGCCTTCAAATCTTTCGGCAGGCAGGAGCCGCCGTAGGCAAAGCCGGGGCGCAGGTAAGCCTTGGAAGTGTTCAGCTTCGTGTCGCGGCAGAAAATTTCCATGAGCGCATGGGAATCAATGCCCAGCTTCTCGCAGATGTTTCCGACCTCGTTGGCGAAGGTGATTTTCAGCGCGTGAAAAGAATTGCAGACGTACTTCATCATCTCCGCCAGACGCGGCGCGGCGACGAGGAAGGGCGCGTCAATCTTGCCATACACGGCGCGGAGCACGGCTTCGGCCCACGGGACGTCGGTGCCGACGAGCGTGAACGGCGGGTTGAAAAAATCCGCGATGGAAGTGCTCTCTCGCAAGAACTCGGGGTTGGAAACGACGGCAAAATCCTGCCCGGCTTTCTTGCCGGATTTCTTGGCGATGAGGCGCGCGACTTCTTCGCCCGTCCCCGGCAGCACGGTCGAGCGCAAGGCGATGACATGCCGAGACTTTTTCTTCTTCAACGCGCGCCCGATTTGTTCGGCGACATGACGCACATGGGTTAAATCCAGATGCCCGGTGGGCGTGGACGGCGTGCCAACGCAGATGAAAGAGACGTCCGTGGCCAGCACGGCTTTGTCCACGTCGGTGGTGGCGGAGATTTTTTTGGCGCGGCGATATTTGGCGATCAG
>JAYTMG010000824.1:0-1247 GCA_043728745.1 Verrucomicrobiaceae bacterium
GACGGCGACGGTCTGCTCAACGGCCTCGAATACGCCACCCGAACCAGCGCCAGCACGGCGAACCTCAGTCCCTTTGCCCTGACCTTGCCCGGCAACGTCGCGCCCAGACAATTTACGTTCCCCTTTCGCTCGGGCGTCGCCGACCTCCGCTACATCGTCCAGCGCAGCAGCGACCTGGCAAATGTGAACGGCTGGCTCGAAATTTACCGATTCGACCTCGCCACCGGAGCCATCACCGAGACCGGAGTCACAGCGGACGAAAACGCCGGGACTCAATCCATCACGCTCACCGATCCAGCGCTGGGTTCGCGGTTCTTTTGGCGGCTAAAAGTCGAGCAAGTGCCGTAGATCTCCCGAACATCGGGTGGATTGTCGATAAGTTGGGGCGGATTCCCCGGCGGAACGCGCAACGCACACAATATAATGTGTTTTTCCCGAAAATAGGGGTTGAGACGCTCTAGGGGGCCGCTACACTCCGCACCGTTTCATTTTACCCACAAATTACCTATGTCCGACGAACAGCCGCAGCAACAAACGACCGACCACACCATCAAGAAGGTAGAGAAAGACTACGGAGCCAATGACCTTCGCACCATGAAGGGCCTTGAGGCTGTCCGCGAGAAGCCCGGCATGTACATCGGCGGCACGGACGAGCGTGCGCTGCATCATTGCATCAACGAGGTGCTCGACAACTCCGTGGACGAGTTTTTGGCCGGTCATTGCACGCATATCGACGTGGCGATTCACACGGATGGCTCGATCTCGATCAAGGACAACGGGCGAGGGATTCCGGTGGACATCAATAAAGACTCGGGCCTGCCCGGCGTGGAAGTGGCGCTGACGGTGCTGCACACGGGCGGAAAATACGGCCAGGGGAACTACGAGTATTCCGGCGGCACTCACGGCGTCGGTGCCAAGTGCGTGAATGCGGTTTCCGAGTGGTTTAAAGTGGAGGTCTATCGCGATGGTAAGGTTCACGCGATTGGCTTTGAGCGCGGGAAGACGACGAAGAAACTGGAGATTGTCGGCGACCTGAAAAGCACGAAGACCACGGGGACGAAAATCACGTTTATGCCGGACTCGCTGATTTTCAAAGAGACGACGGAATACAAGACGGAGCGCATCCGCCATCGGCTCCACGAGCTCGCCTACATCAATGCGCCGCTCATTTTCAACTTCATCGACGAGCGCGTCGAAGGGATGCACCCGGAGATGATTCAGCACGTTCGCGGCATCGAGGAATTCGT
>JAYTMG010000825.1:0-1173 GCA_043728745.1 Verrucomicrobiaceae bacterium
CGAAGAGATCGCCCCGCGCCTCCTGCCGCCGCTCTACATCGCATTCAAGACCAAGCTCGGCGAAGGCACCGAAGTCCCCCACAACGACATCCGCAAACGTTGGATCGCCGGCGACAAAGAAGTCCACGACGCCATGCAAACATGGGCCGGCCTCGCGCAACAAACGCGCGATTTACTCGTGACCGATCGCGGCTCCGAAATCGCCCCGCTCCTCAACGCGAACTTCGATCTCCGCCGCACGATCTACGGCGACAAAATGGGAATCGGGAATTTGCAAATGGTCGAGGCCGCCCGCAGCGTCGGCTGCTCCGCAAAATTCACCGGCAGCGGCGGCGCTATCGTCGGCACCTACGACGACGAAGCGATGTACGAAGCCCTAGTGCGAAAAATGCGCCCCCTCGGCGTCGTAGTCTGCAAGCCGCGTATCGTGGAGCGGTGAGCCGGTAGTGGTGGCAAAATAGAAAGGCTTCCACCACCTCGCCGCGCATTCATAGAGTCGCAAAGGAAGTTACTAGAGCCTGTGACGCGATTAATAGTGCCATTCAGACAACTGCTAGAGCCGTTGATCTTCCATTTAGAGCTTCATTTTGCCCACTTTGCCTCCGAGAACCGCCCTCCAACGGAGAAGAACTCCAAACAACCCGCCTCCAACACACCATGCTCCCAATGCCCGCACTATTGACCGCCCTATCCGACCTCACCCGCTAGCGGATGCTCGCCGCCATCGTCGAAGCCGACCCGCTGCAAGTCGTCGAGCTGGCCCAGCGCCTAAACGTCCCCGCGAGCAACATCAGCAAACACATCACCGTCCTGCGCCGCGCCGGAATCGTCACCAACGACCGCCCCAAACTCTACGGCATAGCCCCCGAATACCAAGTCCCCGGCCAGCCCGCCCTCGACTTCGGCGTCTGCCTCCTCCGCCTCGACCGCCCGCCGACGTGAATCGTGAAACGCCGAGCGTCGCGTCTTCGTGTCATGCGTGGGGAATGATTAAAAGTGGAAATGCTCAAGTGAGCACGCTCGCGTCGTGGCGCACGCGGCCCTCCGCGTGCTTCCCCTCACGCGAAGCGCATTATTCTCGGTGGAACGCTCATTGGATCAGCGCTTCGCGGGTAAAAGTGTCACGCAGAGGGCTGCGTGAGCCACGACTGGTTTGGCCCGCGTGCAATTCCA
>JAYTMG010000826.1:0-2160 GCA_043728745.1 Verrucomicrobiaceae bacterium
ACCGTGCGGACTCGCAAACCACAGCACGGTCGATTTGTGCCATCAACGCACGCCAGCGGCGGTCGGCGTTATCGGGACTCATCAGCCCGTCATTGAAGAAAAAACGATGAGCAAAATCTGCCACCCGCAGACGAAACTCCGCATTCATCCGCAGCGCTTCCCACATGTGCCACGGCGTAGTGGACGCCGCCTCAAGACCCTCAAACGGCTTTGTGCTCGGCGAGGGATCGATAAACACATCCGCCACGTCGCCCATCGAAATCTCGGAATCGTGACTCAGGAAACGCATCCCAAATTTCCCCGTGCGGCTCTTGATCTGATACCAGTTGTTCTGCGTGCCATGATCCGCAGGCGTATCGCGCACGCCCATCCACGAGCCCACGAGCATATACATGATCACGCTGTCCACATCGACGAGCGGCTCAAACTGCGGATTCCGCGTTCCGTCCGCGTTCAGCCCCTGAAGCTTCTGATAGGCGGCGTTGCTGCCCAATCCCTTCTTCGCAAATGTGATCGCGCGCTCCCACCCGCTGATATCGCCCTGGGTCACTTCGCCCTTATTGATCACATCGTAGTCCTCGGCCTTGCCGCCAAAATACGTCGCCGCGAAATCCCCCTCGGGCCGCTCCTCGGTGTTCGACATGCCCCAATATTGGCCGTTGATGTAAACGTGATAGAAACTCCCTCGCGTGCTCGGGAAACCCGCCAGCCGGACGGTATCCCGCAAAAACTGGTCCTGAATAAAACGCGTGCTCGGATCATGCGTCAGGTGCCACGAAATGATCTGGTCGTTGCGAATATCGAACTTCGCAAACCGGTTCGCGCCATCCTCGCCGAAGAACTTTCCATCGAGCGTGTCATCGCCGTATTTCCCGCGGAAAAAAATGCGGAATGAATGCTTCGGATTGCCCGGATCCCGACTCGCGCCGCCGCGCACGCGCATCCCGCCGGGCTGAGTAAATTCCAGCCCGCCGTTCGGGTCGATTAGTTCCAGAGACATCGGGCGCTCCCATGCCTGACCTTGTTCATACGGGTGCGACCATATCCCGGTGTCGGCGTGGTAAAGGTCATTCAAATCGCACACGAGCGACAGCGTAGGGATGCTGCGGAGATCGCTCTGTATCGTCCCTCGGTACAGCGGCGAATCCACGACGGCTGGGTCCATCCCGTAATTGAGCCCATAAGCTCCTTGCGGCGGAGTCGGCCAGCCGCCCGCTGGTGTCTCGCCATTCGGCGACTGCCGGACTACATCGGCTGTGAAAATATACGACGCCGTCGTCACCGGCGAAATCAGGTAGTCCGCCTTCACCGTCACCGCCCGCACGACAGTCGTTTTACTCACCGCAATCGGCGCGCTGTAAACAAGCCCCGCAGAATCCGAAGGCGCGGTTCCATCGAGCGTATAGCGAATCGAGGCACCGACCGTGTCCGTCGCCATCACGAGATTAAACGGCGTATTTTGGAAGCCGTGTTGCCGATTGAACTTCGGCGCAATCGAGATGTCCAAGAACGCGGCGCTATTCGGGAGCCCCGGAGTCGGTGTCTGAAAAAAGCGACGTTCACCCGCCGCCATGCCGTAAGAGATACTCTGCACCTGGGCGGGGAAAGTCAGCTCCGAGGCAACCGTTCCATTTGGACGCACCAGCGCAAGATACTCGCCCCCAAATGTCAGGCTGAAGCTCGTGTGCAAAGTATCGCCCGAAGCGCGATTCTTGCCGGAGGCGAAAACGACCAGAAACTCCCCGGCCGGAATGCTCGCGCTCGTGAACTTCCATTTCTGAGGAAGGGCGGCATTGTCCGTGAGGCTCCAGTTTGCGAGATTCACCGCGACTGCGCCCATATTCTGCAACTCGATCCAATCAGGATACTCGCCGTCTTCATCCGAAACCACATTCTGCCCGGCAGCCATGATCTCGGAAATGATGACGGTCTGCGCAACCGAACGAGAAGCACAGAGCAGGCAGAGGGACGCAACGACGACGGCAAAAAATCGAGAAACAAAACGCATGGAGTGTAGGTCCGCAAAATGACGATCAAGAACGTCACCCTTCAACCTATAAACGACGCACCGCAACTTTCGCTAAGACGCAGCCAGCGCGACTCGATTACCGATGCGGTACCTGTGCATCACCTGTCGGCGAGCCCCCATCATTCCCCCAA
>JAYTMG010000827.1:0-3301 GCA_043728745.1 Verrucomicrobiaceae bacterium
GTGGTGGCTCCAGCCCGAGCGTCAGGTCCGCCGCGCGCAGACGAGACTCATCGCTGCCATTGAAGGCAAGGACTTTGCCGCGTTCGAGCGTTTGCTTGCGAATGACTATCGCGACCGGTGGGGGCACGACAAAGCAATTGTTCTCGCCCGCACCAAGGATGTCTTCCAGCAGTTCCTTTTCCTCACAATCGTTCGCGAGGAAAAGGGACTCGATTTTCGCGGAACCGATTGGGTGCTGCGGGAAAAAATCGCGCTCAACGGCACCGGCGGCCCACTTGCCACGTTCGCAAAAGACGAGGTGAACCGCCTGCGCGAGCCTTTCGCAATCACCTGGCGGCGCATCGGTGGCCCGACCGAGTGGGTCGTCCGCGCCGTAGAGCAACCTGAGCTGGATCTGCCGTAGCGCTTGCGCAGCTTGCTTCCCGTGAACCGCTCGGATAAAAAGCCGCCATGCCTAACCAAAAAACATTCGCTCCAGAAATGGCGCGCTCCTTCCCTTGAAAACGGTCCTGCTCCAGCTTTGGCAAAACGTGCGAGGTCCTTGGAAAAAGCGTATCTTCCGAGGGATGATCGTGCTGCTGACGGCTTTCGGCATCGGGCAAGTTGGAGCGTGGTTGATCGAGTCTTCAAGGTGGTTGGGGGTCCGCGATGAAGAGCGCCCGGAACTGCCGATTGAAACACAAACTTACCGATTTTTTGTGCGCTTGCCGGGCACCGCATTCGCGGAATTCCTCGCACGGCTCAGTTTCGATTTTCCGCAAATGTGCCGCACAACACGCCCCACGCCGGAAGCGTGCATCCTGTTCATGGACGAAGACTCGTCGCGTGAGCTGAAGCAAGGCGCGATCTACAATCGACAAGTCCACGCGGACCTCTTGCGCAAGCTCAAGGAAGCAGGCGCGCGCGCAGTTTTCTTCGACATCGTATTCGCCGGTGAGCGTGGCGAGGCGGATTCGCTTTCCGATGTCGAGCTCGCGACTGCGCTCAAGGAATTTGGGGACGCATTCATCGGCGGCGGGATCGAACAGTCGTTCCGCGACCTGAGAAGTAACAACGTGAAGGTCATTCCTCCGAAGCCGATTTTCCGGAAGGAGGGTATCCCGTGGGGGCTGCTTGTTTTCCAGCCGATCGACTCCGACTACGGCATTCGTGCCATGTACACAGGCACCGAGCAGGTCCCGTCCCTCACATGGCGAACCGCCGAGAAACTGGGCGCGAAACTCCCGACGAATTCTGCCGAGCGAATGCAACTGCGGTGGCTGAATTACTACGGGCGACCGGGCACATTGAAGAACTATTCGTACTTCGAGGTGCTTCAGCCCAACGGAATTCCTGAGGGTGCGCTGAAAGACAAGATTGTCTTCGTCGGCGGGCGGACAGCCTTGTCAGTTTTGAACTTCGGGAAAGACGATTTTCGCACGCCATACACTTCGCTTCCCGGCGGGCAGTTCGCGCCCGGAGTTGAGGTTCACGCGACAACGGCGCTCAATCTTTTACGCGGCGAATGGCTCACTCGTCTGCCGATTGAGAAGGAAAAGAGTATCGTGTTTTGGTTCGGCTTTTTTCTCACCGTGTTGCTCATGTCACGGGCACCGTGGCTGGTTTTATTGAGCTGCACTGTTGCCGCGATTGTCGTGACATTGTTGGCGATTTTCGGTGTGCAGCATTGGTTTGTGTGGGCCAACTGGATCGTTCCGGCAGTTGTGATCCCCGCATTGGTCGCCCTCGCGAATTATCTTTTCGAAGGCCGCCGCCGGAGTGCAATCACCAAGGCATTCGGCCTTTACCTCTCGCCGGAAATGGCACGCCAAATCAGCACCCAAGACGTGGACCTAAAGCCTGGTGGTAAAGTAATCGTTGGCACGATCATGTTCACCGACCTCGAAGGCTTCACCTCGCTCTCCGAGGAACTCGATGACCCCGCGCGACTCTCGCAAATTCTCGCCACTTATTTCACCCAATGTACCGGGCATGTCCTCGGGCTGAAGGGAACAATCTCTAAGTTTATCGGCGACGCGGTCGTTGCCGTATGGGGCGCACCTGTCCCGGATGATGCACACGTTCGCAATGCCGTGCTATCCGCATGGCGGCTGCACAAAGACTCCGACATCGTCATCGACGGAAAACCGCTCATCGTCCGAGGCAAGAAAGTGCGCACGCGTGTCGGGGTTCATACCGGCAAGATGCTGGCGGGAAATCTCGGCTCGGAGCAGCGCTTCGACTGGACGGTGATCGGCGACCCGGTGAACTTCGCAGCGCGGCTGGAGTCGCTCAACAAGCACCTCGGCACGAGTGTTCTGATTTCCGACGAGGTGTTTCAAAAAATGGGCTCCGGCTTCACGTCCCGCCGTCTCGGGACCTTTCTCATGAAAGGCAAAACCACTCCGCTCGTCATCCACGAACTTCTAGGCGAAGTCGCTGTGGATGCGGTTCCGGAGTGGCTCCCGTTGTTCAACGAAGGTGTGTCCGCATTTGAAAAAGGCGACGCTTCAGCAGCGCGAGAGATCTTTCAAAAAGTCATCGCAGCGTGCGGCGGGACGGATGGACCGTCGCACTTCTACCTCGACGAGCTCGACCGCCGCGCGGCAGAGCCCGCTACGGAGTGGCACTCGGTAATCCAGTTGCACGAGAAGTAGGCTTCCAGCGCGATGCAAGAACGCGGGTGCAGCGAAAGTAGGACAGGTTTCCAACCTGTCGGGCTGCCGAAGACTGGGGAGGCATTCGTGACATGCCCGCTGTGACAGGTTGGAAACCTGTCTTACTTTGCGCACCCATTTATGATCGCCCCAAGAACGCTGCTGCGTTACTTGACGCTCAGCTTCTTCACGTAGTCGATGCACTTTGTCGCATCGTCCACGTTCTTGTCCCAATTGTATTCGTATTCGACGGAGATTGGGCCGTCGAAGCCCTGCGCCTTGAACTCAGCGAGGATCCCTGGCACGTCGCTCACTCCGGTGCCGTAAATTACGTCATGCCCGCTCGGGAGCGGTGCGTGGAGATCTTTCAGGTGGCTCGATACGATGCGGCCTTTCAGGATGCGGATGCAATCGACGGGCTTCAGATTGCTGCGGACCCAGTGGCCCGTGTCTGCGCACGAGCCGATGCGGACATCGCGGTCCTTCACGACAGACAAAATGTAATTTGGGTCCCACATTTTGTAGCTCGGGTTGTTTGGCTGCATCGGGTGGTCATGCAGGCCGACCTTGATGTCGAATTCCTTCACCAGCGCTTCATAAGTGTCGAGCGAATCAACCGATTCCGTATTGATGACGCGGATGCCGAAGAACTTCGCGAATTCAAA
>JAYTMG010000828.1:0-3424 GCA_043728745.1 Verrucomicrobiaceae bacterium
GAAACATTGTCGCATTCCGCATTTGCGCTCTGCGCTGGAGCCCGCTCTCATGCGCCCGCTTTGGACAAACCTATCGACACCGAAAAACGCCGGAAACACGCCACGCTGGGCGTCATCTTCCTCACCATTTTTGTCAGCATGATCGGCTTTGGAATCGTCATCCCGGTTCTCCCGGTGTATGCGAAACAAGAGCCCTTCAAGCTCTCGGGGACCGCCCTCGGCTGGCTCACAGGGATTTTTTCTCTCGTGCAGTTTTTCACCGCTCCGATGCTGGGGAAACTGAGCGACCGCATCGGGCGCAAGCCCGTCCTCATTGTCAGCATCATCGGGACGGCGGTGGGATACTTCATCACGGGAGCCGCCGAGTCGGCATGGATGCTGTTCCTCGGGCGCATCATCGACGGCGCAAGTGGGGGAAATATCGCGACCGCACAAGCGTGCGTGGCGGATGTGACGACGCCAGCGGATCGCAGCAAGGCGATGGGAATGATCGGCGCGGCATTTGGGCTCGGCTTCGTCCTTGGGCCTGCCCTCGGCGGCATCCTCAGTCAATGGCACCACGCCGCTCCCTTCTATTTCGCGGGGCTTCTCGCGCTCATCAACGGAGTGCTTGTTGTTAAAATGCTGCCTGAAACGCTGACCAAGGAAAAGCGCGAGCATCCGGACCAAAAAGCCCCGCTTGGCGAGGTTCTCAGCGGCGGACGCGGGACATTTGTCATCCTCCTCCTCATCGCGAATCTCCTCTCCACCACAGGCTTCGCGTCGATTCATCTGCTCTTCTCGCTCTTTTGCGGCGACCACTTGCATTACACACAGGCGCAAATCGGCTACGCGTTCGCATACGTGGGCGTGATTGGGGTGATTGTGCAGGGCGGGCTTTTGCGGCGACTGCTGAAGCGCGACATCGAGAAACAGCTCGCGATTTCTGGCGCGCTAATCCTTGCTTTCAGTTTGTGGATGCTGCCGCGCTCTCACACGACCTCGGCATTTTTGGGAGCCACTGCCCTGCTCGCCCTCGGCAACGGGCTGCTCGTCCCCACGCTCACCGGCATGGTTTCGCGGCATATCCACGGGAGCGCGCAAGGCCGCGTCCTCGGGCTCAGTTCGGGCGTGGGAAGTCTCGGGCGCTGGCTCGGGCCGTTGATTGCAGCGGGAGCACTTCCGGCAGGATTCGCGGATTTTGACTGGACGAAGGCACTCGATCCTCAAACGACTGCGCTTCTGGATCAAGGATACACCACTGCGTTTACGTGGGCGGCGTGGCTTCTCGTTGCTGCTGCGGTAGTCGTGATGGCGCTAAAAGTGCCGAAAGAAACGACTTCCGCGTAAATATCTCGCGATTACTCGGTTCGATGCTTGAGTTTTTCTCCGCGATTTGAAAGGGTCCGCGCACCATGCGCCGCTCATTAGCCCTAGTGTTTTGCATCCTTGCTTTGAACTCATTCCGCGCGCCCGCGCAGCAGTCGCTGTCGGACGAGGAAAAGAAGCGGCTTTTTCTTAAAGCTCGTGAAGAGATGACCACCATCCCGTGGACTCCGCCCGCCGCGACAGAAGCGCCGAAGCCAAAGCCCAAAGCCAAGCCGCAGCCTGAGCGCGACGACTCCCCCCCCGTGAAACCCTTCACGCCGAGGCAGCAGGACGAGCCGCCTACGCCGAGAATCGATCCGACCCCGCCGCCCGTGGTTCGCCTGCCGCCGACTCCCGCACCGCGTCCGAATCCCATCATCGAACTTCCGCCGCAAGAAAGCCAATTTCGTGTCGAAAAGAGCGGCGTCGGTCGCGTCGATGAAGAGCCGGAGCCACCGAAGGAAGAGAAGCGCGGTTTTTGGAGCCGTATTTTTGGCGGCGGCAGCAGCAGCGTTTCCACCGGACGGTATGTGACCGGGTCCGTCAAGCGCGCCATCACCGGCGCACCGGTCCGCAATGGCCGCTGGCGCTACATCGTCGTCCACAATAGCGGCACCCGGCAGGGCAGCGCCAAAGCCTTCGAGCACTACCACCGCCGCGTGCGCGGGATGTCGAACGGTATGGCTTATCACTTCGTCATCGGCAACGGCACTTCCACAGGAAACGGCCAGATCGAAATCGGCAATCGCTGGAGCCGACAGATCCAAGGTGGCCACGTACACAGCGACTATTTGAACAACATTTCCGTCGGTGTCTGCCTCGTCGGCGACTTCAACAATTCCCGCCCGAAGCCGCAACAGCTCGCCTCGCTCGAAGAACTCGTCAAAGCGGTCCGCAGTCGCGTCGGCCGCGTCAACGGACAACATGCCGTCGTCGCGCCACACCGAAATATCAACCCGCCACGCTGGCCCACCGACTGCCCCGGAGACGAGTTTCCGTATTCTTGGCTGCGCAAGTTCTAGCACCAAAGATCGGCCATGATACTTGGAATCACCGGTGCGTCCGGCTTCGTCGGCAAGCGGTTGATTCAAGCGGCCACGCGGCAAGGCTTTGAAGTCATCGCCTTTTCCCGCAATCCGGCAAAGCCCGTCGGCGGATGCGTGGAAACGCGCGGCTTTTCGCTGGATGAAACGCCGGACTTCAATGGCTGTGAAGCGATCATTCACCTAGCTGGCGAGAACGTATCCGGGCTCTGGACCTCGGCTAAAAAGCGCCGCATCCGCGATAGCCGGGTCAACGGAGCCCGCCGGATCGTCGAGGGAATTCGCGCCGCAAAAGTTCGGCCTGAAGTGCTCGTGGGAGCCAGCGCCATCGGATTTTACGGGAATCAAGGCGAGGCAGACGTCACCGAAGAATCCCCGCGCGGAAGCGGTTTCCTCGCTGATGTGTGCGCCGAAAACGAAGCGGAACTCGCAGCCGCCGAGCCCCTCTGCCGCGTCGTCCGCGCGCGAATCGGGCTCGTCTTCGGCGCTGGAGGCGCGCTAGCCGTCATGCGCCCCCTTTTCAAACTCGGCCTCGGCGGCCCGGTCAGCGACGGGCGGCAATGGATGTCGTGGATTCATGTCGAGGACGCGGTATCGCTGCTCCTTTTCGCGGTGCGCAATTTGGACATTCGCGGACCGCTCAATGTCACCACGCCGTGGCCTGTGCGAAATGCGGACTTCACCAAAGCCCTCGCGCGGAGCGTCCGCCGCCCGGCCATTTTTCGCGCGCCAGCGTTTGCGCTCCGTTTTTTCCTCCGGGAATTTGCGGATGAGCTCCTGTGGTCCCGCCGCATTCTTCCCGCTGTAGCCACTGCTGAAGGCTTCCGGTTTCAGTTCCCAGAGCTCACGGAATCGGTCTTTGCGAATCTGTAAACCAGGCTCGGATTCAAGCCTTTTCAAAAAATACCGGAAAAGGCTTTTGACAAAGCTGGGCACCGCCGGTATCCATCGCGCCCTTTTTCGTCCGAATCATCTTACCAAATTTCCAGTTATGCCTACTACCGAAGTAATCCTTACCGAACAGATCCACAATC
>JAYTMG010000829.1:0-1397 GCA_043728745.1 Verrucomicrobiaceae bacterium
ATCGAAACACAAACGCGGATTCATGCGAGTCAAAATTTCACGATCAATGCGCACCCTCCGGAGCCGCGCGCCGCAGTTCCGCCTCACTCAGCAGGCGGCGTGCGCCGGGCGCGGAGCTGGGCCAGCTCCTTCGCGAGCAGGTGATTGAAAAAGCTCTGCGTCTGCTGCTGCCGCTCGTCCTTCGTGGCTACGGGCTGGCGGATCTCCGCCAGTTCGCCGCCATCCAGCCAGATGCCGCCGCAACTCGGGCACTCATCCACCAGCACCGGTTTCTCGCGGCTGAATTTATGTTGCAGCATGGTCACGCCCGCGCACTTCGGACACGGACGCTTCTCGGTTAGCACGATGGCGCCGGGATTAAACTCCAGGTGGGCGAGGGCCGTGCCGAGCTTTTCATCCAGCGCGTCCACGCGGCGCAGCTCGAAATTGTCGAACCACACGCCGCCGCATCCGGCCCGGCAGACATCCACCACCAGGCCATCCACATCCAACGCCTCCAGAGACGAGGCACACGCAGGACAGTTCATGGCCGGAGATTTTCGCGGGCGCGAGTTGAAGTCAACGGGAACGTCGGAGGGCGTGAAATTTCAAATCTCAAAATCCAAACCTCAAACAAATTTCAAATTCCAACTCCAAAACTTCAAACGCGTCCAGGCACACCGGCCAGCCAGCATCAAAATCAAACTGGATCCACGCCAGCCATGTTTCCGCATGAATTCAGGACGGAACATGAAAGGGAGAAAAATTCATGCGCCGCCCTGAATTCATGAGGTTTTCTGCCCAGTCCTATTTTTGATGCGTCGGCCCTGCCAGCCGGGCCTGAGTCCGGGCGCTTGGCTGGGCGGCAGATTTGGAATTTGAAATTTGTTTGAAATTTGGATTTTGGGATTTGGTGTTTTCCCACCGGGCCGGGCATAACTCGCGCCACGCGTGACACGAACAACGCTCCATGATTTCCGCTGGCATCTGGCCGATGACTTTGCACCGCTGCTTGAAGAACTCTGGCGCGCCCAGCCCGTCACGGTGGTGAAAGATGACCGGGCCAAGTTCGTCGCCCGCTACGAAATCCACGGGCGCGCGTTCTACGTGAAGCGCTACCGGCACGGCGCGTTTGCGCTGCGCCCCGCCAAGTTCTTCTTCAAACCCTCGCAGGCCGCGCAAGAGTGGCGGCTCGCAGAGGCGTTGGAAAAGCGCGGCGTGCCCGTCGTGCGCCACCTCGCGCTCGGCGAACACTGGACGGCGCGCGGGTTGGTCGAGAGCGTGCTCATCACCGAAGCGTTTGACGGCGTGCCCGTGGAGCCACGGCACGGGAAGTTTTTCCCGGCCTTGCTCGCGCTCGTGGATTTGCTGGCGCGGGCGGGCGTGGCTCACGACGATTTTCATCCGGCGAATTTGCT
>JAYTMG010000830.1:0-8229 GCA_043728745.1 Verrucomicrobiaceae bacterium
CGCTTTAATTATCGGGACGGGCGGTGTGGGGAGCGTGGTGGGGCAGAAGTTGCACGGCTATGCGTCGTTTGACCGCATTTATCTGGGCGATGTGGATACCACTTATGCGCAGAGGCTCCACGAGCGGACGCCGAAAAGCCGGTTTGTCGTCGTGCCGATCAATGCGATGGACACTGCGGGGCTGGCGGCTTTTTTGAAGGAGCATGAGATCGCCGTGGTGATGAATGCGGCGACTTGGCAGGTGAACCACAGCGTGCTGGAAGCCTGCGCCCATGCGGGTTCGCATTACATGGACATGGCGGCGGACATTTACTCGCCGCCGGGTGTGAAGCGTCCGGCGAAGAACAGCTACGAGGCGGAGATCGAGAAGTTCGACGCGAAGTTCAAGGAGCGCGGTCTGCTCGGGCTGCTGTGCATGGGCTGCGATCCGGGCGCGGTAAATGTGTTCGCGCGCTGGGCGATGGACCGGCTGGATACGGCGGAGAGCATCCGCGTCCTAGATGCAGATAATGCGGACGTGAAGGGCTACCGGTTCGCGGTGTTGTTCAGCCCAGAGACGCTGTTCGAGGAGCTCGGCGCCGTTCCTTATTACGTGAAGGACGGGCGCGTGATGTCGGGCAAGCCGCTGGAGACGGAGGTGGAGTGGCATCGTTTCCCGCCGCCGCTCGGGCTGATGAAAACTTACGCCGTGGCGCACGAAGAAGGCGTCTCGCTCGGGCTCTACAAGCCGTTTGTGGATAAGGGCGTCCGGCATTCTGTTTTCAAATACACGCTGAGCGACAAGGTCGTGCAGCTCGCGAAATCACTGGCGCTGCTGGAGCTGGATTCGTGGAAAAAGATCAAGGTGGACGGCGTAGAAGTCTCGCCGGTCCGCGTGGCTTGCGCGAACCTGCCGAAGCCCGCGACGCTCGGCGCGACGGCCGATGGATACAGCCTCGTGGGGACGGAAGTGCTCGGTCAAAAAGACGGGAAGCGCGTGGAGTATTTCGTGTACACGATGGACAATCATCACGACACTTACGAGCGCTACGGCTACAGCCTCACCGTCGTGCAAACGGGAGTCCCGCCCGCGCTCGCCGCGCGCCTTTTAATCGAAGGCAAAATCCCGGAACGCGGCGTGATGATGCCGGAAGCGCTCGCGCCGGATGCGCTGATGGAGAATTTCTCGAAGGAAGGACTGCGGATATACGTGGAGCGCCGCGAGGTCGCGGAAATGTAACGCGCAACTGCGGCTCGACATTTGCAAAGTAGTAGGGCTTTTACTGCGTATCGACCGCATGCTTCGCCGCCTTCCAGCTCTTCTATTTTTCACCAGCTTCCTGCTCTCCGCAGCGCAGGAATCTTCCGCGCAAGCTCCCGATCCGGGCCGCATTTTTATGAACGATGGGCGCATCCTCACGCCCACGGTCATGCGCCGCTCTGGGGATGATATTCTGGCGACGTTCCCGCGCCAGGAAAAGAGCGCGGACGGGACCATCACGAACATCCCAAACTCGGAGATTCAGGTCGGCATCAAACTCGCGGAAATCGCGAAGCTGGATTTTGCAAAACCGCCCATCATCGACGCCGCGCCAAAGGCCATCGCGGAGGGAAAAGCCGAAGCGCTGCTCAAGGCGATGCAGCCCGAAGTGGAGCGGTTTGCGGGCTTTCGCGATGCACCGGGCAGTTGGTGGGTGGACCTCGTGCCGATGCAAATCCAGGCGCTGCTCGCACTGAAGCGCGACAAGGAAGCGCAGGACGCGGCGGATACATTTTCGCGTCAGGCATCCAACCCTGAAAACCAGCGCCTGACCAAGGCATTTGCAGGCGTGGCGAGGACTCGCAAGGGCGACCATAAAGCCGCGCTGGCGTTGTATGATGAAGCCGTGAAGTCCGTCCGGCGTCACGACATCCTCGGGATGATCGCGGTGAATCGCGGCGATAGTCTTCTGGCGATTGCCGACGCACTGAAAGCGGAAAACAAAACGCCCGAGGCGATCATTTATTACGAGCAGGCGCTGCTGAATTACACACGAGTCGCCGCGCTTTATCCGAGCCAGCGCGGGTATTTGCCGCAGGCGACTTTCGGCGCGGCGCGAGCGCATTTTGGGCTTGATGACTTTGAACGTGCGAAACTCGCGATTAAGGAATTGAAGGACGATTTCGCGAGCACGCCCGAGGCCGCTGCGACCGATGAACTGCTCGCAAAAGTCGAGAAACGGGAGAAGATTCTCGCGCCGGTAACCGCACCAACCGCAGCAGCAAAAAAGGAGTAAAATATGGCAGTCACAGCACAACCAAGAGCCGTAAAACCAAAGCAGACCCCGGGCGGTCCGTCGTTTTGGCAGAAGCTGATGACGCGGAAGTTCCTGCTCATCTCCGCTCTCGCCCACGTCGTGTTCTTTGTCGCAGCAGGCTATTTTATCGTCACGAAAGAGACCGTCGCGCGAAAGAAATTCATGCCACCGCCGGGCAGCGCCGAGCAAGCGCGCGCCGGAGCGGAGCACAAAGTCTCGCTCGGCAGAAAGCAGAGCACGATGAGCGCACCCGAGCAGGCGAAACGCGTAACGACCAACTCCGCATTGGCAAAAGTCGCGCTGCCGGAAATGCCCGAGCTTCCCTCCGCAACGACCGAAGTTTTCGCGAACCGCGCCATCGGCATGGGCGGCGCAGGCAGCGCATTCGGCGCGACCGGCACACCCGGCGGCGGCAGCGGCGGCGGCGGCAGCGGCATCAATTTCTTCGGACTCCGCACCCGCGCCCGCAACATCGTCATTTGCGTGGACGTGTCGGACTCCATGGTCGATGGCGTGTCGAAAGACGGCAAAACGAAAAAGAGCGACAAAACTTACGCCGGACTTGAGCGCGAAATCACCCGCCTGATCAACAGTCTCGATAACACGATGCAGTTCAGCGTCGTCGCCTTTGCGGGCGATGTGCAGCCCTACAAACCCGCGCTTTCCCCCGTGAACGATGCGGAGAAAAACCGCGCAATCCAGTTCATCCGCGAGCACAGCCCCGCCGCGAAACTCCTCGCCGCTACACGCTCCTCAGAGCGGGAAGCCGCAGGGTTCAAGCCCGCCGCTCCAGCCGGAACCTCGAAGTTCAACCACGCCGGAACACGCGCCGGAGCCGCGCTCGACATGGCATTCGCGATGTCGCCCGACGCGATCCTTTTTGTCAGCGACGGCGTGCCCACCGACAAGCCCGACAAAGTCCTGCTAACGGACATCGCCGAGAAGCAAAAGCAACTCCCCAAACCCGCCATCATCAACGTCGTCGCCTACCTAGCCGACAGCGGCCAAAAATTCATGGAAGAACTCGCCCGCCAAAACCAAGGCAGCTTCCGCGAGATCGTGCCGGGGCAGTCGAGTTTCTAAGCGCACTATCTGCCGAACTCGCTGAGGACGACTCAAATGAAGCAGCGGGCGGGGTTGCCGAGGGTTTCGGAAAGAATGGCTACCGTGCCGAAAAGCGTCACCGAGAGACGCAGGGCAAAAGCAATTTTGTCGTACTCAACCCGAACGCCGCGATTGAAGTGCGAGTCTCGGAGTCGTGGCTCACGCAGCCCTCTGCGTGACACTGCTACCCGCGAAGCGCTGATCCAGTGCGCGTGCCACCAGAAAAAGTGCGCTTCGCGAGGGGAGGTTCACGCCGAGGGCTGCGTGAGCCACGACACGCAATCGCGGCGTTCGGGTTCAATGTCCTGACGCTGACGCGAACTTGAGACCCACGACGCCCGTGACGATGAGCAGAATGCAAAGAATGCGCAACACCTCTCGCGACTCCCCAAGAAACGCCATTCCGATGATAGCCGTGCCTGCTGCCCCAATTCCCGTCCAGACGGCATAGCCTGTGCCCACTGGGATGGTTTTAAGTGCTGCCGCCAGCAAACCGAAGCTGAGAATCATGGCGCAGATGGTCGCCACGCTCGGCCAAAACCTTGAAAAGCCTTCCGTATATTTAAGACCAATGGCCCATCCGATTTCGAGAAGACCAGCGATGACTAAATAAATCCAAGCCATGATTCCCATCGTTTCGAGAATTGCTCCGCGTGAGCAAGCGAATTCATCGCAGCCAACGACCACCAGCTCGACGACGGCACTTGCGTGCGTGACAGCGGGTGGACCACTAGCCCGGCGGAACTCCCAAGCCACTTTTATTCACACCCGAAGTTCATCCTTCGACGATTTACCTGTGGAGTAACGATGTGTTCCGAGTAATCAATCCCACCCTTCGTTCCAATATCATGAAAAACACCCTTCGTTTGTTATACCTCGCCACGTCCATTCTCGCGACTGGCTCCGCTTTTGCCGCGCCACAGTTTCGGCAGGATCGCATCATCGTGAAATTTCGCGACCCGGCTGCGGAGGCCGGGAAACCAAGGCCGAATGGGACTTCTATCCGGAAATTCCAGAGCATCGGCGGGACTGAAGTCATCCAACTCGCGCCCGGTGTGACGCCTGCGCAGGCGCTCGCTTCGTATCGCGGAAATCCGAACGTGGCCTACGCGACTGGCGACCGTCTTTATAAGCGTTTCGCTCTGCCAAATGACCCGCGCGTGCAGGCCGCAGAGGCGTGGCATTTTGCCAACACTGGTGCGAAATCGACGGTCGCCGATGCAGACATCGACGCGCCGGAAGCATGGGACATCCGGCACGATGCGGAGTCGTCCATCGTGGCTGTGCTGGATGGCGGCGTCCGCTACACGCACGAGGATTTGTTTGCCAATATGTGGCGCAATCCGGGCGAGATTCCGGGCAACGGAATCGACGACGATAGCAACGGAATCGTGGACGATGTCTTCGGCGCGAACTTTGTGAAAAACAACGGCAATCCGATGGACGACGACGGCCACGGCACGCACGTCGCGGGAATCCTCGGCGCTGTGGGCGACAATGGTAAAGGCTCGGCGGGCGTCGCTTGGAAGGTGCAGATCATGGCGGTGAAAGTGCTGCCGGAATTTGGCTCGGGGAGCACTTCGGACATTATTGCGGGGATGGAATACGCTGCGCAAAAAGGAGCGCACATTATCAATGCCAGCCTCGGATTGTCGGGCGCGATGGACCCAGCGATGAGCGATGCTATCGGCGCGCTGGAGCAAGCAGGCATCACGCTCGTCGTCTCGGCAGGGAATGAGGACGCGGACAACGATTTCGACCCACACTGCACCACCTACCCGGCGTCGGACCCTCATGCAAACGTCGTGAGCGTGGCGGCTTCATCTCGCAGCGATAGGGTCGCGGCGTTTTCAAACTACGGCTGGAAGAGCGTGGACATCGCAGCGCCCGGCGTGGAGATCGTCTCCAGCATCGCGGATAGCGATACTGCTTACGACAGCTACAGCGGCACCTCGATGTCGGCACCAGTCGTCTCCGGCGCGCTCGCTTTGTTGCGTGCGCAATTTCCCGCAGATACGATGGCGCAGCGAATCGCGCGACTTTACCGCAGTGTCGATTTGCTGCCCGAGGTGAGTGGCAAATGTCTCACGGGCGGACGGCTGAATCTCCAGCGGGCGCTCGCCGGCAGCGCGCCGATGCAGCCTTATAATGACGATTATTTCGACTCCAAATATATCACCGGAGTCGAGTTCTACGGCAGCACCGTAATCGACAGTGCGACGGTCGAAGCAGGTGAGCCGAGCCTCGCGCTCGACACGAAAACCGCATGGTGGCTTTGGTTCGCCGACTTCAGCGGCGAAGTCGCGATTGAAGCACAGGGACTTCCGGGCGTGGTGCCTCGTGTGACTGTTTTCAACGATGCAAACGCCATCGAGGATCTCACGGTAAACTCTTCGGGCAACGGTGCAGCGACCTTCACCGCGCAGGCATTTCGGTATTACTACATCCGCGTAGGCACGACTGGAAACGCGGGGCCGGTGTCGTTTTATGGACGCTACGCCACGCTCCCGAGAGGCTACGGCGACATTGCTTTTTTGAACGTCGGCGTCCAAGGCTCGGGCACTGCGTCGCCGTTGCTCGGCAGTTCACGGCACAAGCGAGGAAAGAAGCTCACAATCACCGCGAAGCCCGCACCGGGACAAGTTTTCCTCGGCTGGGTGGACCCGTCCGACGAGACACACGAAATTCTTTCGCGCTCGGCGAAATACACATTCACGATGCCGGATGAATGCAGCTTTGCGCTCGACGCAATCTTTATCCCAAACCCGTTTGGAGAAATCGAGGGAACCTACAATGGAATCGTCTCACGGATCATACCATCGCAGGGAGTGGCCGATGCTTTCATCACGCTAAAAGTGAACAACACTGGCGCATTCACCGGTTCGATCACATTCAACGGGAAGACACTCCCGATTCGCGGGAAATTCTCCACGCGATTCACCGCAGAAGTCAGCGTGATTTTGCCCGGTTCCTCCAACCCTGTGCCCATCGCACTCAAAGTCGGCGAGGAGCGCCGTTTGTCCGTTTCGTTCACGAACATCGCGGATTACGAAGGCTTCGCCGAGCCTGCGGACCGCAGCCCGTTTGGAAACCCAGCACCGCAAGCAGGGCGCTACACCTTCCGCTTCACCGTGCCGGGAGCGACAGCAAATCAGCCGTTTGGAATCGGCTTCGGACTTGTGTCCGTCTTCGAGGATGGCGCCGTTCGATTTGTGGGTAAACTGCCCGACGGCTCCGTAGTCACGCAGGGCACTTCGCTACTGCGCAACGGTGAATGGCCACTATTTGCCGCGCCGCACAAGGGTGGCGGCGCAATCGCAGGCCGCGTCGAGTTTCCACGCGCATCGGGTTCTCCCGATCTGGCGGGCGATTTACATTGGGCTAAAGTCGCGAACCAAAAGGATGCGACGTATCCCGGCGGGTTTGACGTGACCAGCGAGCTGTCGGGTGCGCGATACTTCGCATTGGTCCCAACCGCGCCAATCCTCGACGGACTCGCGAACACGACGAACAACCTCGTGTTCATCGGAGACTCCTACTCCCACAGCACGAATTTCGGATTCCCATTTACACAAACCGCATCGGGCGCATTCAGCGGCCCTCCCGGATTTAAAATGGGGTTTGACCGACGCTCAGGGCTTTTCGGCGGTGAATTTATCGACGCCGCAGGCGGCGGTAAAAAGCTGAAATTCATCGGCGTAGCCATCCTAAAAAACAACACCGCAGTCGGGCAATTCACACTCGATAGACGGACCGGCTACATGTTCATCGACCTTCCATAACAAGGTCGGGCCGGTGCAAGCGCGGCGGCCTTTGGAGAGTGTTGGATCG
This sequence comes from Verrucomicrobiaceae bacterium, assembly GCA_043728745.1. Classification (GTDB taxonomy): domain Bacteria; phylum Verrucomicrobiota; class Verrucomicrobiia; order Chthoniobacterales; family Chthoniobacteraceae; genus SXWH01. The sequence continues at coordinate 7,212 of JAYTMG010000830.1, forward strand.
CAAGGCTGGGGTCAGGCTGCTAAAAGCGTTCAAATTTGCAGCTCATGGATTCGCGCTGTCTGCTTAGCGGGCGAGGAAGTCCTCTGGCGTCATTGCTGGCACTGGGGAGTTGGTGAAAGTCGGCGGTGTTGCCGGTGACGATGAGGTGGGCTCCGCAGGATTCGGCGTGTGCGGCTTGGATGGCGTCTTCAAAGTCGGGCATGTTCAGGGCCAGTGCGCGGTCGAAAAGGGCGGTGCCTGCGCTGGCGATTTCCGCCCAACTTCGCTCGCCAGCGCGGGGCTCGTATCTGGGTAGGCTCATCTTGGAAAAGCGAAAGCGCGCCCAGGCGTCGGAGCGCGAAAGTAGTCCGCTTTTAGCGATTTTCGGGACCCTGTGTTTTGACGGACCCCGCTATTTGACAGACTCAAAGTGCCCCCAAAGTGCCCCCGGACTCAAAGTGCCCCGCGTCCTTGCTTCGACCTTCTCGACATCCGCTTTACCCGCGAACTCCGGCACGCCGCCGCAGACTTGGAAAGAAGCCTCGCCGTGCAGGGCATCGCGCTCCCCGACAATGAACGCGCCGCAACCACCGATTTCGATTGGTTGCGCCGCGAGCGTGATTGCTTCATTCTAAACTCCGCCATTCCCTCCGCCGAACAACGCCTCGGCTTTCGTTTTCAAACAGTGCGGGGCGTCTTTCAGGAAGGCGAACCCGCCTTTCGCGGTGGAGGAATCAAAATGAAATCCCACATCCAAATCTCCGCCCGTGACCCGCAAGCCATCATCGGCTACTTTCGCCCCACAATCCACTGACAGCCATGCCAAAGACCGCCGCAAAAAAATCCAGCGCAGCCACCACAAAGAAGCCGTATCACCTGCTCACCGACGCCGAATTCCACGCGGAAATGCAGCAAGGTCGCGAAGATTTCGCCCGCCTATCCAAAGCCAAACAACGCGCCCTCCTCATCGAATGGGACATCCTCAACCCCGACGGCACCCTCCGCCGCTACCCGATGGACCACGTCCCGCTCGGGCCGA
>JAYTMG010000831.1:0-5088 GCA_043728745.1 Verrucomicrobiaceae bacterium
GGTGCTGAGCAGCGTAGTCGGCAGCCCTGCGCAGACGCGCAGTTTCAACAACTCCGGTAGCGTGATCGTGCGCGTGACGGATCTGCTGGGCGCGCAGCATTTGCTGCATATCGCGGTGCCGTAGAAGTTGGTGCGGGCGGATGGCGTGAGTTTAGCTCTGGAGAGGGCTCACATCACCACTGATTCTATGTTTTTCACTCTCCGTTCCCTGTTCTTCGCTCTGTTTTCGGTCCTTTCCGGCGTTTCGGCGTATGCGGAGCCCGTCCATGAGCTGGTCGCCAACTTTGAGAATGCGCCGATGACTCCGAGCAGTGGGCCGCTGGTGCTCGGGCCGGATGGCAATCTTTGGGGGACGAGTGAGGATAATGGGTTTGTGCGGACCGGAACGGTTTTTAAATTGAATCCGGCCACGGGGCTGGTGAGGACTGTGGTCGATTTCTCGTATTACAGCACCTTAGTAGGACGATTGCCAGGAGCGGGGCTGGTGAGCGATGGAAACGGGTTCATGTGGGGGACCAATCGTGAGGACGGGAGTGGTCAGTTGGGGACTCTGTTCAAGGTGGAGGTGGCTACCGGTGTTTTGACTACGGTGGCTTCATTCACGGGAACGTCCGGGGCGGTCTTGGGCGCAGATGCACGTGCCAGTCTCGTGAGTGACGGGAACGGTTTTCTGTGGGGCGCGACTAGTGCGGGTGGGGCGGGCAATATGGGGACGCTTTTCAAGGTGAATGTGGCGACGGGCGCGTTCACGACTTTGATAGAGTTTACCGGCAATGGAGAGAGCAACAAGGGTGCGTTTCCAGAGGCTGCGTTAGTGAGTGATGGGAATGGCTTTTTCTATGGGACGACTTCCGGGGGAGGAGCGGGTGGGAAGGGGACTGTTTTCAAGGTGAACATCGCGACGGGCTTGCTGACGACTGTTTTGGAATTTAGCGGCAACGGGCCGACTCACAAAGGCTCGACACCGCGAGGGCTCGTGAAAGACGGGAGCGGGTTTTTTTGGGGCACGACTGCTGCCGGTGGGGCGCTCGACAAAGGGACGGTTTTCAAGCTCGATTCAGCGACGGGTGGGCTGACGACGCTGGTGGAGTTTACCGGCGATGGGCCGACGAATCGGGGCACCGGTCCTTCGTTGGGAGCGCTGGTGAGCGACGGGAGCGGTTCTTTTTGGGGGACGACTTCAGACGGTGGAGCGGGCTGGAGCGGAACTGTGTTCAAAATAAATGCAGTGTCGGGGCAGCTCACAACCGTGGTGGATTTCGGTACGCCCGGACCCATGGACACGCCCGTGGGTCCCGCTGCGGGGCTGATGAGCGACGGGAACGGCTTCATGTGGGGGACGACGCTTCTTTCCGCTGGGTGGTTTCCTGAGCGAATCGGCGGGTCGGTATTCAAGGTGGCAGTGGGGACTGGTGTCTTAACGACGGTCGTGGATTTTAAGCCTAGCCCGATCCGTCCAGAATATGAGCTAGTCAGCGATGACAGCGGCACCTTATGGGGTGTCACGGGTTGGGATGGCGTTTACTCTTCCGGGACGGTCTTCAAAGTGGATGCGCTCACAGGGACTATCCGGAAAGTGGCGGATTTTGGGCGGGATTTAGGAGGTCGTCCTACTGCGGGTCTCGTTCGCGACAGTCGCGGGTTCCTGTGGGGCGTTGCGAGTCATGGTGGTTCGACTTTCGTGAATGGCAGATGGCAGTCCGGCTATGGCACCGTCGTTAAAGTCGATCCCGTGACGGAAACTGTGACAACGGTCGTAACGTTCACCGGCACCGTTGGGGCCAACAAAGGCGCGAGTCCGTCGGTGGAAATGGTGGACGATGGCAATGGCTTCATGTGGGGTTCCACTGAGTTGGGCGGGGCATGGAATCGCGGAACAATTTTCAAGGTGAACGCCACGACCGGCGTGCTGACTACATTGGTCGAGTTCACCGGGTTTGACGGTGGCTCCCCGCACTCATTGGCTAACGATGGCAATGGATTTATATGGGCAGTCGCCGGCAGTTATATCGTTAAAGTGAACATTTTGACGGGTGAATTGACGCATGTGTCGGAGTTTAACGGTGACGCAGCAGTTGCAAAAAGCCGTTTCGCTGTTTGGGGGGCGAGCGATGGCCGTGGCTTCCTGTGGGGGACGACTCGCGGATCGGCTGCGACGGGGCAATTAGGGACGGTGTTCAAGGTGGACGCTGCGACGGGCGAGCGGACTACGGTGGTCGAGTTCCCCGCAACTGGCGGGTTCTACTTTGATGCCAGTCCGAACGAGCCTCTCGTGAACGATGGTAACGGCTCGATGTGGGGTACGACGAGTGTCGGCGGAGCGATCTTCCGCGGGACCGTGTTCAAAGTGGATATCGAGACTGGAGTTCTTACCACTGTGGTAGAATTCACGGGCTTCGGGAATCAGCCCCGCACTGGTTCCAATCCAACAGGCGGATTGCTGAAGCAGCGGGACGGCTACTTTTACGGTACGACTGAGAGCGGCGGGCCAACCGTAGTTGGGACCGTTTTCCGCGTGGGGCCGGTGGTCTTTCCTCCCGAAGTGACGCTCGCTGGCGAGTCGGGGATAGTCGTCGAGCAATCGTCCAGCTACACCGATGCAGGCGCGACGGCGCGGGATCTTCAGGGCAACGTGGTGACGCCGATCATGACCAGCAATACGGTGGTGCCCGATGTGCAGGGAACTTACTATGTGACGTGGAGCGCTACGGACAGCAATGGGCTCACCAGCACGGCGAGGCGGACGGTGAAAGTGGTGGGTCCGCTCCCGACGGTCACGGGCGTATTTTCGCCGCTCCGAGTTTTAGAGGCGACGCGATTGCCGGATTATCGCTCGCAGGCTGTCACGACCAATTTTGCCGAAGCGCCTATGCTTACCCAAACGCCCGCTCCTGGGACGACAATGTGGCGAGGTATTGTGCTCGTGAGCATTACTGCCACCGATACAGCGGGGAATTCTGCGACGACGAGGTTTCGAGTTGTGGTGCCTAAGCCGACCATCAGCGGGGTGTTCTCGCCGCTTCACGCTTTGGCAGGGACGCAACTACCGAACTATCGCTCTCAGGCGGTGGTTAACGATCTTCGTGGCGATCATCTCATCGTGATACAAGTGCCCGGACCCGGAACGGTGATGGCGGTGGGCACGACGACGGTGACTGTCCGGGCCATCAATGCCGCAGGTGAATCTGCCGAAACGAGTTTCGAAGTCGTCACTCCTACGCCGACGGTCGGTGGCGTTTTCTCGCCGCTGAATGTCTTCGCACGCACTCCGCTTCCGGATTACACCGCGCAACTCGTGCCGTCTAATTTTGCCGAGACTCCGGCGGTCACGCAATCGCCTGCTCCCGGAACGCCCACGGCTTTCGGCACGACGAGCGTGACTCTCACGGCCCTCGACGCTCTGGGGAATACAGCGGAGACCACTTTTCAAATCGCGGTAGGCGTCGGCGATTTGGCCACCACCGTGCTCGGCAGCAAAGGCGCGCCGGTCCCCGGTGCGGGCCAGCCCGGCAGCGGCATACCGGCGGGTGCGACGTGGAGATCGTTCGGCGCTCCATCCATCAATGACGCGGGCCAAGCGTTGGTTCACGCGACATTAAACGTCGGGGCTCAGCGCACGACGGCCATCCTCGGCTGGGATGTCGCGGACACCGCCGACACGATGAAATGCGTGGCGCTTGCGGGCGACCCAGCGCAGGGAATTACGAATGCCGTCATGGCTTCATTCGGCGAACCATTGCTCGGGCCCGATGGTTCTGTCGCATGGCTGGCAAAGCTGGCGAATGCCCCCGTCACTTTAGGCGCAGTCAATTCCACGAACAATCTGGCGGTCGTCCTCGATGCCGACGGCCCCGGCCCCGGCCTCCCTGTCGTCGTCGCTCGCAAGGGCCAATCCGCAGGGGACGCGGGAGTGTGGAAAGCGTTCACCTCCGTGGCGCTCGGGGGCAAAACGGTGGCGTTTACCGCGACGCTTGCGGGCGTCCATGCTTCGGAAAATACAGGGCTTTGGCTGTTTGATCGCGCATCCGGTTCGTCCGCTCTGGCTCTCCAGGAAGGCGCACCGATGCTGGGCTCTTCGCTGAAGACAATTACGGCTCTCGTGGAACGGCCTTCGTCGGCAGGCCAAGGTCGCGGTTTGGCAAACGATGGCACGGATGACTTCGCCGCAGTCCGGGTAACTCTCGCCGACTCCCGGCAGGCCATCGCCACGATTACGAATCAGGAAGTCGTCTTCAACTACGTGGCCGGCGGCGATGCCGTGGGCTACGGGCCGGGCGCAAAATGGCGGAGCTTCGGCCTCCCGACCCAAAGCGAAGGAAGCGCCACGCAGGCATTCGTCGGCAGGGTGAAATCCGGGACCGGAACCGCAACTGCCGCCAACGACACCGCAATTTTTGCCGAGAGCGACGGCGAGCTCAATGTCCAGAAACTCGCAGCCAAAGGCGACGCCGCCGCCGGAGTCGAAGGCGGCGCATTTGCGGAGCTTCAAGACCCCGTGAGCGCGGAAAACAGCAGCATCGCATTCATCGGCAAGCTCACAAATGCGGCACGAATCGGCTCCGCAAACAACGACGGGATATGGCAGTTCGATGTCGCCAATGGACTGCGCCTCGTAGCGCGCGAAGGAGCCCAGCCGCCGAATATGCCCGCAGGCACCCGATGGAAATCATTTGAATCAATCGCCCTCCCCGCGAGCGGAAGCCCGATATTCGTCGCCACGCTGCATGGACAACGAGGAGCCGTTTCCGTCGCCAACGACGTGGGCCTATGGGCGACGGACAGCTCTGGCGAACTGCGGCTGCTCCTCCGCGAAGGCGACGCCATCGGCAGCTCGACAGTGAAGACATTTACCGTACTCAGCAGCGTGACCGGCAGCCCCGCCCAGACGCGAAGCTTTAACCGCATCGGCAGCGTCATCGTCCGCGCGACGGACATGACAGGAGCGCAGCACTTGCTGCACATCGCGGTGCCGTAGGGGCGCTTGCGAATGTAGTTATCGGCTTTAGCCGTCACACTGCGGCGAAGAAAAAAGGGGACGCTTTGCAGAGCGACACCGCCAACTCCCTCCAGCACTGGAAAACCATCGCC
>JAYTMG010000832.1:0-6227 GCA_043728745.1 Verrucomicrobiaceae bacterium
GAAATACATGATGAGGTGGTGCGTGATGTCGTAGCCGCCGAGCGCCAGCACGTCTTTATACTTCGACCACTCACACTTCACGAGTTCCACATCCAGCCCTTCTTCTTTGAAAAACCCCTGCTCCACCGCCATGAAAATCGGAGCCTCGCAAGTGATGCCGATGTAGCCCACGCGCACCTTGTTTGAGCTGTCCAGCCCGGCGACAGGTTTCTTGCCGCAGGCGCCCAAAACCATCGCGCCCACGCCCGCAACCGCCCGAGCGCAAAACCCCCTTCGCGAGGTGGATTCTCGTCGTGGGTTATCTAGGCGCACAGTTTTCGCGCTCACCTCCGCAAGTGTGAGGAATGAGGTCTTTTTCATGGGTTCTTCATTAGCAGGCTATGGCTGTTTGGGAACCGTGAAATGGACGAGGCGCGTGGATTCGAGGACGAGTCGGTATAGGGGAATGGCATTAACCCGAACGCCGCGATTGTTGTCCACGGAAGGCGCGGAAGTTCACGGAAACCAATCCATTCCGAGAACTCGCTCCTTCACTAAATCGGTCCGTAGTGTTCTCTTCGTAAGGGCGTCTTTCCGTGGTCTTCCGTGGTCTTCCGTGTCTTCCGTGGATATTCAACTGCGGCGTTCGGGTTAAGATAAGGGTGAACATGGATGAAACCGACCGCGTAGCGGTCACGGACAATAGCCGTGGACTTCAGTCCACGGAAGCAAGGGGGAGCGGGATTTGTCGCGTAGCGACAGCGGAGGCCCACTCACGCAGATTACGCACCTGGATAGCCGTTTTAGGTCACCCGAGCGTCCACGCATTGGCAGGCGAAAAGCGCGTGCCAGCAGAGCATGGGGTGTGATTAGAATCGCATGCGACTCAACCTAGGGGTGTGACCGCGCTGTGATGTAGCGCGAAGCGCCGTGGAGTGCTGGAACTTGTTCCAGCCGTGGCCTGCGGGACTTGTCACGCAGAGAGCCGTGGTAACGGCTACGGTACGTCGTACCGTAGCCGAGGCTCTGCGCGACAAGTCGCTTGAGTGACGGCTGGAACAAGTTCCAGCACTCCACGGCGCTCCGCGCGAAGACACGCAACATCACAGCGCAGTCACACCCGCCAGGATGTCATGAGAGACGCTTCGCGCTTCAGCGGGGCCACTCAGTGGCATACGGGCTACCAAAGCCCCGCTCCGTCCCGTTCGCCGCGCTTCATCGTGGAAACAATATTAGACTCCACCAAGCCGCGAGTGGATGTCGCGCTCTCACCGCTGTTGAGCACTGGTGCTAATCCGCCCGATTGAAGACCCCGTGTTCCGAGCACAATCCGGCCAAACTCGTTTCCCGAATTACTGTGGTGCCGCAGGCTTGCTCTCCGGGGCTGCGGGCGGAGCTGGTTTTTCCTGCGGTTCAGCAGCGGCAGGAGTCGGCTTCTTTTCATCCGCTGATGGCTTCTCTGGCGGCGCGACTGGCGGCGCTGGTTTGTTCTCGGGCGCGGCCGGCGAAACGGGCTTGTTCTCGGGAGCCCCCGGCGGGACTGGCTTATCCTTCGGCAAAACTGGCGCGGCGACGGGCGGGGTTGTCGCGGTCGCAGGCGACACCGTGACCGGCGGCGTCGTTACCGAGATTGGCGCAGTGGGCTTTGGCGGCGGGGTCAGGCCGGGAGGCAGCGCGATTCCCGGAGGAATCGAGGCTCCCTCGCCGGGCGCGCCTGCGGGCGGTGTTTCGGGCTTCTTCTCCGCCAAGAGCGAAGCACGATCCTTCAGCAACTGATCGATCGTTCCTTTCGCGATAAGATACGGACGCGCTTCGAACTTTTTCTCGTTCGCGAGCTTCTCTTCGAGGCGCTTTTGCGTCGCGGCGAAATCCCCGTCCAGCTTCGCCTTGTCTTCCGGCTTTTCGTCTTTTCCTGGCGTGCGCTCTTTGGGAAGTGCTGCGGAAATCGCGACGGTGACAGGATAGTTTTCGCCCACCGCTTTTCCGATTTTCACTGCGTAGGTGAATTTATCCGCCGTCTCAAAAGTCACGGTGCTCGGTTTATCGAGGCCGGTTTCGTCGGGCTTGGCGTCGGGGGCCATCACATCGGCAAATGAAGGCGATGCGAGCGTGGACGCGATCGGGTTCACTTTCGAAGCGTCGAGCGCCTCTTCCGGTTTCGCGCCGTCGAGCTTCCAATCGGTCGTCGCAGATTCCCGAGACACTTTCCATTTCTGCGCATCGGTCGGTCCGTCGAGCGTGATGCTCGTGACATTTTCCATCTTGAAAAAGTCACGCTTCAGCCAGCTCTCAGCTTTCGTGTTCACGTCCTCCAACGCGTCGGAAACGAGTGAGACTTTCGTGGTGCCGACGGGCAGAACATGACGCCCCACTGCGAATCCGCCGCCGCCTCCCAATGCCTCCATCCCATCATCGCCCTTGCGCATCTGCTTCTTACCGAGAATGAGCGCGCCGAGGTCCTTGCCGTCTTTGTCCTTAAACTCCAGCAACGTTCCCGCGCCTTCGCCTTTGCCGGGCTCGACCAGCTCCATGCGCGCGAACTGTGAAGAGCCGACCTTCACTTCCTGCACGGTCTTCATCTCCCATACTTTGCGAATGAGTCCGCTGACTTGCTCGAAGTTCGCGGGATAATTCGCGCGCTCCTGTACGGTCCACACGTCATCTTTTTTGACGAGATTCATCTCCGCTCCCGTGGCCTTCACGGTGACGCGGGCGACATCGTTGAGCGACAGGTTTAGAACTTTGCCACCCGAGCTTGTGCCGGTGCCGTTCCACGATTTCTGGCTGTCCTTATTCAGGTAGTATCCGACTCCGCCGACGACAGCGACGAGCCCCAGCAATGATGCGAGTTGTTTGCCTTTCATGTTGGTAATTCAGTTAGCGGGCTGCTTGCAGTTTACGGCGCTTGAGCGCCAGGAAAATGCCCGCGGCTGTTACCAGCACAGGCATTACGAGGATGTTCATCCACTTGGTTTTCGTTTCGAGCGATTCCACATTGTTGCGCAGGTTCTTGCGCTCCTTCTTGAGTTGCACTTTCGAGTCAGCCTCCTTCTTGCGGAAGTTCGCAATCTCGGCCTGCTGCTCGGCAGAAAGGATGAACTTCTGTCCACCCTCCCCTGCTTTGCTGCGCTGGAGATCGTTCAGCTTGGTCTGTGTTTCGCGCAGGCTGGTTTCCAGTTCCTTGATCTTACTTTGGAAAGCGGCCTCCGCATCTGCCTGCATTTTCTTCACCACCGTGAACGGACGTTCGCGGGATGCGCGGCTGCGGACGGTAATCAGATTACTGTCGCCGGAGAGCTGCTCCACGCCTGCTTGCGCAAAGGCGAGGTTACCGTTCGTCGGGATCATCATCCGCTGGCCTCCGCCAAATGGATTCATCGCTTCCTGCACGCACGCCTGATCTTGGATGAAATCGCTATCGCCAATCAGAATCACCACATTTTGCTCCGCGGATTCTTTGAGTGCGGGCTCGGCAGGAGCGTCGGGCTTTTTCTCCTCCGGTGGTTTTCCGTCTTCCGGCTTTGGCTCGGTAGCCTTGGGTTTGCCCTCGGGAAATGCCGTCTTGAATTTTCCTTCGAGACGAACGGCCAGCGCGTATTCCGTGCCCGAGGCTTTGAAGTCGGTGACGAGTTGCTCGCCGCCCATCTGTGCGCTCATCGGGTCGATGAGTTGCGAATTTGTGGACGATTTGATCATCGCGGTCTGGCGGAGGCCCTCGGCGGGAGAACCGGTGAATGCGCCCCCGAATACGAAGAACAGATTGTCCGCGCTCGCTGTCAGGAGGTCGTCTTTATTCACTGCGTTCGCCGTGAGCGAGAGCACTGCGGGCGAACGGCCCTGGCGCATCCGCGAGATGTAGTTCATGTCGGCGACGACCTTCGTGGAATCAAACGAGATGCCCCATGTCTTCAACAGCCTCTCCATCGACGAACTGCTCGCTCCGCCCATCGGTCCGCCTGCCGCACGGTCCAGCGCGGCGAGTGGGTCGAGGTAGGCGATGAGCTTGCCGCCGCGCAGAACGAACTGATCGATCGCATACGAAGCCGAATCGGTGATGGCCTTCGGATGAATGACAAGCAGCACTTTCACGTCGTCCGGGATCTTGTCAGCGGTCATCTCCACGGTCTTCACCGTGAAGTCGCGCTTCAGCTCCGTGGCAAAAGTCCACGCAGGCTCTCCACCGCGGCCCATGCGCATCATCATCGGGTTGCCGCTACCGTTCACGGGCAGCGATGACATTACACCGACGACGGGCTTGCTTGGCGTCATCACACGCGACACGGCGCGGGCGAGGTCATATTCCAGCAGCTTTTGGCGATTCGGATCGAGAAATGGGATGGCTTCCTTCTGATCGAGCATCGTCACGCTGACGCCGAGATAAAGCGGCTCGCCACCGAGCTCCGTCATCTGACCTTCCACGCCGTCGAGCTTCGCGGAATCTTCCGCATCCGAATCCGGCACGGGGTCGAGCTTCTGGATTTCGATCTGTCCTTTCGATGCCTGCCGGAATTCGCCCAGCAAGTCTTCCACGCTCTGCGCGTAGTTCTTCAGGAACACCGGCATCGAGTTCTCGCCGCGGGTGCAGTAAAAGCGAATCTGCACGGGAGTATCGAGCTTCGCGAGGATCGCGCGGGTGCCCGCCGAGAGCGTGTAAGCGCGCTCCGAGGTGAGATCGACACGCACTTTCGCGCGGCTGCCGATGATGTTCACAGCGATAATGATGGCGAGGAACGCCAACACTCCGACCGTCGTGTAAAGGTAGGTTTCGAGGCCTTTCTTCATAGTAGTTTGGAAAAAGTAAGAGGTTGTGAATTAACCGGCGCGATGCGCACGGATGATGGCGCTGGTGGTAAAGAGCGAGAACGCAATCACCGACAGAAAATAGAGGATGTCGCGCGAATCAAGGACACCCTTTTGGATGCTCTCAAAGTGCGTCATCACGCTGAACGCCGCGATGCCTTCTACGGCCCAGGTCGGTGCCCAGCTTGTGAGCAGGCTCGTCACCGGCGGATAACCCGAGAGGATGAGGAAGAGCGAAATCACGACGGCTACGATGAAGCTCACCACTTGGTTGCGCGTCATCGCGGAAGTCATGGCGCTGATTGCGAGATACGCTCCCGCCATGAAGAAACTGCCGAGATACCCTGCGAAAATGACGCCGTTGTCCGGCGAGCCGAGATAGTTCACCGTCATCACCACTGGGAATGTGAGCGCCAGCGCGATGCCGACGACCACCCACGATGCGAGGAATTTCCCCACAATCGCCTGCCACGGAGTGACGGGCATCGTGAGCAGCAACTCGATCGTGCCGAGACGCCGCTCCTCCGACCACATCCTCATCCCTACCGCAGGGACGAGGAAGAGATACAACCACGGATGCCACGTGAAGAACGCGGCTAGGTTGGCTTCTCCGCGCTCAAAAAAGCCCGCCACCATGAAAGTGAAAAACGAGGCGAGCAGCAGGAATATGACAATAAATACAAACGCGACCGGCGAGGCAAAGTAGCCCTTCAGTTCGCGGCGGGCGATGGTGAGAGTTGGGTTCATTTCGTTTCCTCCTTTTTGGTTTTCGTGTCGGGGAGTGTGATTGCGCGGAAGACTTCATCGAGCCGTCCTTCTTCGACGTGCAGTCCTTGCAGCGGCCAGCGTTCCTGAAATGCCAGGTCGGCGATCGCCCGCGACAGGTCGTCGCTTCCCGCATTCTTTCGCGGGAAAACGGAGAGTGTCAGCGGACGCTGCGAAGTCACCGTCACGCGGTCCACTCCGTTCAAATGTCCGAGCTTCGCCGCGATTGCCGCGCCGTCGCCGTCCACGAGTTTCACGGTCACTGCGCCGGCTTGTTCGCTGCGCATTTTCAAATCGCGCGGCGTCCCATTTGCCACGATCGTCCCGCGGTCGATGATGATAGCCCGCGAGCACACCGCCTCGACTTCTTCGAGGATGTGCGTGGAAAAGATGATCGCCTTCGTCTCGCCCATCTTTTTGATCAGCGTGCGAACCTCGTGCTTTTGGTTCGGGTCCAGACCGTCCGTCGGCTCGTCGAGAATCAACACCTCCGGGTCATGGATGATGGACTGCGCAAAGCACGTCCGGTGGCGATACCCTTTCGAGAGAGTCTCCACGCTCTGGTGCTGCACATTCTCCAGGAAGCACATCTCCAGCACCCGGTTCACCGCCTTCTTGCCCGCGTCGCCCGAGAGCCCGCGCAGTTCCGCGGTAAATGCGAGGAATCCCCGCACCGACATATC
>JAYTMG010000833.1:0-2668 GCA_043728745.1 Verrucomicrobiaceae bacterium
GGCAGCATCCTCGAAGTCGCCACGCCCGGAACCGATGCGCTCGTTTACGAAAAAAACACGCCCGCCGAACTCGCGGCCCACATGGAAACTATCCTCGCCGACCCCGCACGCGCGCGCTCGCTGGCGCTCGCCGGACTCGCCACCGTAGAGAGCCGTTACACGCTCGACCGCATCCTCGAACTCACCGAATCCGTGATGTCCGGCGTCATCGCTGAACGAAAAAAGAACCGTCACGCATAGATCTCGCTATCTGCTCTCACGCAAACAATTTATCCCAAACCGATGTCGCTCAAATCCACACTCAAATTGATTCTCCCTGAACGCATCCACGGCTCTCTCAAAGAAGCCGCCTACCGAGCGGTAAGCTTCATCTACGCAGGCGACCGCTACGAGTGCGTCTTCTGCGGAGGCCGCTTCAAAAAACTCATCCCCCGCGGGCTCAACTACGGAGTTCTCGTCGATCAACACGTTGTCGGCGGCGGCATCCGCGATAACGCATTTTGCCCGCGCTGCCTCAGTTACGACCGCGAGCGCCTCGTGTACCTCTACCTCAAAAACGAAACCGATCTTTTACGACGCCCCGCCAAAGTGCTCCACGTTGCGCCCGAGCGACAGCTCCTCAAAGTGCTCCGCCGCCACCCCGACTTCAATGTCACGACCGGCGACCTTTTCAGCAAAGCCGTGGACGTGAAACTCGACGTCACCGCCATCCAATTTGGAGACAACACATTCGACCTCGTCCTGTGCAACCACGTCATGGAACACGTCCCCGACGACCGCAAAGCGATGCGCGAGATTCTGCGCGTCCTAAAGCCCGGCGGACTCGCCCTGCTGCAAACCCCCATCTCGCTGAAAATGGAAAAGACCGACGAAGAACTCGCCGACATCCCCGAGAGCGAACGCATCAGCCGCTTCGGCCAAAAAGACCACTGCCGCATCTACGCCCAAGCCGACTACCCGCAGCGCCTCCGCGACTGCGGCTACGAAGTCGAACTCTTCCGCTGGTGGGACAAACCCGAGCACTACGGCGGAAAAGAAAACCGCAGCGCGCTCAATGCTGAGGAAGTGGTCTTTGTGTGCAGGAAACCGGTTTAGGAAACTTCCACGGCATGAGGACGTTTGAACTTTTGCGAGCTGACGGAAAACCTCCGGCTTTGCGACACATCGCCGCTGGCGGTCTTATGATGCAGGTCACGGCGCTCATCGGTGCCGCAGTTCTATCGGCGTTCACGTTCCAGCTTTTTGGCCGATACCTTTATCATTTTACGGTGTGGTTCGCGGTCGCACTTACCATCTGTGGTGTCTCAATGTATCGCCGTGGTGTCTCGCTCAGATCCAGTTGGGACCGCTCCGACCTCTCAGCGGCAAAGCTTACGAACTTCCAACACTTCGTTGCGATCTTCGGGGGCGCTTTGGTTTTCTCGCTTCGCGGCAAGATGCTTGGAGGACCGACGCTTGCGTTCTTGATCATCGAATCAGCGTTCCTACTCGTGTACGTGAATTTCATTCTCCTCTCGGTGGCGCTTAAGATCAAAGTGGACCGCTCGACATGGGCGGCATCGGTCCTACTTGCCGCAGCGTGGTACACCACATTCGAACATCTGAACTGATGCTCTTCAACAGCTACGAGTTCATCCTGATTTTCCTCCCGCTCTGCCTGCTCGGCTTTTTCCTCCTCGGGAATCGCGGGAAGATTGCGGCGGCGAGTTGGTGGCTCACGGCGACTTCGCTCGGCTTTTATGCGTGGTGGAATCCGGCGGGCGATGGCAAGCCGTGGACTCCATTTTACCTCGCGCTGATTATCGTCAGCATCGTCTTCAACTACTGGCTCGGCGTCGGCATTTCGCGGCAGAAAGAGCGCGGCAACACCCCGGCGGCAAAGGCATTTCTCACGCTCGGCGTCGTCGTCAACATGGTCGCACTCGCGTGGTTCAAATATGCGGACTTCGGCGTAGCGCTCGTCAACTCGACGTTCGGCGGACATTTCCCTGCCCCGCATGTGCTGCTCCCGCTGGCGATTTCGTTTTTTACCTTCACGCAAATCGCCTACCTCGTCGATGCGTGGCATGGCGTGACGAAGGAATACAACTTCCGCTGGTATGCGCTGTTCGTGAGCTTTTTTCCCCACCTCATCGCGGGCCCCATCGTGCTCTATCGCTCGCTCATGCCCCAGTTCGCGTTGCGCGAAACATGGCGCTTCAACGCGGACAATTTCGCCGCAGGCTTTACGTTGTTTGCGTTCGGGCTGTTCAAAAAAGCAGTCATCGCCGATGCGCTCAGCCCCACGGCGAACGCGGTGTTTCTCGGCGTCGCGGGCGGCTCCGATCCAGGCATGCTCACCGCTTGGGTCGGCGCGCTGGCTTACACGTTTCAGCTCTACTTCGACTTCAGCGGATACAGCGACATGGCCGTCGGGATCGGGCGGATGTTCAACGTCCGTTTCCCGCTCAACTTCGACTCGCCCTACAAAGCGCGGGACATCGTGGACTTTTGGCGGCGCTGGCACATCACGCTCAGCCAGTTCCTCCGCGATCATTTGTATATCCCGCTCGGCGGCTCGCGGTGCGGCCCTGCGCGGCGCTACACGAATCTCTTTCTCACCATGCTGCTCGGCGGACTGTGGCACGGCGCGGGATGGGCGTTCATCATTTGGGGCGGCCTGCACGGG
>JAYTMG010000834.1:0-5958 GCA_043728745.1 Verrucomicrobiaceae bacterium
ACAGGCAGCGGACGTCTTCAGCTCGCGGATGCCGTCGCCGACCCAGCGAATCCGCTGACCGCGCGCGTCATGGTGAACCGCGTTTGGCAACATCACTTCGGACAAGCACTCGCACGCACACCGAGCAACTTCGGGGTCATCGGCGAAAAGCCCACGCACCCCGAATTGCTCGACTGGCTCGCCGCGACATTTGTTGAGGACGGGTGGTCGCTGAAAAAGCTCCACCGCACGATCCTGCTTTCCGCGACATGGCAAATGACCAGCCGCTACAACGCCGCATCGTTCGCCGCCGACGGCGACAACCGCCTGCTCTGGCGCATGAACCCTCGCAACGCCGAAGTCGAATCATGGCGCGACAGCCTCCTTTCCGTCACCAGCGAGCTCGACCTCACGCTCGGCGGCGCACCGACGGACCGCATTCTCGAAAGCACACGCCGCACGCTCTACGGCATCGTGAGCCGCAACGGCGACCGCTTTTTGTCCGACGAATTCCTGCGCATGTTTGACTTCCCCGCGCCGCGCGCCACGAGCGAGACGCGCAGCATGAGCACCGTCCCGCAGCAGTATCTCTTCATGATGAACAGCGCCTTCATGACCGCCCGCGCAAAGGCACTCGCCGAGCGGCTCCAGCGCGAAGCCAGCGACGACCGCGCCCGCATCGCCCGCGCGTACGTGCTTCTTTACTCTCGGCCAGCCGACCCCCGCGAACTCGAGCTCGGTATTGCTTTCCTGGCAGGCCCTGCCAACGAAACCGACCCTCATGCCCGCTGGAAATCTTACGCCCAAGTGCTTCTCTCGGCTCACGAGTTCCGGCAGATCCAGTAAGGCGGAGACGATTCCCGATGTGAGCGAATCTCGCCCGGAATTTTGCAGGCGCGCAACAAGGGGACGTTCTGCGCCGAGCACGATAGGCCGCTGGAAAAACTGCGTTCGAAGCGGGAAACGGATCAAAAGAGCGGGCCACATGAAAGTGCCAAAAATGCTAGCGTGCAGGATTCGCGTTGTCGTGATTCGTCTCCGGTGATTTCCATTGAACAAGCCAGTGCATAGCCGATGGTTGCACCTGCGGCCTGCTTCGGGTGGGCGGCGCGAATTAACCCTGATTTCATCGAAAGCCACTACTACAATGCGACCAACAACGGGCGGACTTCCGATACTTCCCTCAGAGCCGACAAGGTGGCCTCTCTAGAACAATCCAGTGAAAGAACTTCTTTCGAAACACATCCAGGTCATCGGAGTCGCGGCAAGGCTCGTGACGGCAGCATGCATCACGGGCTTCTTGTACTATGGGAGCGTCGTCTTTATCCCACTCGCGCTGGCGCTCTTGATTGCCTTCGCGCTGAACCCTTCTGTCCGAAAGCTCATGAGCTGGCGGCTCCCCCGGGTGTTGAGCGTGGCGATTGTGGTGACGGCATTTGTGGTGTTTCTCGGCGGGCTCTCGTGGTTCATCGGCGGACAAATCTCGGACTTTGCAAAAGAGTTGCCGCTTTACCGGAATAACATCATCGAGAAAGTGCGCGAGTTCCGCGGGATGTTTTCGGGTGGAACAATCGATAAGCTGCGCGCCACCGTGAAAGATGTGAGCGAGGAGACCGACACATCCCCGAACGCCCCAGCAACGGCACCTGTTGCGGCAACCGAGACGAGTTTCGAGGAGTGGCTCTCGTCCGCTGGGGCGGTGACGGACCCGGCGATCACGTTCGGCCTCGTCATTCTGCTAGTAGCGATGATGTTGCTCCAGTGGGCGGATCTGCGGAGCCGGATTTTTGGATTCCTCCCCGGCAATGTTTCCCACACCACGCAGGCCCTTGCGGATGCCGGGGATCGGGTGGGGCGATATTTGTTCCTCCAGTTCGTTTATAATTCTGCGTTCGGTATCGTCATCGGGCTTTCCCTTTGGGCGTTGGGCGTTCCGTATTCGGCACTGTGGGGACTGTGTGCGGCGTTGTTCCGGTATATTCCGTATGTCGGGCCGGTCTTCGCTGGAATTCTCCCCATTCTGGTGAGCCTTGTGACGAGTTCTGGATGGTCGCAAGTTGCCTCCGTCGCCGTGCTCTTTTTAGTGCTCGAAATTATCAGCAATAACTTCGTCGAGCCATGGCTCTACGGGACAAAGCTCGGCATCTCGGAGATCGGTATCGTGATGGCAAGCGTGGCGTGGGCAAGTCTATGGGGGCCGATCGGTCTGCTGCTCGCGACGCCACTCACGGTATGCCTTGTCGTGCTCGGAACCCACGTGCCGTGCCTCTCGTTTTTCGCCACGCTGCTGGGAACGGAAAACGCCTTTTCCGATTCGCAACAGATCTACCAACGGCTCCTCGCGGGAGATTCCGTGGAGGCAGCGGAGCTTACCAACAAGCATGTTCGCAAACGCGGTATCAACGAGTTCGCTTCGGATATCTTGTTCCCCGCGCTCAACCTCGCGCGGCGGGATCAGTTGTTGCGATGGCTCAGCCAGGAAAGCGCAGAGCACCTGTTCGAAGAAGTCAAAGCGATCACCGACGAGATCAAAACCATAGATGAATCGGCTGGAGCCGTCGCCGTGGAAAGCAAGGAGCGCCCTCCGGGAAGCATCGTCCTTTGGTCCGCCTGTCCTTTCACCGATGCTGCGCTGCCCCTTCTGGAAAGGGAGATGCAAGCACCGCAGGGGGCAATGAGTTTGATCCGCTCGACCGATCTCGTGGGAGAAGTTCTACAACGACTCAGCGAGAGCCCCGAGAATTCTGTGGCCGTCACCGTCGCACACCTTTGTGAAGTGGATACTCCCCGCGTCGCTGGCATGGTCAAACGACTCTCGCGAGGTCTCCCCGGCATCCCGATTCAAGTGGCCCGCTACGGCGCAAAGCCATTCTCCGCAGAGGAAAAAACCATGCTCACAGAAGCGGGCGCCTCCGCACTCGCATCCACTCCTGCGGAAGCGAGAATATGGATCGCCGCGTATGAGGGAATGGCAAAGCCCGCCACGCTTTAAACGCACCCGCCCAAAGTCTCGGCGCGTGTTGGGTGTGATTAAAAGTGGAAAGCGGAAAGAGCCGAAGGCCCGGCAATGTAATAGCCCAGGGTGGGGAATCAGAGCGGGAACTTCGTGAAGCTCCCGGTCATGAACGTCCAAGTGTTCGCAAACTTCGCGATGCCTTGTGCCTTCGCGTCGGAGTAAAGGATGAGCCGATGCCCGTCGCTGTACCACCAGCCGGTGTGGGCATCGCGGGCGGATGAGCCCCCGGCGTAGATGCACTCGCCGCCGCCGCTGCCGTCGAACGCCGCGTTTTTGACACGGTCCCAAGGCGTCTTGTTTTCCAGCACGGGGGATTCGTGGGCGAAGTATTTGA
This sequence comes from Verrucomicrobiaceae bacterium, assembly GCA_043728745.1. Classification (GTDB taxonomy): domain Bacteria; phylum Verrucomicrobiota; class Verrucomicrobiia; order Chthoniobacterales; family Chthoniobacteraceae; genus SXWH01. The sequence goes on from JAYTMG010000834.1 coordinate 3,330, forward strand.
GCTTCACCATTTCCTCGGAATGTTGATTGCAGGCGGCGCTGAGTTTTTCGCCGAGGAGCAGCGGGCGCATCCCGATGACAAAGCGGCGGGCGTTGAGCAGTTCGGCATATTGCACAGCCTCGGGCTTTGCGGTCTTCATCTGCGCGTGGGCGGCGGTGACGAGCCGGTTGTATTCGCGCAGGGCAATGAAGGGCTCCATCTCGACAATGAACTCTTCCATTCCAAATGCGGGCTTTTCGGCCTTCGCGAGTGCGCCGATGGGCAGGGCGGCAATGTCGGATTCCTTGCCGCCAGCCCAGACAAGGTCGCGCTGGATTTGCGCGACAAGCGTCACGGACTCCATGACCTGCGCCGCTGCGGAATTGGTGCCGAGCTTGAGCCCGCGCATGACTTTCTCAAACGCCTTCTCCGCCTTTTGGTAGGCGCGGTCCATCTCGTCGAACTTCTTCTTGTCCTTGTGGTGGTCGATTTGAACGATCGTCCGCGTTTCATCGCTCGCAGTCTTCCATTCGCGGAAATCGCGGCGGAGATTCTCGATCGTCGGGTCCGCGGGCTTTGCCATGCGGAGAAGATTGCGCATCCCGGCCGTTGCCGGAGCTTCGAGTTTCGCGAGCGCCGTCTTTACATCCGCACCGGTTGCGGCGGCACCATCGGCCCGGAGACGGACGACGGATGCCGAGCGCCGTGCGGTGTCGGCCTGCGCGATTTGCAGGAGCGCGGGAGTCCGCTGTGAGGAAGTGAGCGGCCCGCCGAACGGGTTCTCGGCGAGGAGCGTGGTGGTGAGTGCAATGAATCCAAGGAGTCGAAACATGCGCGCATCCATAGCGGGAGGCGATGGACGTGCTCAACTCAATACGAAGAACCCGGAGAACGACGGAAGGCGGTCTTCTGAAGCGGCCCTATTTTAGTCGTTGCGGTTGTACGGACGAACAAACTACCACTGATCATATCGGACGGTCGCGTAGGCTCGCTGCTCCTCGGGAAAGTAGAGTAGAAACACATCGCAGTGCTCGACCTCGCGATACATAGCTGTGCTCGCGGATTGAATCGCGGGAGGCCAGCCCGCTGGCAATCGCTGGCGAAGCAGAAAGTGGGTCGGCGACTGCAACGGCATCTCGGTGGTGAAGCTGGGTCGGATGTGTGAGTCGAAGTCCGCTGGACTAATACGGAAGGAAATGAAATGCCCATCCATCATGGTTGGCTTGATGGTCTGGATGTCCGTGGCGAAAGGGCGGTTGTCTGCGCCGAACCGTCGCTCGAACTCGGTTTGCGGGTTGGGACGTGCGCTTGCGAGAAAATACCAAACCAGAAGAAGAATCGGCCCGGGTGAGCAGATGATGAGCAAAGCGCGCTTGCGCGTGAGCAGGCCGACGACGAACACGAGCGCCAGCGCCAGCACGGCAAGGACGACAAGAGCCATGAACGGTGACATTTTCGGTGAGTCTCGGCTTCAGTACACGAAACGCGTAGTGCCGCCTAACATCTCACTCTCCCGCAAACGAGGAGGGTGCTGTTGGCATGTGGAGTTGTCATATTCGTGGCGGTGGTTTGCGGATGCTGACGGAAGCTGGACGCACCGGATCTGTCGAGGAAAACTCCAGTGCGGGTTTGAGGGCGGGCTCGTGAAAGCGAACGACTCTATTTCCAAATCGACCGGGGCTCCGGCGGTCAGCCGCACTCTGCATCTGGCTGTGGGGAGACTCCTCCGAGTCAGCCGCACTTTGCATCTGGGAGTTGGGAGACTCCCCCCAAGTCAGCCGCACTCTGCATCTGGCTGTGGGGAGACTCCTCCGAGTCAGCCGCACTTTGCATCTGGAGGTGGGGAGACTCCCCCGAGTCAGCCGCACTCTGCATCTGGGGGATGGGCAGGTGCTTCAGGATAAGATCAACGAGATGCTCTCGGCGATGCAACGGTAGGGGAGGCTTGGATGATAGGCAGGGCTTGATGAGAAGTGCCTGCGGCGGAGTCGTGGCTCACGCGGCCCTCTGCGTGAACCGAAGGTCGCCGAAGGCAATCTCCTCACGCGAAGCGCTGATCCAAAGAGCGTTCCACCGAGAAGAATGCGCTACGCGTGGAGGGAAGCACGCGGAGGGCCGCGTGCGCTACGACGCAAGCGTGCGCCGGTTGCGCAGCAAATGGAGAGCTCAGGAAACTGGGGGAGTGAGTTTCGCGTCGGAGTATTCGAAGCGGCTCTTGAGCTTGAGAATGGGTGCCTCAAAAAAGCGGAAGCTGGAGTAGGCGACGAGGATCGTCAGGCCAAACGAAAGCGCGAGATCGACGGCGAAGGATGAAGTCCCCGCGAACTCCTGTACGAGTGCGAAGCAAGTGGGGTGGAAGACGTAGAGCCCGTAGCTGATTCCGCCCAGCCAGCGGAGCCAGCCGATGCTGAAAAGCTTTGCGAGCGGTCGCGCGGCGGGGTCGGCGATGCAGAATCCGATGAGCGCGAAGTAAAGGCCGGGAATCAAGGTGAGCTTGATGGCTTGCAACCAATCCAGACGGCTGCCGGAAAGCGCCGCGAACATGGGAACTAACAGGATTAGTAACGCGAGCAGGAGCCAACGGAAGATGCGGAAGTTTTGCAATCCGCCGGCGAGGAGGACGGAAAGCAGGGAGCCAAAAGCGAGCGCA
>JAYTMG010000835.1:0-1712 GCA_043728745.1 Verrucomicrobiaceae bacterium
CCCGAAGTGCTCGGCATGGCCGACCGCATCCTCGTCATGCACGAAGGCCGAATCACCGGCGAATTCGCCGACGCTCGCTCGACCACGCAAGAGCAAATCATGCAGCTCGCTTTCGCCTGACTTATGAAAAACTCACGCTTTCTCGCCGACTACGGAATGGTGCTCGTGCTCCTGCTGCTCTGCGCATTTTTCAGCGTCGTCACCACGAAAGAGCAGTGGCCCGCCGGCGAGGCCGGCGCAAAACAAGTCGCCGCCGCCATTCAGGAAAAGCACGGGAAAACCGCGCGCATCGTCGTCGCCGCAAGCACACAATCCGGCGACCCGGAGTTTGCGGATGCGCTCGCCCGCGAGTTCGCAGCGGCGGGCGGCAAAGTCCTCAGCGTCGCGAAAGGCGAGCCGAAGGACGCACGCGAATCGCTCGTGAAACTGAGCGCCGCTGGTGAGAAAATCGATGCCATCGCCTGCACGCGAGTCGCTTCGACGTGGGCTGTTTTCGAGGATATCAAAACAGACTTCCACGCGCTCGGCGCGCCTTCCGTGATTGCGCCAAAGAGCTATCGGTCGCCGACGTTTTTGAAGTCCGACAACCTGCTCAACATCGCGAACCAAATCGCCGTCATCGCGATTATCGCCATCGGCATGACGATGGTCATTATCACCGGCGGCATCGATCTTTCCGTAGGCAGCGTCATCGCGCTGTCCGCTGTCGTCGCCACGCGGATCATCCGGGACTACGGCGGCGGAATCGGCGCTGGCACGGGCATCATGATTGGCGCGTGTCTCGCCGCGATCCTGATTTGCGGAGCGGTGGGCGGATTTTCCGGCGTCATGATCACGCGGTTTTCCGTGCCGCCGTTCATCGTTACGCTCGCGATGATGCTCGTCGGGAGCGGGCTCGCATACATGCTTTCAGCCGGGCAGTCGATTTACCAAATCCCCGATTCGTTCGTCTGGCTCGGGCGCGGCGCAGACCTTTTCGGCCTGCCAAACGCCGTCGTGCTGATGGTCGCCCTCTACCTCGGCGCACACGTCCTCATGGCCCGCACGACACTCGGTCGCTACATCTACGCAGTCGGTGGAAATCGCGAGGCGGCCCGACTCTCCGGCGTTCCTGTTCAGCGTGTGATTTTGTTCGCATACATCACGAGCGCCCTGCTCGCAGGAATCGGCGGCGTCGTGCAGGCGTCTTTGTTTAAGAGCGGTTCGGCGACTTACGGAAACATGTATGAGCTTTATGTCATCGCCGCAGTGGTGGTCGGCGGCACGAGCATCAGCGGCGGCGAGGGGAAGATGTTCGGCACGCTCATCGGCGCATTCATTATCGCGGTCATCCAGAATGGGATGAACCTCATGAACGTCGAGAGCTACACGCAAAAAGTGGTCCTCGGCCTCGTCATCCTCGGTGCTGTCTTGCTTGACCGAGTCCGCAATTGGCGTTGAAGGAGAGTTTAGTCCAGATGCACGACTGCCTTGATGACGCCGGTTTCCGGTTTTACCCAGCTTGGGAAAACCTCCGTCATTTCATCGAATGATGCGTGGTGCGTGATCCAAGGCACGGTGTCGATTCGGCCATCTTCGATGAGCGAGATGATTCGCGTGAAGTCCCGTGTGTGCGCGTTGCGGCTGGCCATCAGCGTGAGTTCGCGGCGGTGCAGAAATGGCGCGTGGGGAAATTCCAGATTTTGCTGGGTGATGCCGACGAACACGACGCG
>JAYTMG010000836.1:0-3187 GCA_043728745.1 Verrucomicrobiaceae bacterium
TGGACTATGACCGAGGATATTAAGAAAGCCATTGAGGCAGGGAAATTGTCAGACAGCGCCGGCGCCGCGCTCGCTCTGCTCACACCAGGGACTTATGTGCAGCACAAAAGCTGGGGATACGGAGTCATCAACTCCCATGATTTCGTGCTCGGCACTACCGTCATCGACTTCCGCAACAAGAAGGGGCACCCGATGAAAAGCGAATACGCCGCCGAGAGCCTTGTGCCGCTCACACCGGACCACATCGCCGCCCGCAAATATCGCGACATGGAAGGCGTCCGCAAACTGGCGCAATCGGACCCGAGCCAAGTCGTCCGCATCGTCCTCGCCAGCATCGGCGGACGCGCATCGCAGGAGCAAATCACCCAGCAGCTCGTGCCCGATGTTTTCGCCGAGCCTGCATTTAAAAAGTGGTGGGAAGCAGCCAAGCGCGCTCTCAAGGCCGACCCGCTCGTCGGCGTCCCGCAGAAGAAAACCGAACACTTTATCCTGCGCGAAGAAGCGCTCTCCCAGACGGACGAACTCCTCACCGGATTCCGCAATGCCCGCACGCTGAAGGATCAGATTCTCGCACTCGACAACCTCACGAAGGCACTGCTCGCATTCACCGACCCATCGGTGCTGGTCCCCGTCATCAACGCCATCGAAGACGCCGCGAAAAAAGCCGTGAAGCTGCAAACAGCCGAGGCCATCCAGCTCATCGTCGTTCGCGATGAAATCGTCTCGAAATTCCCATCGCTCTCGAAAGGTACGGAGTCGCTCACCATCGCCGGAATTTTCCGCGACGAAGAAACAAAGCTCTCCACGCTCCTCGGCGATCTCCCCGTCTCGAAGCTCAAAAAAGCCGTCCTCTCCCTGCCCGAAGCATTCGATGAACATTGGGCACCCAAGGCCATCAGCATCTTCATGCGCGGCAACAGCAAAGTCGTCCCCGAAGCCGCACGGCTGCTTGTCGAAAAGGGCAAGGTCGATGAATTCGGCGTCGCCCTCGACCGCGCCATCCGCGACCAGAGCATCACTGCGGAAGGCGTCCACTGGCTCTGCGAAGAGCGCAACGGAGTCTTCAAAGAAGTCGCCCTCACGCCACGCACACTCAGCGCCGCGCTCGGGGCCATGGAACGCGACCAGTTCAAAGAAAAGCGTGACCGCCGCCTGCACGATCTTTTGATGAACGACAAGCAGCTCATCCTCGACCTCATCGAATCCGCCGAGGCCGACGAACTCCGTGAAGCGATGCGCAAGCTCATCATGACGCCCATCTTCGAGGAGCTGAACAAGCGCTCGCTCCTCGGGCGAATCGTCCGCGTTTACCCCGAGCTCGAAGACGTCATCACCGGCCGCGAAGAAGCGCCAAAGACCGAGCTCATCGTCTCGTGGGAAAGCCTCGAACGCCGCAAGGGCGAACTCGAAGTCCTTGTGAACAAGAAGATCCCGCAGAACCGCCAAGACATCCAGATCGCCCGCGACTACGGCGACCTTCGCGAAAACTTCGAATACAAGAGCGCGAAGGAACAGCAACGCGTGCTCACCCGGCAGAAAATCGAGCTTGAGCGCGACCTCGCCCGCGCCCGCGGCACCGACTTCCGCGACGTGAAAGCCGAAGTCGTCGAGATCGGCACGACCGTCGTCATCAAGCGCATGAAAGACGGCGTGCAAGAAACCTACTCCGTCCTCGGAGCATGGGACACCGACCCGGAAAAACACATCATCAGCTACCTCTCGCAAATGGCCCAGGCCCTCATCGGCAAAAAGCCCGGCGACCGCGTCTCCGCCCCCACCGAGACTGGAGAGCACGAAGTGGAAGTCATCTCCGTCGTCGTCGCAAAGCGTTAAAGTGGACGCGCGCCAATGGCGTGCTACATTCGCAACGTGCGTGAACCGGTAACCACTTCATCGAGTCTGGCAGGCAGCCTTTTGATCGCTCACCCGAGCCTCATGGAGCCGACGTTTCGCCGCACCGTCATCATGCTTGCCGACCACGACGGCAAGCAAGGCAGCTTCGGCCTCGTGCTCAACCGCCCGACCGGGAAACTCGTCGGCGAATTGCTCGCGGACCAGGAAGTCGGGCAGCAACTCGCGCGAGTGCCCGTCCTGCACGGCGGCCCCGTAGAGCCCGACAAAATGCTCCTCGCCGCATTTCGCTGGCATCCGGATAAACGGCTCTTCGAGTGCAAACACCACATCTCGCTGGAAGAGGCCGGACAACTCGCCGCCACACAGCATCACACCGTCCGCGCATTCGTCGGCTACAGCGGATGGACCGGCGGACAGATCGAAGGCGAACTCGCCCAGCGCTCCTGGCTCGTCCGCAAAGCCGACCACGAAGAAGTCCTACAAATCGAGCGCGCCGCAAGCATCTGGCGGGAAATGACGAGCACCTTCGGCCCGTGGTTCAAACTCGTCGCGGAAGCTCCGGAAGAGACGGGCCTGAATTAACCCGAACGCCGCGATTGAAGTGCGAGTCTCGGAGTCGTGGCTCACGCAGCCCTCTGCGTGAACCGAAGATAGCCAACGGCATACCCTTTTACGCGAAGCGCAGATCCAGTGCGCGTGCCACCAGAAAAAGTGCGCTTCGCGAGGGGAGGTTCACGCAGAGGGCTGCGTGAGCCACGACACGCAATCGCGGCGTTCGGGATTAAAACAAATGTCGTTCGGTTTTCGGGGAGGCAGGCAATGATGCCGTGAACCCACCGACTTTGCCAAAGTAGGCCGCATGTATGTCTCCCGAAAATGATTTGATTGGCGGAGGGGCGACGATGCGGTATCGCGGTGGGGACGATGGAAAACCCGCAAGTAACAACCGACACGGCAGCATCCCCGCAGCCGGAACGGCAGTGGGTGTGGCGGGCGACGCTGGCGAGCCGGGCGGCGGGGAAAGTCTCGGTGCTCGCTTGTGTGGAGACGGTGTTTGCCGTGGCGCTGTATTGGTGGATCGCCATTCGGTGGGATACGCATTGGCACCTCGTCTCCAGCGTTTTCATTGCCCCGCTGCTGCTGCTGCGCTCGCCGGAGTCCATTGCGGCGGGGGTAAGGTGGTTTTTGAGGGATTGGCTTGGGTTCCGAGCGTACGAGACTTTGCCGAAGGCGAAGCGACGGGCGTGGATGGCTTTGACAGTCATCTTCTCCGCTGTGGTTGGCTATTTTTTCGCTCGGTGGCTGAGCGGGATGGCGATGCTGGAAACGAAGA
>JAYTMG010000837.1:0-2617 GCA_043728745.1 Verrucomicrobiaceae bacterium
TGAACCATCTTCGATTCAGTGAACAGCGAAAGTGGGGTAAAGAACCCAAAGCAAAAATGAATCCGACAACTGAAAAACCAAACACAAACAAAGTAAAACGCCGCCGCTATGATGAGCAGTTTAAGCGCGATGCTGTCGCCCTTTTGGAAGGCGGACGCAGCGCTTCCCAACTCGCCCGCGAGCTGGGCGTCTCCGTCTGGAACCTGCGCGATTGGAAGGACCTCTTCGGCTCCGGCAGCGCCGCAGCGAACCTGCAAGCGCGTAGCGCGCAGCAGGTGAGCGCAGGCGCTGCCGGAGCCGTCGCCCATGCGGTGGAACTGGCCGATTTGCGCCGCGAACTCGACGCCGTCTCCCGGCAGCGCGACATTTTAAAAAAAGCCTTGGCCATTGTTGCCCAGGAACATCCGACCGCTTCGCGCTGATGCACGCAATCCTTCATAATCACCCGGACATGCACATCCTCGAAGCCTCTGCTGCTCTCGATTGCAGCCGGAGCGGCTACTACTCCCACTTGCGCAAACCGCGACGCAAGCGCCGCTCGCAAGATGCCGCCCTCGCCTCTCAAATCCGCTCCACTTTCCTGGCCGCCCGCGGCGTCTACGGCTGCGAGCGCATCATGCGCTCCCTCCGTGCTCAAGGCGTGCGCCACGGCAAAAATCGCATCTCCAAACTCATGCGCGCAAACGGCCTCCGAGTGCGGCAAAAAGCCCGCTTCATCCCTCGCACTACCATCGCCGACAAATCCTCACCGGTGGCTCCCAACCACCTTCTTGGTCGCCCGGCTGCCGAGCGCCTCAACCAGATCTGGTTCACCGATATAACCTATATCCAGACAGCCGAGGGCTGGCTCTATCTCGCCGCTGAGATGGATGCTTTTAGCCGCCGCATCATCGGCTGGAGCACTCTCGATTCGCTCGACACCGCGCTCCCCTCCGCCGCTCTCGACCGCGCCCTGCAAGCCCGCTCCCACGCTGTTTTTGCCGGTATTATCCACCACAGCGACCGCGGCTGCCAGTACACCAGCGCCCACTTCCGCCGCCGTCTCGCCCTTTGCTCCATCACTCAAAGCATGAGCCGCAAAGCAAACTGCTACGACAACGCCACCATGGAGTCCTTCTGGGCCACCCTCAAATCCGAATGCTTCGGCTCCTTCATCCCTCCTAGCCGCGCCATCGCCCATTCCATGATTTTTGACTACATCGAAACCTTCTACAACCCCGTCCGCCTCCATAGCTCCCTCAACTTTCAATCTCCTATCGCCTTCGAGTCCTCTTTGAACTCCACTATCAACAATTAACCCTGTTTTTGCTGTATTCGTTTTCGAAGATAGATCACTGCGCGGAGGTGTTTCAAAAATTCATCCACGCGACGCAAGCGACTTCGTGTTGTCCATCCCCTTGCTATCGGATTTTGGCCCGCAGCCGGCGTTTGTGATCGTCGGCGGAATCGGCGTGCCCACCGTCCCGACTCCTCTCACTGTGAGCATCGCGTCTCCGGCCGTGGGCGATATTTTCATTTCGATTACCCCATCCAATTCCAATTTACTGACGGTGCTCGGCGGCGGCGTGACGATCCCAGCCGGGCAGACTTCGGCTCCGGTCCTCGTGAACGGTCTGTTGGAGGGCACCGCATCTCTAAGCGCGACACTCGGTGGGACGTCGCTCAACGCAACCGTCCAGGTTTACAGCGAAATCACGCCTCCCGTTCTTCAGTCCCTCACTCCGGCAAGCGTCACGATCAGTCCCAATGAAACCAAAGGTTTTGCCATTACCTTGAATGAACCCGCCCCCGCGGGCGGAACCACCATAGCGCTTGCGGCGAACCCGGCAAATTTGGGCTCGCTGCCCGCGACAGTGACGGTGCCGCAGGGACAAATCACGGCGACTTTCAGCTTCACAGGTGGTGCCGGCGACGGCAACACGACGATCACAGCGACGCTCGGAATCAGTTCCCAGCAAAGCACGATCAGCATCGAGACGGGTCTCGGGCACCTCGTGATCAATGAGACCGATTACGACCAATCCGGAACCGACAACGGAGAGTTTGTGGAGATATACAACGCCAGTGCCAGCGCCGTGGACCTCACCAATATTTCCCTCATATTTGTCAACGGCTCCAACAACACCGAGTACCGGCGTGTGGAGCTCGGCGCTGCCGGTTCACTCCCGAGCCACGGATACCTCGTGGTGTGTGCAGCCGCAGTTGTCACCGATCCCGGAGCGCTGCGCTTCACCCCGCCTCTCGCAACCTGGCCGGCTCAGGATGCGATTCAAAATGGTTCACCCGATGGGGTTTTGCTCTTCGACAACCTCAGCGGCATGCCAATCGACAGCCTGTCCTACGAGGGCTCCATCACGGCGGCAACCCTCACCGGCATCGCCGGGACTGTAAGCCTGGTCGAGGGCACGGCTCTCAACGTATCCATAGCGGATTCGAACACAGCGAGCGGCAGCCTGTGCCGACTGCCAAACGGCGGAGACACGGACGACGCCAGCGTCGATTGGAACTTCTCCAGCACGCCCACTCCCGGCGCACCGAACGTTCCGTAGGCTTCCGCCCTCGCTACTACCGGGTTCGGACTCCGGCGCCGTGAGTCAGCAGCGTCACCGGTGAGACG
>JAYTMG010000838.1:0-18833 GCA_043728745.1 Verrucomicrobiaceae bacterium
ATCTCCCGCACGAGTCGCTGCCTACTTTCAAGCAGAACACGTTCGTTACGCCGCCGCTGCCTGATAAATGTCACTGCTTATTCTTGCCGGAGTAATATCTGCGCCGTTATCCCACGACGGAAACCAATCGTAACCGACTGCGCGCACGAATGTTTTACCAACACTTCCTCGGCGTCGATGTGCTGGAGCTCGCCGCGCGGGTGTCCGACGCGGCGGCGGTTTCTGCGAAATACGAGATCCCTACGATGCAGGCTTCCGAGTGCGTCGTGTGCCATAAGACATTGGACCCGGTGGCGGGAATTTTTCAAGACTACTGGCGCTTTGAGGGCGTGTATGGGCGGCGCAAGGAAGGATGGTTTACAGACATGTTTGGCGCGGGCTTTGAAGGCGAGAATCTTCCGCCCGAGGACCGGTGGCGCGCTCTGCAATGGCTGGGCGAGCGCACCGCGAAGGACCCTCGTTTTGCGACTGCGATGGTGGGGCACGTTGCCTATTTGCTCACGGGACGGAGACCGCTTCTTCCGCCCAAAGATCTCGACGACCCGCTCCACGCGGCGAAGCAACGAGCGTATCTCGCGCAACGCAAACAAATCGAGAGAATCGCCGCGCAGTTCGCGCAGACGCAGTTTAATTTCAAGGGGATCGTCAAAGCCTGGATCATGTCGGATTTCTATCGAGCGGACGGGCTTGCGACCGCTGCGTCGAGTCCGGCGCGGATTGCGGAACTGGACGACATCGGCCTCGTCCGGATGCTGTCGCCGGAGCAGGTGGAGCGCAAAGTGGGTGCCATTTTCGGCAAGCCGTGGGGGAAGCTGACGGAGCAAATGGCGATGCTCTACGGCGGAATCGATTCCAAGGAAGTAACCGAGCGCGCAGCCGATCCAAGCGGGGCGATGGGTGCCATACACCGAATCCTCGCCAACGATGTTGCTTGCCGGCAGACAGCACTCGATTTCAGCCGCCCGTCGGCAGAACGCATCCTCTTTCCCAGCATCGAGCCCGATGTCGTTCCGGGGGCGTCCGCCGAGGATGACGAAAAAATTCGGCGATCGATTGTCCATTTGCACCAGCGTATTCTCGGTCGCTTCGACACACCCGAGTCGCCGGAAGTCGCCCGCTCATTCGAGCTATTTTCAGGAATTATCGCCGATGCCGCAGGGCGCAAGGTCGATTCGCAGGAAAAGTATGACTGCCGCCGGAGCCTTCCTGCGGAGAAGCAAGCGGACCCGAAATACACCGTGCGGGCATGGCGCGGCGTTTTGACTTATCTCCTTCGCCAGCACGAATTCCTTTACGAATAAAACCATGAGACGCGATTTCATCAAACTCTGCGGGCTTGCCGGGCTCAGCTTCGCCATTCCGGGCGGTTTCACTTCATTGCTGCGTGCGGACCCGAAGGAAGCGCCTCCTTATGAGGGGCCGTTCTACGTGGTGTTCAACGCTTCCGGGGGTTGGGATACGACTTACATTATGGACCCTAAGGGCACGGGGGGAATCAACCGGCTCTACAAAGAAGGAGACATCCTCACGAAGGGGGCGCACAAATTTGCGCCGACCGGGCCGCATCGTCAGGGCGGCATGAGCAACGAGGAATTCTTCGCTGATTTCGGCAACGAGCTTCTCGTGCTGAACGGGCTCGATTACTCGGTGAACAACCATTCCCCCGGTGCGCGCTACATGGCCACCGGCAAGCTCGACAGCCTTGCCTACCCGACGTTCGCAGCGCTCGTAGCGGCCTGCAAAGGGCCGACGTGCCCGCTCTCGTTCCTCACATTCGGAAACTATTCCAACACCGGTAACGTCGTCGCGATGTCCCGCGTGCCGTATCTCCCGTCGCTCCAGCGGATCGCAAATGCCGATTCTGTGGAGGGCAATATCCGCTCGCCCTACCACGATGATTTCGCGCTTTCACGAATCGAAAAAGCGCTCGCAGAACAACGGGCGCGACACGCGCCTCTGCCTTTACTCCCGCGCCAGCAAAGGGCCGAGAGCATGCTGTACGCCGCGCAGGTGAACTCCAAAGCGATGCAGCGTATCACGCCGCACATCCCGAAAAACATTCCGAAAGAACGCCTTTCGCAACAGGCGGAAATCGCACTCGCATCATTCAAGGCAGGCGTGTGCGTTTCCGCAAATCTCAGCATCGGTCAATTCGACAGCCACCAAAACAACGACGCGGACCAGATGAAACTCATTCCTGAATTTCTCGCCGGGATTGCGTATTTCATTCGCCGGGCGGAGGAGCTCAAAATTCGCGACAAGCTTGTGGTCATTATCCAAAGCGAGATGGGCCGAACGCCGGATTACAACAAGGGGAACGGGAAGGATCATTGGTCCATCGGCTCCATCATGTTCATTGGTCCGGGCATCAAAGGCGACCGGGTCATAGGTGCGACCGACGAAAAGCAATTCGGCGTTCCGATTGTGCCGGAGACGTTGCTCTGCGACAAAGAAAAAGGAATCAGAGTACGGCCGGAGCACATCCATGAAGCCCTCCGTCAATTCGCGGGAATCGCCGACCACGCTCATGCATCAAAGTTTCCCCTCGGGGTTCCGGATAGGGAGAAGCTACGCCGGCTTTGGGCATAGTATCGGGCATGTTGCCCGGTTCTTTTCGCGCAGCGTCACCGCGCATTGCAGCCCAGCGTGAGACTGCAAAAAAGAACGCTCCTTGAACAATGGAGGGGAAGCACTGTTTGGAACAATATTGTAAATTCGCAGCAGTATGAAAACGACCATGTCTTCCAAAAAGAGCGTTGCGCCTCGCAAATCCGTCGTGACCTCCGTGCGCGCACGAAAGACAACGAAAGCGCCAGTGCCGCTGAAGCGCATTTTGGTGCCGGTGGATTTTTCAGGCCCTTCCATCAAGGCAGTGCCGTATGCGCTCGCGTTCGCGAAGCAATTTAAAGCGCAGCTCGTTCTAGTCCATATCGTCGAGCAGGTCGTCTATCCCGGCGACTGGATGATTCCTCCGTTTCCCACGGGAGATTTCGCCAGCGAAAGCCGGGAGCAGTTGCTGGCGAAGCTCCGCAGCATTTGCGCGGACACGGCTGGAAAGGTGACACCGATTGTCCGATTTGGCCGCGCATGGCAGGAAATCATCGTAGTCGCCCGCGAGCAAAAGTGCGACATGATCATCATGGCGACCCACGGCTACACTGGTTTGCGGCATGTGCTGCTCGGAAGTGTCGCTGAAAAAATCGTGCGTCATGCGCCTTGTCCGGTGCTGACAGTGCGCCCGGACGACGCAATGTTGCCATAGGAAAGAGTCCTATCCCCATCGTACCGACATCCCTCTCACGTCGGGTAGTGCAGCCCAATATCGCAGCGCCTGGTGGTCTGGCACAGTTCCGCCATGAACTCAACCACCGCACTTCTCAGCACGATTAACGACTCCGACTTTTACCGCGAATACGAGCGCGCCTATTGCGACGCAACCGGGCTTCCATTGACTCTTCGTCCGACCGAGACGTGGAACCCGCCGTTTCACGGAAAGAAGAACGAGAACAAGTTTTGCGCGATGATGGCGCAAAAGAGCGCGACATGCGCCGCCTGCCTCAACCTGCAGGAACGCCTCACCAAATCAGCAACGGACGGAACGGCGGTCATGCGCTGCCATTTCGGAATAACTGAGGTCGCTGTGCCGGTGAAACTCGGCCACGAACGCATCGGGATTCTTGCAACCGGCCAAGTCCTCACGCACGCCCCGACTGGGGAGCAGCTTGCACAAGTGAGGAGCAACGTGAAAAAGTTGAGCCCATCCATCGACGTCAGTAAAGCGATGGCCGCCTACAATGAAACTCCCGTGATACCGCGCAATCAACTGACCGGCTTTGTCACGATGCTGGAGAAGTTTGCCGAACATCTCGGCGTGCGGAGCAATCAAATCGCGCTTCACCAAGCCAATGCCGAGCCCATCGCGATCATCCGCGCGAAGGCGTTCATCTCCGAGCATCTTGAGGAGGATCTCACCCTCACCGATGTTGCGAAGGCGGCGTTCACAAGCACCTTCTACATTTGCAAACTGTTCAAACGGCACACCGGCCTGAATTTCACAGAATACGTCTCCCGCCTGCGGGTCGAGCGCGCGAAGGAGCTGCTCGGAAATCCGACACTCCGAGTAAGTGAGATCGCGTTCGAGGTGGGGTTTCAGTCGCTCACGCACTTCAACCGGATTTTCCGCCGACTTGTAGGCGAATCCCCAACTGCATTCCGGGACAATCTCGCTTACCCGATCGCAGCCTGAGCTTGCCAAATCGGCGATCCCGTATCCGATGAAATCCTTCACTCAATGGTTTCTGAACTAGCCCAATATAAAGCCGCCCTTGATGCGCACTCCATCGTCGCCATCACCGACTCAGCCGGTCGGATCACTTACGTAAACGACAAGTTTTGCGAAATCTCAGGATACCCGCGCCGCGAGTTGATCGGGCAGGATCATCGAATCATCAACTCAGGGCTCCACCAAAAGGATTTCTTCCGGGATCTTTGGGCCACGATCAGCCGCGGGAAAATCTGGCGGGGCGAGATCCGCAACCGCGCAAAAGACGGCTCCTTTTACTGGGTCGATACGACGATTTACCCATTCGATGCCGTGAACGACCGTCCGGCGCAATTTGTCGCCATCCGCACTGACATCACTGCTCGAAAGCGGATAGAAGCTGAGCGCGCACGACTCGAAAAACAACTGCTGGAGGTGATCGAGCGTGAGCAGCGCCGCATCGGGCAAGACCTACACGACGGCCTCGGGCAACATTTGACCGCGCTCGAAATGATGAACTATGCGCTCGTGGAAAAAGTGAAGCGCGAAGCCCCCGGCCTCGTTTCCGCGATGCAGGATATATCGAAGCACATTCGCCAAACGATCACGCAAACTCGGCAGCTTTCCCACGGACTTTCGCCCATCGCGCTCGAAGATGACGGGCTCATGAACGCCCTCCGCGAACTGGCGGAAATGACAAAGTCCGGGGGACGGGTCGATTGCGCACTCGCATGTGCGGAGACCGTGCGAATTTCTGATACACGCCTCGCCACACAGCTTTACCGAATCGCACAGGAAGCCGTCACCAACGCTGTTCGTCACAGCGGCGCGAAGTCAGTCACCATTCAGCTTTCCCGTTCCGGTGCGCGGCTAGAACTCGTCGTAACTGACGACGGAAAAGGGATGCCAGCGGAGACTGGAAAGACCGGCCTGGGCCTTGTGACGATGCAGCATCGTGCGCACTTGATCGGGGCAAATCTCGAGTTTAACTCGAATCCTGGCAGTGGAGTTCGCGTCACTTGTACGCTCTACTGCCAACCATGAGCAAAAAGCCTCCGCGCAAAATCGCGAAGCACCGCGTCTTTCTCGTGGACGATCATCCGATCGTCCTCACGGGGTTTACTCTCATGCTTAACGCTCAGCCGGACATTGAGGTGTGCGGGATCGCAAGCAGTGCCGAGGAAGGCGTCCAACGGTTCCTCGCTTTCAAGCCCGACCTCATCATCACGGACATCACACTTCCGGGCCGGAGCGGGCTGGATTTTCTAAAAGACATCATCGCGATGAAACCTGCGCAACGAGTGCTGATGGTGAGCATGCACGACGAACTCCTCTACGCCGAGCGCGCGATCCGCGCAGGAGCCCGCGGTTTTTTAATGAAGGAAGCAGGCTCGGAGAAAATGCTCGCAGCAATCCGACATGTGCTCAGCGGGAACATCTACGTAAGCGATCGCATCCAGGCGAAGATTCTCAATGCGATGCACGCTCCGAGCCAGCGAGCATCAGCCTCGCCGGTCGATAAACTGAGCGACCGTGAATTCGAAGTATTTCGATTGCTCGGCGAAGGTCGGACGACGAAAGAAATCGCGGACCAGCTCCATCTCAGCGGCAAAACCGTCGCGGTGCATCGCGGGCACATCAAAGAGAAACTGGAAATCAAAAGCGCCACCGAGCTGATGCACACAGCCGTGCGATGGGTGGAAGCGAACCGTTAGTTCCGGCGTAGTTTCGCCAGCACGATCGCAATCGTCACGAGGCTGCTGAGCGGCATGAGGATCGCGGCGAGCAGCGGAGACATTTTGCCGGAGATGCTGAGCGCGACGGCTGCAATGTTGTAAGTCACGGCGAACGTCAGAACGGCGCGAACGGTCGAGCGCTTGGCGAGTGCGATGTCGAGGAGCGAGCGGATTCCGCGGAGACTGCGGCCGAGGAAATAGAAGTCGGCTTTTTGCTCCAGCAATCCGCGGTCGATGGCGGGTGTGCCGGTGCAGAGGCTGGTGTTGAATGCGAGACTATCATTTGCACCGTCGCCGATCATGAGCGTGCGTTGCGGGCCGATTTTGCGAAGGCACGCCGCTTTTTCATCGGGGGAAAGTGCGCCGTGTGCGCGGGCGGCGGGAACGTCGAGACGTGCTGCCATGGTCGCGACTTTGGCGGAGTTGTCGCCGCTCAGAATATGCAAGTCGTAGCCTTGCTCCCGGAGCGCGCTGAACTCCTCGCCGGCATCCTCGCGGAGTTCATCGCCGAAGTTGAACGCCGCGAGACACTCGCCGTCGCGGGCGAAGATGCAGTCGCCCGTTGCTTCTGCGGCCCAACCACTGCGTCCGAGCCGGTAGGCGTGTCCATCGCGTTGGAGCTCCACACCGAGGCCGATTTGCTCCGTGGTCTCGGCGGAACCTGCGATGTTCATCGACATCAAATGCTCGCGGAGGCACGAGGCCACTGGGTGCATGTTGTCGTTCACCATCGACATGAGGACGACCCTATCGGCGGCTCTGAGATCCGAAAGTGCTTCCGGGTTTTTGAGGGCGAGTGTTTCGAGTGTAAGCGTCCCGGTTTTGTCGAAGACGACGGTGTCCACGTTTGGCAGGCGATCCCAGACTCCCGGCTCGCGGACAAGCACCCCGGCTCGCCGCGCGCGGGCGGTCGCGACTTCCTCGGCCAGCGGCAGCGCCACTCCCGCGGCGCATGGGCACGAGACGACAAGGATGCTCGTGAGCACCTGCAGCGAGCGAATGATCCCTTGTCCGCTGCCCATCCAATAGGCAAATGCGCTGCATCCCACGATGAGCACGATGACGAGATAGACCCGGATGAATCGCTCCAAGCCGCGGGCCCGGCGGTCGGTCTGCGGTGTGGTGTCGAGCATCCGAGCGAGGACGCTGTCCTGCCAGGATTCAGCGGCTTCCAGTTCGATTGGCTCGCGTGTCAGTGCGATGGCTCCGCTGGGAACGAGCTGCCCGGCACGCGCGGTGCGCGACTCGCTTTCGCCCGAGATCCATTCCATTCCGAGCGTCGCGCCGGGGCTGAGGAGTTTCGCTTTTACCGGCACGATTCCGCCCGGTGGGACGACGAACCGCTGGCCCTGCTGCGGATGCGGGATGCGGATTGTGGAATCGAGAAGGCGGTTGCGGTTCGCGGCGACTGCGGCTTCCTGCGTCCAGCGCCCGGCGAGCATCAGAAACGTGAAGATGCTGATGAAGTCAAAGTAGAGGAAGTCCGACGCATTGTGCATCCACGCGACGATCGAGCCGATATATGCAGCGGCGAGCCCGAGTGAAATCGGGAGGTCGATATGCAGCACACCGGCGCGAAGGCTGTGCCATGTTCGTCCGAAGAAGTAACTTCCGCCGATGACAAAGCTCAGGGTGCTGCAGGCGAACGTGACGCGGTGAAATAGCTCGGCCAGCGCAAAATCCGCCTTCATTCCAAGGTAACCCGGAAGCGTGAAAAGCATCGCGTTCATCGCCAGCGCGGCGCAAATCCCCAGCCGGATAATCAGCGCGCGATTGCTGCGCTTCACGCCGCCCACAGGACCGACGAGATACCCAAACGTCTGAATCTCGCGCGCGAAAGCGAGCACGTCGAGTTCACCGGGGTGCCACTTCATGTTGATACGACCGAGTGTCGGATCGACGTGAATTGCAAGCGCACCGGGCTTTTTCTCAAACAGCTTTTCGATGAGCCACACACAACCGATGCAGGAGATTCCTTGCAGATCGAGCTCCAGTTCTCCCCGTCCGTCGGCGAGTAGTTGCTCCAGCCATTCGTAGTCGCGTTGCTGAAAGACGACCGACTTCACGGGGAACACGCCGCCATCCTGGAGCTCGTAGAATTGCGAGAGTCCGTTCTGCTTGATCAGCCCGTGGACGAATTCACAACCCGCGCAGCAGAAATCGGGGCGCACGCTGTTTGCGCGGAATTTGGTGCCGCAGTGGATACAGACTTTGGAGCTAGTGGCAGCAATCATGACTTGGAAGCATTGCACGCCACACGAGGAGCGCGGCGGCGGTGAGAGCGAGGGCTTGTTGAAATCTCGGCAGCCACGGAGTCGGGCCGCGCGATTGAAGTTTGAGCATTCCCGTTTGCAAAAGCGCGTAGAGCGGAATGGTGCCCGCGGCAAAGCTCGCCAGCAGCGCCGCACCGCTGAGCCAGGTTCCGGCGAGAATGGCGACGCCAAACATGAGCCAGAGCGGCCCGCAGGGAAGCAACGGAGTGAGCCAGCCGAGTGTCTTGCTCAATTTCACGCGAAACAGAATGCGCGAAACGAAACGCGGTTGCGGGATTTTCTTATCGAGACCGAAACCGATGATCACGAGCACGGCAGCGAGAAGCCACGGGACAAAGCGCGCGAAGTTTCCATCCAGCACGGCGCGGACGCTCCAGCCCACTCCGCCGAGCAACGCACCGACCGCCGTGTAGGAAATCAGCCGCCCGATGTGGTATTGCGCGGGCTTTGCGCGGATGGCGCATGCGAGCGGTCCGCACATCCCGGCGCAGTGCAGGCTCGTGGCGAGTCCTGCGACGAATGCGGCGGCTGGTGTACTGACGGATGGGATGTCCATTTTAGTTAGTGGCACGAACGCCCTCGTTCGTGATCGTGTCCCGCCCGCCCCGGGCGGTTCGTGGCGAAACGCGCAGCGGATTTGTGACGGCTTCGCCGGAGCGCCCGTGCCGGACGAGGGCGTCCGGGACACATTCACGAGCGGGGCGCTCGTGCCACTTTGCAGCATCGACGCTCATCGGCTTTGTGCGATTGGTTTTAGCGGCACGTCCGCTTGCTTGTGTTTGATGGCGAACACGACGAACGAAATCGTGAGCGCCATGAAGATGGCGTAGGCGAATACGATCCAGAGCCACGGGCGTTTTTTCATATTTTGGGTCCAAGGAATGTCATGGTTCGCTCGATGCTGGACTTCCGGTCCGCGCTTGAGATGCGCACTTTGAGCGCGATGTCCTTTTTGAAATTCGCACGCGGAAGCCGCATGATGAGCGTCACAGTCTCTGCGCTTTCGGCGGGGATGGTGTAGGGTTTTTCGATACCGCTGACATCGAAGCCGGCGGGTGGATTTAGCACCTCAATCACGTAGTCGGTGGCCGCACTCCGCTTGTTCATGATGCGGAGCATGAACTGGTTTCGGATCGTCATTTCGTCGGGACCGTCCAGAAAATACGCAGCGCTGCTGAGGCGGTTCATCGACACGGTCAGCGACTGGAAGCGGCTCAGAGCAAGAGTCAGTGCGCCGACTCCGACGAGAAGCATGACCGTGTAGAAAATGATGCGGGGCCGGAGGATCTTGCGCGGCTTTCGCTGGAGGCCGTTGAACGAATCGTAACGAATGAGTCCGGGGTCGCGCCCGACTTTTGCCATCACGCTGTCGCACGCGTCAATGCACGCTGCGCAGCCGATGCACTCGAGCTGCATGCCCTGCCGGATGTCGATTCCGGTGGGGCAGACCTGCACACACTTTTTGCAGTCCACGCAATCGCCGGTGGCCACGCCTTTTTTCCCGCGTGGCTCGCCGCGCTTTTCGTCGTAGCCGATGACGAGCGTGTTGTCGTCGGTCAGCGCGCCTTGGATGCGTCCGTAGGGACACATGATGATGCAGAACTGCTCGCGAAACCACGCGAGGTCGAACCACAGCATCGCAGTCATCGCGAACATGAAAACGAACGCTCCCCAGTTCTCACGCGGGCTGTGCGTCATCATTTCGTAGAGGTGCGGGATGGAGACGAAGTAGCTCAGGAAGACGTGCGCAACGAGGAACGCGAACAGTCCGATCACGAGTCGGCTCCCGCTGCGGCGGAGCGTCTTGTTGGCGGTCCATGAAGCTTCGTCGAGGCCCCGACGTGCCGGGGCGTCGCCTTCGAAAATACGCTCAATGCCGCGGACGATATCGAGGAGCACTGTTTGTGGACAGGCCCATCCGCACCATACGCGACCGAGCAGCGCGGTGATGTAAAATAGCGAAAATCCAACGCCGGTGATCACGAAAAATCCGAGCCACAAATCCTGGGTGACAAACGTGAGCCCGAAGAGATGAAACTGGCGGTGCATCACGTCGAGGAAGACGGCGGGATGTCCGTTAATCGTAATCCACGGCAACGCGACGTAAACAGCCATGATGAGAACTCCCACAATGATCCGGGCTCGCGTGAACCGTCCCTGCACATTCGCCGGATGGATGAACCGGCGCGAACCATCGTCCCGAATCGTCGTGACGGAGTTGATGCTGGGCGTGGTTTGTTCGGGCATCGGAGTTATTTCGGAGCGGGCGCAGGCACGGGCGGTGCGCCCGGAATTGTCCAGCCGACCACCTTCACGATCTCCTCGCCTTGTTTGTGGTAGCTCATGATGAATGCAGTGACCTGGCGGATTTGCTCCTGCGAGAGTTGGGTCTTCCAAGGAACCATGCCCTTTGCAGGCACGCCCTCGTTGATGATGTTGATCACTTCCATCGGGGTGCCGCCGTGGATCCATTCTTTGTCCACGAGGTTCGGGCCGATCATGCCTTGCAGCGTTGGGAGGTGGCAGACCACGCACCGTGCTGGGTCCATGAAGATGGCTTTGCCCTGCGCCACGACCGCCGAGTCCTGGCTGAGCTTCCAGAGTATGTCATCCGTCACGACGCCGGAGTGTTTGGCTGACTCGGCTTTTGCCGCTGCGATCTCTTCGAGAACGGCGACCTCGGGTTCTTTTGCGAGGTCGAGTTCGTGGTAGTAAACCCAGTAAACAACGGAGAAAACAACACTGCCCCAGAGCGTGACGAGCCACCAGTTTGGGAGGCGTTTATCATACTCCTGAATCCCGTCGTATGTGTGCGGCCGGAGTGGATCTTCTTTCGGACTATTCATGGTCTTCTTCGAGCGGAAGGTTTGCGAGTTTTTCGATCTGCTCACGAGGGGCGAGCATTGTGCGGATGAGCACGGAGAGGAAGACCACGCCAAAGATGGCGAAGCTCACGAGGGTGAGTGTGGTCTGCCAGTTATCGATGAGAATGCGTCTGAACATGATGTGTTATTTGGCTGCTGTTTTTGGTTCCGGAGCCGCCGGGGGTTGCGGTGCGATGGGTTCGGATTTCCCGAGCTTTTGCAGGTAGGCAATGAGCGCGATGATCTCCCGGTTGGGTTTCACGTCGATGCGGGCGTTCTTGAGGTCCGCGACGATCTCGCCAGCCTGCGCCAGTGCGGCTGCTTTGATTTCATCGGGCGTGCCTCCTTTCATCGGAACGCCGAGCATTTTCTGCACTTCGATCTTTCGGGGCACTGCCTTGATGTCGGTGAGATTTGTCTCCAGCCAAGGATAGTTCGGCATCACCGAGCCGTCACTGAGATCGCGCGGATTCAGCATGTGGCGGTAGTGCCAGTCGTTGGTCTTCTTGTTTGGACCTTCGCCCTCGCGGGCGAGATCCGGGCCGCTGCGTTTGCTGCCCCATTGGTATGGATGATCGTAAATGCTGTCGCCGATGCGCGAGGGATCGCCGTAGCGGAGAACGTCGCCAACGAGCGTGCGGATCTGCTGCGAGTGGCAGTTGTAGCAGCCTTCTCGGACGTAAATGTCGCGCCCGGCGAGCTCCAGCCCGGTGTAGGGAATTTGGCGCACGCCTTCGAGATTGTCGGCGCGATTGACGATGACGGTCGGGAGGATTTGCACGACACCGCCGATGACTGCTGCGATGAGCACGAGCGTGGAAAACGGTAGGCTCGCGCCCAGGAGCGCCTGATGCCAATCGCTCCACGATTGGTTGTTGAACTCTTTGTGCATGAGCCCGAGCGCCACGGTCGCGATGAGGCCGAGAATGCTCAGGCCGGTCCAGATGCCGGGCATTGCGGCCCATGTCGTGGAGAAGACCACGATGCCGAGGCAGGTGAGCACCGGTGCGTTGAAAATACCGCGTCCCAATCCAATCTTCGCCTCCACTTTTTCTACGAACACTTCTGCGGTAGCGTCGGTGGGCTTTGTGCCGCGTGCCGTCATCCAGATGTTGTAGGCGCACATGACCATGCCGGCCATGAACATGAGCCCGCCAAGCGCCCGCAGATGGTAGAGCGGGAGAATGGCGTTCACGGTCTGGATGAACGAGTAAGTCAGCACGGTGCCTCCTTCTTTCGTCTCGCTCAACATGAGGCCCTGCATGATGCCAGCGACCCACATCGCCGCGACGTAGAAGAGGATGCCGATCGTGCCGATCCAGAAGTGCATGTTCGCCATCGATTCGCTGTAGAGTTTCCGCCCGTAGAGACGTGGCGCGATCCAGTAAAACATGCCCGCCGCCATGAAGCCGTTCCAGCCGAGCGCGCCGCTATGCACATGGCCCACCGTCCAGTCGGTGTAGTGCGAGAGCGCGTTCACGGACTTGATGGCGAGGAGCGGTCCTTCAAATGTGGCCATGCCGTAAAAGGTCACGCCAGCCGCGAAGAACTTGATCACCGGGTCGGTGCGAAGCTTGTCCCATGCACCACGGAGCGTGAGCAATCCGTTCAACATTCCGCCCCAGCTCGGCGCCCACAGCATGAGCGAAAAGATCATGCCGAGCGACTGGAGCCAGTTGGGCAGCGAGGTGTTCAGGAGATGATGCGGCCCGGCCCAGATGTAGATGAAAACGAGCGACCAGAAGTGAACAATCGAGAGCCGGTATGAATAGACCGGACGCCCCGCCGCTTTCGGCAGGAAGTAATACATGATGCCCAGAATCGGCGTCGTAAGGAAGAACGCCACAGCATTGTGTCCATACCACCATTGCACCAGTCCGTCCTGCACTCCGCCGAAGATCGGGTAGCTGTGGATGAGGCTCGTGGGGATGGACAGATGGTTGACGATGTAGAGCATGGCCACCGTGATGATGGTCGCGATGTAGAACCAAATCGCCACGTAAAGCGTCGGTTCGTTACGCTTCGCGAGCGTCCAGAAAAAGTTGATCGCGAACACGACCCAGATGAGCGCCACGGCGATATTGATCGGCCAGATTAGCTCCGCGTATTCCTTCCCGCGTGTCAGCCCGAGCGGGAGCGTGATTGCCGCCGAGAGGATGATGAGCTGCCAGCCCCAAAAATGGAGCGTGCTCAGGAAATCCGAAGCGAGCCGCGCTTTCACGAGGCGCTGCGTCGAGTAGTAGATGCCTGCAAACATCATGTTGCCGACAAACGCGAAGATGACCGCGTTCGTGTGCAAAGGCCGGAGCCGCCCGAAAGTCAGCCACGGCGTATCGAAGTTCAGTTTCCAAAAAGCGAGCTGTAGCGCGATGATCACGCCGACGAGCATCCCGACGATTCCCCAGATGAGCGATGCACCCATAAATCGGCGGACGATCTTGTCATCGTAAGTGATGGTGACTTTTTCACCCACGGCGGCGGTGGTCACTTCAAACCCCCGTCCTTCATGATGTCGTTGCTATCGACATCCAGCGGCAGGAGCGCGTCCTGCGGCCCGCTTTTTCCTTCCATGACGCTGAGGACGAACAGCACCAGAAAGAAGCAGACCAGTGCGAGCGTGACGAAAATGGTGAGTGCGAGGACGCTCATGGCTGTCCTCCCACTGCGAATTGCGACGTGTATTTCATTACACACCTTCTCGCACAAAAGCGCCACGGTTTGCTTCCCGCCAATTGGCGCGAACCGACCGCATCTTGCGGTGCTTTGGGGGCGTGCTGTTTTCGCTACTGGTCGAAGCAATCTCTCGCAACCGAACCCACGCGCGGCAAAACTTGGCCGCTTACTGCAACTGCGTTACGGCAGGTAGGCGGTCACGACGCCGGTCGTTTTATCGGTGAAGGTCGCGAGGATTGCGAAGCCACCGGTGAAGTTTGTCGAGCCGCCGTGGCCGAGTGCGCCGAGGACCGGGCCTAGAACGGTGAAGCTTTTTACGGTCTTCGTGCCTCCGGTGAATGCAACGCTTTGGCCGGTGCGGAATGCGAGTTGCAGTGTGCCGGTGGAGTCTTCGACCCATAGGCCGGTTCCTTTGGCAGTGCCTTTGTAGGCGGCGACGAATGCAGCGCCTGCGTTGCCGTCATTCGTCCATGCGAGCGAATTGAACGCAGTGAATTTTGCGCCGCTAACTCCGACGGCGTCGCCGCCTTCACGGGCTAGCTCGGTGAGAGTGCCAGCGGGCGAGTGACGCCAGATGCCGACATCGTTCGCGGCTGTGACTCCGTTCACTTTGGCTTTGAGTGTGCCGATGAAGCCCACGCGGTTGGAGTCGCCGCTGACGGGATCGGAGAACGATTTGAAGAATGGACCGGATGGTGCGCCGGGCGTGGAAGAGACCGGGAGCGGCGTGGACTCTTGGGCTGCGCGGCTGATGACTCCCGCAGCGCTCACGCGAATGACGACTGTATCGCTCGTTTTCGACACGTTGCCCATGAGGGTCGCAAAGACGCTCACACTTCCGTCGTCTGCGAGGACGGGGAGTCCGAAGGACTTAATCTGAGCCGACGCGAGCTGCGAATAGGGAAATCCTGTGCGGAGCAGCGCCGTGTGGGTTCCATCCGCATTGAAGCGCACGATGGCGGATTGCGCGTTGGTGAACCCGATTCGGGCGACGACGGCACCGCTGCTGTTAAAGCCACGGCGCTGGCCGAGCGTGTTCTTTCCAGATGGCCCGAACACGGCGATGGTTTTTACATGTTGGGCGGCACCACCGATGTCGGTGAGGCGCTTGCCTTCGTGGACGACTGTTTGCAGTCCGCCACCGAGGGCTTCACGCCAGATGCCGAAGTCCATTCCTTTTGGCCCGCCCTTGAACGCTGCGGTGAAAATCAGGCGTCCATCATCCGGGAACGCGATTTCCCCGAATTTCGAGAAGGTGGCTGTGGTGATTGGTGCTGCGATATTCTCAAACGTCATCGGCGGGACGATCATTTTCAGCCGTGCGACTTCTTCGGCTGTGCCGCCGGATGGGACGACCCAAATGCCGTCAGCCGTTCCGGCAGGCGCTTTAGTGAGGCTGCCTTTGAAGCCCACATCGCCGCCTTTATTGACGACGGGCGCGGTGACCTTGGCGTAAGTCAGAGAGCCGCCGGGAGCGGTGGTGACGCCGAGCCGCACGAGCGGTTTTGGCGGGTTGCCGAAGAGGAGTGCTTTTTGCGATTTGCGGTCCGGTGTGACGTAGCTTCCGAGGAATGCGACGCGTCCGTCTTCGCTGAGGCCGGGCTGGCCGACTTTCGACACGGTGCCGGAAATGTCGCCAGTGAGCGCGCCGTTTTTCGCTACGATGCCGAATGCGACGGGCGCGCCGAGGCGGACGGTGACGGTTCCCGATGAAAACAGTCCATCCGGGTCCTGCGTTTCATACGTGAAAGTATCGGTCGATGAGAATGCCGTGCCGGGCGTGTAGGTGACGGTGTTGCCGCTCACGGACACGGTTCCGAAGGCCCCGTTTGCTGCGGAGCGCAGGCTGAGGGTATCGCCGTCCACATCGGTGTCGTTGGCGATGATGTCGGTCGCCACTCCAGTCACGATGGTGTCCGCAACGGCCACGGGGGTGTCATTCACATTGCTGACGTTGAGCGTGATGGTTGCGGGTGTGGTCGATGTTGCAAGGCCGTCGCGCGCCGTGAAGGTGAATGTATCCGTGCCGAAGAAATCCTGCGCGGGCGTGTAGGTGATATTCGGCGCTGATCCGCTGAGGGTGCCGTGCTCCGGCTGCCGGACGACGGAGAAGGTGAGCGTGTCGTCGGGATTCGAGTCCGTTCCAGTCAGCACGATCGCCATTCCTACTTCTTCGACCACCGCAACCTGTTGCGGAGTCCCAACTGGTGGGAAGTTCGCAATAAGTGTGGCGGAGTTGCTAGTGGCGGTGGTCGTGCCGTTTGAGACTACGACATGGTAGTCCCCCGCGCTGTCTCCGGTAACCGGGTCGATGGTCAGCGTGGATGCCGTCTCTCCGCCGAGAAGCGTGGTTCCTTTATACCACTGGTAACTGTATGCACCGGGGATGACGGTGGAGACACTGAAAGTCGCGACGCCACCCACGGTGACCCGCTGTGGGGCCGGATGCGACTCTACGGTTGGGGTTGGAAGATTCGTGGCAAATGTAAGGGTGCCACCGTTAATTGCGAAGGTTCCGGTTAGTGCCGGTTGACCGGGCAGACTCGGGCGAAGATTTCTGAACGAAAAGTTGCCCGCTACGAAATTAGTGCTCCCGAAGTTGGCGAGGGTGTAGGTTCGTCCGCCTTCGCCGCCACCGCCAAAGTCAAATTCGTACGGTAAAGCACCGTGCGGGTCCTTCTGGAATTTACCCAAGCCCAGCGCGATTTTGTCGGACTGGTTGCCGGTGCCGAGGTCCATCGCGATTGTGCCGGTGCGCCAATAAAGTGCCGCGGCGGTGAGCGTGCCGAGTCCGTTGTTGCCGGGTTCCACCGTTCCGCCATCAAGCAGGATGGTGCCGACGGTGCCGTTGCCGGCAAGCGTTCCAGATGCTCCGACGACCGCTGTGGGACTGGTCGCGATGCTGCCGGTGACGAGCAACCGGCCTTCCATGATTTGCGTGTTGCCCGCATAAAAGCTCGTGTTCGTAAGCTCGAGAGTACCAGCGCCAGATTTCAGCAAATCATTCTGCGTTGAGCCAAAAATGATGCCGGAGATACGGGCGAAATCGGCTTGGCTGCTGGGATTGTCCAATACACGAACATCGCGCGCATTGTAGTTCGGCACGCTGTTGTCGAACGGCGTGAGATTGAGCGCATTCGTGAAGTCCACCATGGCGTTTGCCGTAGGCGAGTTCAGGACCAATGAATGGCCGGAGCGCGCAAACCCGACGTCTTCCCAGTTAATGTTGCTCGATCCGTTGTTGCTGACCAAGGCCACCGCTGCATTTGCGCCAAATGCGGAGAATCCTCCACTTCCCCGATCTTCATTTTCAGCAACACCGAACACCGTAATGCCGGTCCAATTGATTCGTCCGGAACCCACCCCGATGGACCGCGTGAAAGTGCCGCCACCCTGAATCTCGAGAACGCCACCGCGGAGGCGAATCTCGCCGCCTGGCAGGCTGCTGCCGGGAGTCGCCCGCAGCGTGCCCGAGTTGATCGCGGTGATGGAGGGAAGCGCGACGTTCGCCGAATTGGAAAGCGTGAGCAGACCCTGACCGGATTTCACGATAGGCTGCGCAGTTCCGGCGACGCTGGCCTCGATATTGAGCGTCGCTTTATCCACATGGATAAATCGCGTGGCAGTTCCAGCGAGTGCGCCGGAGCCGGTTGCGCGGATGGTGTAATCACTCGTCCCCGCATGCAGGATGGCCGAGGTGACAAGATTAGCCGTCCCCGAAAGGTTGAGCGATTGACCCGTTCCCGCAGGGGCGATTTTCACGGAGTTGACCTCAAATGGAGTCGCCCCGCTGATGGATTTGCTACTCGTCAGCAAAGCATTATCCGTGGCCGTCGCATTATCCCACAGGACCGTCGCCGCAGGCGCTACGCCATCCGCAGTATGGGTCGCAAAATCCACGGTGTTCGCCGTGCTCAGAGTCCCTGGTGAATTCACCGTCGCCCAGCCCACCGATGGCGCGCCCCCAGTTACGGTCATCAGCCCATTTTGCAAAGGAACAGTGAATGCCCCATCGGTAAGGTTGATGCGAGGCGCATTGCCCGGTTGCCCGAGGGCGAAAAACTGTGGCGTCGCGCTGTCGTCGGTCGCTGAAAAATTGACCGTGGCAAACTGAGCAAGCGTCTGCTGATCGCGCGAGTAGTTCTGAAATGTCAACGAGGTCTCCGCAGCCAATCCCGCGCGGTGAACGAGCTCAATATTCAGATGGCCCGAGCGCGGGCTCGATGCCTGCACGCCGTTGACCAGACCGAATGCACCGATCTGGAGACGGCCCGTCGTCTCAATGGTTCCCGCCTCATTTCCGGACAGAATAAACGTGCCGCCGCCAATCGGCTGAAGCGTCGTGCTGTTCCCCGCAATGACGCCGCCTTCGCGCAGCCGGTTGTCGTTATTTGTGTCCTCGTTCTCCAGACGGAAAGTGCCGCCATTCAGGACAATGGAGCCTTGTGCTTGGTTGCCAAGTGAAGCGTTGACAGCCAAGACCAACGTTGCTCCCCTTCCGACGATCACGTCTTCATCGATATTGATGACGCCAGCCAAAGTCTGACTGCCGGTTCCGCGGACGAGTAATTCTCCTTTATTCCCCCCGTTACCGACAGGCGGCATCAATGTCAAAGCACCCTTGTAAATCCCGTCCGAAAGCGCCGTAATCAGTATGCTTTCGCTGTCCGGATCGGGAATGTCGATGGTCGCTGCGATCGTCGTGCGAAAATCTCCGAACTCGCCGCTCACCGTGCCGACGCGAATCTCGCTATTGCACGAGTAGACGGCACTCACTCCATTCATGAAAATCGGGTTTGCCCGCACAGCCGTGCGCCCGGATTGCTCGTTGTTATTAAAGCGGACGGTTCCCGCGTTAATCTGGACGGTTCCCAGCCAAGTATTTTCTGATGGCGGCAGAAAATTTCCGCTGCCGGTCGTGCCGAACCGAAAGGTCGAAGTCCCGTTCTTTAGAATGTTCGCAATACCGGAAATCTTCGCATTTGCTGTTGCAAGGCCTTGGCCGTCGCCGCTGACGGTTAACGTG
>JAYTMG010000839.1:0-16756 GCA_043728745.1 Verrucomicrobiaceae bacterium
TGGAAGCGGGCGCGCCGAAACCAATCGCGGCCGTCTTTTTTCGGCGGGTAATATGCCTCGGGCCAGTGCAGGTGGAGGATGTCGGCGTGTTGTTCCCGCATGGCGCGGGCGAGCGGGAGAACGCGCTTGTAGCCGGACAGGAATTGGACGCGCACGCCGAGTCTCTCCAGCGCCTCGGCCAGCAATCGCTGGTATGGGACGCCTTCGCGCCAGTCGGGCGCAAAGACTACCTCCACTAAAAATCCTCCTTGGGCAGGAGGACCGGCCCGAGTTTTGCGAGGCCTTCGCCGTAAAAGCGGTTGCGGACGGCGCCGACATAGTGCCGTGCGATGGCGTCGCTGGATGCGTTTTTATCGAGGGAAACTTCGTAGGTTTTCGGTAGCAGTCCGCCGCGTCCGTTTCGCGATGCACAGAGCGCCATGAGCGTTTGCTCGATGCGCCAGATGTGGCCTTTCATGATGCTGGTTTCGCCGAGTGCGCGCTCGCAAAACTCAAGGTCGATGGCCGATTTCTGAAGGAGGCAAAGGCCGCTGTTGACGCGGGGCCAGAGCTTCACGCCGAGGTCGTCCCATGCGTCTTTTTGTGAGATGAGGCTGGACTCCGCGACGTCTTCATTAAACCAGCATTCCTGCGAGCTGCCGGTGACCCATTGCATGATTTCTCCAGGGTAACGATAGAAGAGGATGTCGCTATCAAGGATGATGATCCGATCGGAATCGGAGAAATACGGGATGTCGAAAATCTTTTGGGAGAGGGGATGCTTGGTGCGGTACTCGTGGCAAAATGGGAAGGGGCGCAGATGCTTATCCATCGCAGGATCAGCATCGGAGCGGGATATAAAGCGGGCGGTCTTAAAGAGTGTGCCGAGAGTCTTGCGAGCAGTGGCGGGAAGTGTGCCGTCGTCGTGGATGACGACGCGCCATGTCTGCTCGGTGAAAGTGAACCAACTCGCGAGCATCCATGCGCAGATCTGCCAGTCGTTCGCGCCGGTGAGGACGTGTACGGGAACAGGCATCGGGGCTTCATTCCAGTACGGCCAACTCCAGGTCACAATTCTGGATTTGGTTTTGTAGTCGTGGTAACTGGCCGCCCATCCGCGATGCACATCGCGTCGGAGATTCAGCCATAGGCGTCCCAGTGAAATCATTTGTCCTCGGAGATTCTCCCGAGACGCAACGCCTTGGCAAGGCTCGATTGCGTACGACTACGTACTAACTGGCTTAGGAGCCATTGTGGGTTGCGAAAAATCGCGCTGGCAAATGAGGGACGCTGCCCGTTCGCATCGAGCGTTTCTCCGATTTGGTATCGATCGTATTCCAACTGCGCGCTGAGGCACCAGCGCTTCCAAACGCTGATGGACGCTGCCGAGTCGAGACTTTTGCGAACGATCTGGCGAATTTCGGAGGCGGCTTTTGCGGAGGCGTTGGATTTTTGGGCGGCGTGCATTCGGAATTTTGCAAACACCTGCGGGATGTGCGCGACGCGGGCACCTGCGCGGAAGCATCGAACCCAGAAATCGTAATCGAAGGCGAGATTGTAGGAGATGTCGAAGCCGCCGACTTTTTCAAAAAGGGAGCGCCGGTAAAAGACTTCGGGCTGCACCCATTGGCGGTTCGCCCACCACACTTGGTATATATCCAGGACCGACACAAGTGAGTCGATCGCTCCCGTGTGGTGTCCTGTGACGATGCCGTTTTCATCGATCCAATCGACGGAGCCATAGACGAGATCGATGTCGGGATGCGCTGCGAAGTAGTCCAGCACCCGGCGGGAAGTGCCGCTGGCGAGGATGTCGTCTCCATTGATAAAGCCGACAATTTCACCGCCCATCTGGCGCATGGCGGTGTTGATTGCATCTGCCTGACCGCGGTCGGGCTCGGAAACGACGACATCCCCGGCTCGGGCCGCATTGCGGGCGAGCTCCGCCGTCCGGTCGGTCGATGCGCCGTCCTGAAGCCACCAGCGCAGGGCGTCGCCCTCGGCATTGAGCGAGTCGAGCGTGGCAGCGAGGAAGCGCTCCGCATTGAAAACAGGAACTGCGAGTGTTAGCGGGCCCATACTTAAGGATTGCTCACCGCGCCGGATGAGACTTCCCAATTTACCTTCGGGCACACGACTCCCGGCCATGCCTCAGGGAAATGCGAGGACTGATTTCCCGCTCCGGACACGATGAAACTCACGAACTCAGTCATGTGGAGAAGGTAGCGGAGCCCCGCAATATCTGCCTGAATTCCCAGAGAATACATCCTGCGATTCAGGAGTCCGCCGGGGATTTTACATATCGTTTTGTAGAGCCCTGCTTCATGAGTTTCGTGTTGGAACGCGTGGTCGGTGGCCTGAAACGCGAGTTCGCCTTCCTGTGTGGTCAATTGGACGCGGAAACGCAAGTCCCGCAAGGAGCTATGCACGCGGTAGGTGATCTCCACGTCGATGGGATGCTCTGCCTCAAAGGTCGTTTGCGTCTCGCCATTTTGGTCGAGCAGACGGAGGCGTTCCATGCGCAATTCTTTGCATCCTGGTTGCTCAGAACTGTTCGTCCAATTGATGTCGCCATCGGCGCTCGACTCCTCGGGAACGGTTGCGGCGAGGTAACGGGAGATGACTTCGGAGGGCGTGCCGATGTGGGCGACGGTCCCGTTTTCGATGAGGATGGCGTCTTTGCAGAGTGCGCGAATCGCGGACATGTTGTGGCTGACGAAGAATACGGTGCGGCCTTGGCGGTTGGCGACATCGCCCATTTTGCCGAGGCACTTTTTCTGAAAGCCGGCGTCGCCCACTGCGAGGACTTCATCGATGAACAGAATCTCGGGCTCCAGATGCGCTGCGACGGCAAAAGCGAGGCGGACAAACATGCCGCTGGAGTAGCGTTTCACCGGCGTGTCGAGGAACTGGCCCACTTCGGAGAACTCGACAATCTCGTCGAACTTCTTGGCGATTTCCCAGCGTTTCATCCCGAGGATGGCTCCGTTCAAGAAGATGTTTTCCCGTCCGGTGAGATCGGGGTGAAAGCCGGTGCCGACTTCGAGCAACGAAGCGAGTCGACCGCGCAAAATCGCGCGGCCCGAGGTGGGTTCGGTGATGCGCGAAAGGATTTTGAGGAGCGTTGATTTCCCCGCGCCGTTTCTGCCGACGATCCCGACGATTTCTCCGGGTTGCACGGAAAATGACACGTCTTTCAGCCCCCAAAACGAGTCTGGCAGAGGACCGCGGCGATTCGCTACGACACGGGAGTCGGCCGCTTCCGATTGCGGCTTCTTCTTGTTGATGATGCGCGCAAACGTATCGCGCAGGCTGGTAGCGCCGATGCTTCCAAGCTGGAATAATTTTGACAGGTTTTGGACTTCGACGACTGGTTTCATGAAGAGAAAAGTTGGCGTCGGACTGCGCCGAGCCACGGGCGGAACCACAAAAAACTGGGATTTGAGACGGCGGCCTTGAGAAGATTTTTCACGCGGGAAGTGCGCGATGACCCGGCGCTGGAGCGGAGGATTTGCCCGATCGCGTACCATTTCCGCTGATTCTCAATCAGGGCTGCGAGGTCGGCGTGGTCTGCCTCGGGGATGAAGTGAAGATGTGATTCTGCGATGCGAAGTTCTTCCTCGGCGAAGCGATGGGAATTGCCATCCTTCACCGTCTTGCACTGGTCGTGCCACCGCCAGCGGCCCAGCACTTCCGCGATACGGTGGAACTCAAACCCGCTGAACATCGCGCGGGTGTAATATTCCATGTCCATCGAGTAGTGGTAAGTCTCGTCGAATGGTCCCAGTTTTTCGTACACTCGGCGTCGCATGTAGGTGACGTTGGAGCAGGAAAATACGTGCTGCACGGAACGCTGCCATGGCGTGAGGTATTCGATAAGCTGGGCGGGCTCTTGCGGTGTGACAGTATCTTTTGGACCCGATGAGTCGAAGATTTCGGCAATGCCGCCAATCCAGTCCACAGCGGGGTCCGCAAACAGTCCGGCTACACGGTGCAGAGCTCCGGGGGCGAGCAAATCGTCGCTGTTCAGGTAAGCCCAAACGTCGCCAGTTGCTCGCGCGAGTCCTTTGTTGATCGCATGAGTCTGGCCGCGATCCTTTTCGCTTTCCCAATGCGTGATTCGGTCGCTGTAGCGCTTGAGGATTTCCGTCGTATCATCGGTGCTGCCACCGTCCATGACGATTAGTTCGAGGTTTGGGTAGTCCTGCACCAGCACAGACTTCAGTGTCTCCTCAATGAAGGCGCCCTGATTGAACGAAGGAATGATGATTGAGATGCGGGGCAGTGTCATCGAGTCAACGGGTAAGGGGTTCGGATCGCGTCGCGCTCAATAAAACGCCATGAAAGGATGGCGATGGCGAGCGTAACAATCATCGCAATAGAGCCCCCGATGAAGAGCAGGGGAAAGCCCGAGTAGTTTCCCCTCAGAGTGCCGGAAAATACGGCGCGGAGGATCAAGTCGTGCCATAAATAAATCCCGTAAGAGATGGTGCCGGTGGTCGCGATCCATTTCATCGAGAAGACTCGTGCGCAGGCTTCGGAGCGCGCGAGCGAGGCAGCGAGGATTGCCAGAATCATCGGGCTCAACGGCCAGCCGAGTGCGGTCGTGCGGTGCCAGCATCCTTCTGTGCCGAATGTGATGATCGCGGCAGTGCCCGCGATTGCAGCGAGGCAAAGCGCGTCCGCAGTTGTTCGTGAAAATGAACCGCGCAAAACCGCGAAGGCAGCAACAATGCCGAACGCGAAATGCTTCAAGTAAGATAACACCGTGCCGTGAATTACCGATCCCGTCGCGGATAGAAAACGGTCGGGTATGAATGGCTCCGCTGCGTGCAATGTCGCAGATGCTGCGAGGTCCACCAGCCAACACGTCGCAATGAGCGCGAACAGTCCGATGGCCGTTCCGCATTTCCGAACGAGGAATCCAGCCGCGACCATGATCAGCGGCAGGAGCAGGTAGAACTGAAATTCAATCCCGATGGTCCATAAATCGGGGTGGAGACTGTGGTAAGTTGCGTCGGAAAAGTTGTGGAGAAAGGTGGCGTGCAGGAGGAAGTCGAGAGCGCCGTAAAACGTGTAAGTTCCACCTTGGAGCAGATAGACCGCGACGAGCACGGCGTAGTAAGCCGGGACAATCCGGCAGGCCCGCTGCCACAGATATCGGCTGAGTTTTGGAGCGGGCTGTTTCTCCAAAATAGCGCGCCAAAAGGGAAGGGAAAGCAGGAGGCCCGATAGGATGAAAAAGATGGACACGCCGATGTCAAACTTGCGCAGCAGGAACTCCAAATTCAGTGACTCTGCTTTGAGCACCAATGGCTCCGAAGTGCTCGGCTGCGCTGCCCATCGGAGGTGGTAAAGAAACACCATGATGCACGCGAGTCCTCGCAGTCCGTCGAGGCCGGGCAGTCGCATTTCTTTAGTGGCGGCGGGGGCGTTCATGGCTGTGTTTCCGGCGTTTCGACGGTGCATTTCACTCGCGGAGAAACGATGCCGGGCCAGCGCTCGGGAAACTGAGAGAGGTGGTTCGCCGGGCCGGCTACAGTAAAGGGGAGATGCGGCCCGAGAGGCATAAGGTGTCGAAGTCCGGGAGCATCGGCACTCGGGGCGATCGAATACGCACGCCGGTTAAAAACGCCGCCGGGAATCTTGATTCGCGTGCAGTAATCTCCGGGGGCGAGAACGGGTTTTTGGAATTCGTGGTCTGTCAGGACCATCGCGACGTCGCCCTCGGCGGTGAAAACCGAGAAGAGCATCCGCGCTCCGCGCAGCGGGTGGACGACGCGGTACCGGAGTTCGACGTGGATCGGTGCGTCGGCATCAAAAATCCCGGAGATCTGCCCGTCGGCGTTTTTCAAGGTGAGGGAGTGCAGCCGCAAGTCTTCCATCCCCGGTGCGTCATCACCGCCGCCCCAGTGCAGGTGCCCGGGCACGCCGTCATGGCTTTGGAGGGACGAGGCCAGATATTGCGCGATCACATCCTCCGGAGAGCCGCTCATTTTCACCGTGCCGTCTTCAAACAATACGGCGCGGCTGCAAAGGGAGCGAATCGCCGCGAGATTGTGGCTCACAAAAAACACGGTCCGACCGTCGCGCTCGGAGATCTCGCTCACTTTGCCGAGGCACTTTTGCTGGAAGCCCGCATCGCCGACGGCGAGCACTTCGTCGATGAGTAAAATTTCCGGCTCCAAATGCGCGGCGACGGCAAACGCGAGTCGCACGAACATGCCGCTGGAGTAGCGTTTCACGGGAGTGTCGAGGAAGTTGCCCACTTCGGAAAACTCCACGATTTCATCGAACTTCGCCTGGATTTCCCAGCGCTTCATTCCGAGGATTGCGCCGTTCAAAAAGATGTTTTCGCGCCCGGTGAGTTCGGGGTGGAATCCGGTGCCGACTTCCAGCAGCGAAGCGATGCGACCGCGGAGCGTGATGCGTCCTTTCGTCGGCTCGGTGATGCGCGAAATGAGCTTCAGAAGCGTGGATTTTCCCGCTCCGTTTTTCCCGATGAGCCCGACGACTTCGCCGCGTTGGACGGACAAATTCACATCGCGGAGACTCCAGAAAGTTCCGGGAAGGTCGCCCTTTCGCGCGCCGAAATCCTGCGTCGCTGCGAGTTTCCTGCCGCCCGCGAACATGCCGCGAAATGCTTCCCGCAACGATGACGCGCCAAGCGTTCCTACCCGATAGCGTTTGGATACGGCATCGATCTCGATAATTGGACGATTGGTATGCGTCGCAGTCATTTACACACTATCGACGACGGTGCGCTCTGCGCGGTTAAAGGCGATGACTCCGAGAATGAGCGCGAGGACGGCTGCGAGCGCCGACACTCCGAGCATTGCGGGCATCTCCGGGCTGATTTTTCCTCCCATCAAAAGCAGGTCGCGCGTCGTCTCCACGATTGGTGCCATCGGGTTGGTCCAGGCCAGCCAAGTGAATGACGGCTGGTCGGTGATTTTCTTCATCGGATAAAACACCGGCGAAGCGAACATCCAGAGCTGTAGGAGAACCGGCGTGAGGTGCGCGAGGTCGCGATATTTCGCCGTGGATGCGGCGAGGAGGAGGCTCACTCCGAGGCTGAAGATGCCGGTGATGATGAAGAGCGGAATCACGAGCAAGGCGCTAAAACCCATGTGAATTGCGGCACCGTTCAGGGCATACCCCGCAAAAAATGCGAGGAACACAATCAGTTGAAGACCGAGTGCGAACAGATTGGAGATCGCTGCCGCTGCGGGGACGACGAGCCGGGGGAAATATACCTTCCCAAAAAGGTGCGAGTTCGCGGTGAATGTCGCGGCTCCCGTGGTGATGTTCTGCGAAAAGTAGCTCCACGGCAAAAGCGCGCAGAGGTTGAAGAGCAGCGATGGCAGTCCGCCGGTTTCCATGCCGCCGATTTTGTGAAAGGCGATACTCATGACGAGCGCGGTGAGCAACGGCTGGAGCACAAACCAAATCGGGCCGAGGACGGTCTGCTTGTATTTCGCGAGAAAATCGCGGCGGACGAGGATGGCGAGCAGATCGCGGTATTCCCACATCTCCCGCCAATTAATGCGCAACCAACCCTTGCTCGGCGCAATGATGATCTCGTAGTTCCCGGTTGATTCGGGCTGTTTTAGGGCTTCAGACATACGTAGTTAAATCGCGAGGGTTTATAAGCTCCACTCCCAATAAGCGAGATCCCAATCCTCGCCTTCGCAAGCAATCGCTCCGGCGTAACCCGCCGCGGGCGAAAGTCGGCGCACGCTCCACGATGATTCGCGGGCGGGACTGGCCACGAGCCCGACTCCTTCGGCCTTGAGCCGCGCTTCTTTCTGCGTCCACAGATCGAAAAACCGGGACACGCGCTCGGACTTCGGCGCGGTGCGCAAATCCCAATTCTCGTGTGGCTCGAAATAATGCTCCGCGATGGGCTCAAATGTCATGTCGTGTTGAATCCACTCCACATCCACGCCCACTTCGCGGCCCCGCGAGACTGCAATGATGGCGAGGTCGCGGGAGTGGCTCACATTAAAACGGATGTCCATGAATGGATGGACGACAAAGGGTTTTCCATGGTTCCCGACTTGGAAAACCAAGTTTTCCGGGTCTTCGCAAAGATAGCGGGAGAGGATCATCCGCACGGCTCCGCGCGCCGCGATAAACTGTTCGGCGTCCTCCTTGAAATGAAAGCGCGCCGCGCGGACGAGCTCGTCCGGCGAAAGAACGGCGCGGCAATGCTCCACTATTGCCGGAGTGTCGAGGTTCGCCTTCCAAAGGTGAACTTCGCCTGCATTCACGCGGATCTGTCGTGGCGCTGCGGGCCATGTGAGCTGCGGTTGAATCATGACTTTTTTAATGAAGAAAAGGGCACAAATCGGCACCTTTCGTCCTTACCGTCGGGTTCTTCGGAAATAGGTCAGTAGGTTGATCCTTCGAGGATTTGTGGCAGATTCCTGCATCCGCGACTCCGTTGCGGGACTGTCGAGCTTGGTTCATGTGTGAAAGTATGAAAGCGGACTCCGTGCCATTTCAATCTCCGTCTTGTTGTGCCGTGGTTGCTGTTTTCGTTGGGCACGGGTATAGCTGGCAAAATCCAAATGCCCATTCGCACTCTCTCGGTCCAGCGCCGATTCCATTTTCAGTCATGATTCAGCTCGCGCGCTATACGGCCCAAGGCTTCGACCGCGGTGCGTCCCGGCTGAAGGAGGTGCTCTGGCTTGCGGTGAAGTGGGCCTTTTTCCAGACATCGGTGCCGTGGCCGTCGGACGTGCGTTGCGCGCTCTTGCGAGCATTCGGAGCTTCCGTTGGGAACGGCGTAGTCATTCGCGGAAATGTGAACATTAGTTTTCCGTGGCGTGTCTCCATTGGCGACGATGTGTGGCTGGGCGAGGAGGTGATGATTCTTTCGCTCGCGCAGGTGACTATCGAGCGCAACGTCTGCGTGTCGCAGCGCGCTTTCCTCTGCACGGGTTCGCACGATCATTCAAAGGAGACGTTCGATTTGATCACGAAGCCCATCACGCTCCGCGAAGGCTCCTGGGTCGCAGCGATGGCGTTCATCGGGCCCGGCGTCGAAGTGGGGCGGGGGAGTCGCGTGGCGGCGGGCGCGATGGTGTCGCGTGAGGTTCCGCCGTTCGTCGTCGTGCAGGGAAATCCTGCGACGGTCGTGAAGGAGTTGCCGAACGTGTGACGCGCGAAGCGTCGCAGACGAAGCGAGAATTTATCGGACGAAAGCTTGATGTATTGGGACGCGGCAGAGTGTAGTCGTTGATCGTTCGATGTCCGAATTTGAAAAATTTATATCTCGCTGGAAACCCTGGCTTTCTCGGCTGGTGCTGCTGTTGCTGGTTGCGCTGTCCGTAAAGGCTCGCACGCACAATCGCGAGGATGTGTTTCGCAGTGGCGACGTCTATTTTATCGAAGGCGACTGCTACTCGCGGATGACTCGCGTGAAGATGGTCGCGGATGGGCAACTCGTCATCCGCCATCACGATTTCGAGAACTGGCCTGCCGGCACTACGCCGCATACGACTGCGCCGCTCGACTGGATCATCGCCGGGATGCGGTTCGCGTTTCGTCCGTTCTCGGAAGGCGTGCCCGATCGGGATTTGGAGCTGGCTGGCGCTTGGATCTCGCCGCTCTTTGGAATCGCGACGGTGCTCTGGCTTTGGTGGTGGGCGGGGCGTTTGCGGCTGCCGTTTCGCGTGCTGATGATCCTCTTTTTTGCGCTGAGTCCGATCCTCGTTCATGGGACGCTTCTGGGCAGGCCGGACCATCAGTCGATGCTCGTGTTTCTGCTGGCCATCGCGATCGGTGCGGAACTCGCGCTCGCCGATTCCGGCATGTCTGCGCGTCGGGCGAAAAAGTGGAGTCTGCTTGCCGGGCTGGCCTGGGGGCTCGGCTTGTGGACATCGCTTTACGAGCCCGCTATTTGCCTCGGCGGCGCGATAGCGTGGCACGCGATTGCCGGGCGGATGGCGCTCTCCGCCAAGGCCGTGCGCCCACGATGGATCGCGTTGGGCGGGGTGCTCCTCGTCGCGCTGCTCATCGACGGCTGGCGCTTCTCGCTTCCGGAGCCAGGACTTCGTGATCGATTGGTCGCGTGGAGTCGGACGATCGGAGAGCTGAAAATGATGAGCCTTTTCGCCAAAACGCCGTGGCATTGGTTCGGTGTGTTTTGGCTGTCTGCTCCGGTGCTCCTCGTGCTCGCGCGGAAAATGGATCGTCGCTCGCTCAGCATTCTCGGGCTGGTCGTGGTGATGCTGGCGCTCACTGTCTGGCAGCGGCGCTGGGGATATTTCTCCGCTCTCGCCATCGCGATGAGCATCCCGTGGCAGCTCGGTGCGTTTCGGCTCCAGTGGCTCGGATGGGTGGCCGGGTTCGCGGCGATGATTCCGTTGTCATTTGAATGGGCGGGCCGTCTTCATCCGCCGCTGGATGTTCGCGAGGCACGAGACGAAAAGCGGGAGCAGGACCGCGCGGTGGAACAAGAACTTCGCCGCATCGCGCTCCTCATGCGCTCCACGGAAAAGCGGCCGTTTCTCGCCGTGTGGTGGCAAAGTCCACAGCTGGCGTATTGGTCCGGCCAGCCGGGTATCGCGGGGACGAGTCACCAGAGTTTCCCCGGCATTTTCGATAGCGCGCGCTTTTTCCTCTCGGACTCGGAAAGTGAGGAAGCCGGCATCCTCCGCGAGCGCGGCGTTCGATACGTAATCATCCACGACTTAGCCGTGGAGAACGATCCTCGAAAGTATCCAGCCGTGATTAACTCTGCCAACATCCTGGGAACCGATGCTCCGCTGGAGCCAATCGCATTTCGTCTCGCCGAGAGCCCTCGCAAGACGCCGCCGTGGTTGCGGTTCGTGACACCTAAAGAGCGCGGGCTCGTACTCACGTTGGGTCGCAAACAAGGTGATGAAGTGTTGCCCACGAGCATGGAATTCTACGTTCCTCAATTCTTTCAGCTCTACGAAGTGCAGCCCGATCAATTTCCAAAGACACCATGAACTACGACTACGACTTTCTCATCATCGGCGGCGGCAGCGCTGGCTACGCCGCAGCGCGAACGGCGGCGGCAGCGGGGCTCAAAACGTGTGTCGTCGATGGTGCGCCGGAGCTGGGCGGGCTGTGCATTTTGCGCGGCTGTATGCCGAGCAAGACGTTGCTGCAATCCGCGTCGCGCTTTGCATCCATGCGGCGGGCAGAGGAGTTCGGGCTGCGCGCCTCGGGTCTGGGATTTGATGGTGGCGAGATCATCGCGCGGAAGCGTCAGTTGATTTCCGGCTTCGCGGAATATCGCGCCGAGCAATTGCAGGATGGCCGATTTGACCTCGTTCGCGGGCTCGCAAAATTCGTGGATGCAAACACGGTTGATGCAACATTTCTCGATGGAACGAATCGTCGCATCACGGCTCGCACGTTCCTTCTCGCCACGGGATCGAAGGTCGGCGCGGTGCCGATTCCTTCGCTGAACGAGGTCGGCTTTTGGACCACGGATGAAGTGCTCGATAGCGAGGAGATTCCGGAAAGTATCATCATCCTCGGCGGCGGCGCGACGGCGGTAGAGTTTGCCACGTATTACGCAGGGCTCGGTCGCGACGTGACGATTATCCAGCGCAGCGGGCAGCTCTTAAAAGGGACGGACGAAGACATCGCAAAGGCTCTCGCTGAAGGACTGCGACAGCGCGGCGTGAAGGTCTATACTGGCACGAAGCTCCTTTCCGCGGAGCGCACGCCTGGCGGCAAACGCATCACCTTCGAGCACGAATCGGGGACGCTGTCCGTCGAAGCCGCGCAGATTCTCCACGCACTCGGACGCGAGCCAAATGTCTCCGGACTGAATCTCGCCGCTGCCGGAATCACGGGACTCGGACGCCCCGAAGTCGGCCTCACTCAGCAGACCAGCCAGCCGCACATTTTCGCCGCAGGCGACATCGCTGGACCGTATGAGATCGTCCACATCGCTATCCAGCAGGGCGAGATCGCAGCGCGCAACGCAGCGCGGGTGATCGCCGCAGAAGGCAAGCTGGAGCAGAGCGATTACCGTCTCCGGCTCTACGGGATTTTTTCCGACCCGGAGGCTGCCGTCGTCGGAGCATCGGATGGCGAACTGCGCGAGGCAGGCATCGCATTTCGCAGTGCAAAATATCCGTTCAACGATCACGGGAAATCGCTCTGCATGGGCGAGACGGATGGCTTTGTGAAACTCATCGCCGCTGCGGAGACTGGCGAGATTCTCGGCGGTGCAGTCGTAGGCCCGCACGCCACGGAGCTTATCCACGAAATCGCCGTAGCGATGCACTTCCGCTCCACCGCCGCGCAACTCGCAGCGGTCCCACACTATCACCCGACGCTGAGCGAGATCTGGACTTATCCCGCCGAGGAGCTGGCGGGCGGGGCAATGACGAATGACGAATGACGAATGACGAAACGCAAGCGTATCAGCGTGATCTTCTCGCCTGTCTCTCTCTACATCTGTTAACCACCTCCTGACCCACGCCACGCCATCCGTCATTCGTCATTTCCACCATGCTCGCCGAACTTCGCAACGTCACCAAATCCTACACCAGCGGCGACACCGCCGTGCCCGTGCTCGCCGGATGCGACTTCGCCATCAATGAAGGCGAGACCATCGCCATCGTCGGGCCCAGCGGCTCGGGGAAGAGCACGCTGCTGAATCTGCTCGGCGCACTCGACCAGCCCGAGGGCGGTGAAGTGATCGTCGATGGCAAAAACCTCGCCTCGTTGAAACCCGACGAACTTGCGGAGTTTCGGAACACGGAGGTCGGCTTCATTTTCCAGCTCCACCATCTACTGCCGCACTGCAGCGTGCTGGAGAATGTCCTCGTCCCCACACTCGCCCGGAAAGCGACAAAGGCCGAGCGCACAGCGTTCCGCGAACGCGCAGCGAAATTGCTCGAAGCCGTCGGCCTTTTACACCGGCTGGAGCACCGCCCCGGACAGCTCTCCGGCGGAGAACGTCAGCGCGTCGCAGTGGCCCGCGCGCTTATCACCTCGCCGAAGCTCCTGCTCGCCGACGAGCCCACCGGCGCACTCGATCGGGAAAATGCCGCGCGTCTCACCGAGTTGCTCGCCGACATGAATCAACGCGAAAAGGTCGCCGTCGTCATGGTCACACACGCGCCGGAGCTGGCGGGGAAAATGGGGCGGGTGCTGGAGCTTCGCGAGCGGAAGCTGGTTTGACGCGTTGGCGAATCCCATCCACCATTTCACCATGAGTACAGTCACGATTCAGGAAGTCATTATCAGTTGCGCGAAATGAATATCCCATTGGAAAACGAGCTTGAGTCGTCGCCCGAAGAGTATTTGCGGGCTGAGCTCGCTCGG
Organism: Verrucomicrobiaceae bacterium; assembly: GCA_043728745.1. Taxonomy (GTDB): domain Bacteria; phylum Verrucomicrobiota; class Verrucomicrobiia; order Chthoniobacterales; family Chthoniobacteraceae; genus SXWH01. The sequence continues at coordinate 13,303 of JAYTMG010000839.1, forward strand.
GAGTTTCGGCACGAGTGTGTCAACGGACGGTTACGAGAGCGTCAAGATTCGTCCTCAGCGCATTGCTCAATAGCGACAGCGTTGATGGTCGCACTCGGGATTCATCTCAGTGCGAGCCAGTGCCGAGTGTTGAGTTCCAATTTCAAAGTCCACATTCGAGATGAAGACAGTTTTTGGTTTTACTATCCAGACTTGTGCGTAGCCTGCGACCGTGCGGCAATCCACGAGTATTACACCGAGGCGGCGACCGTTGTTGTGGAAGTATTGTCCCAATCGACCGAACGAATCGACCGCATTGAAAAGCTCAGCACTTATCGCCTCATGCCGAGCCTACATACGTATATCCTAGCCGCGCAGGACAAACGCGAACTGACCGTTTACCGCAAGGTCAATGGCGATTGGTCTCGTAACATTCTCACTGGCACCGCAACGCTCGCGATACCGGAGCTTGAGTTCACCGTCCCCCTCGACGCGCTCTACGAGCGCACTGGATTGTGATGGCGGAGACCGCTCACGAGTGCCGCGAGGCTTTGGAGTGCGGGGGCTTGACCCCGCTTTTCCTTTCATCGGATTGCACGTTGGGCGTCGAAAGATTGCCGCAGGCAGGACTGGCGTGGGGCACCATGCGCTTCACCGTTCCTTCGCTCTCGGCGTTACATCCACCGAAAGTTAAAGCGGGGTCGAGCCCCCGCACTCCAAAGCCTAGCGGCACTCAGGGAGGTTTTTCGCGATGACCGCCCGCCGTCTGCTCACCCAAAGCATCCGCCACAACTGGCGCACGCATCTCGGCGTCGTCCTCGGCTGCGCGCTGGCGGCGCTTGTGCTTACCGGGGCGCTCATGGTGGGCGATTCGGTGAAGGGGACATTGCGCGCGCAGGCGGAGTCGCGGGTGGGGAAAATCGGCGAGGCGCTGCTGTGTGGCGAGCGGTTTGTGCCGTGGCCTGCGGCTCGGGAGAAAAGGCCAGCAGTCGTGGCGCGGATGTTTTTCCCCGGCGAAAACGCAGCGGGTGTTCTGCTCATGCAAGGTTCCGCGACTCGCGCGGATGGCAAGGCTCGGGCGAACAAGGTGCAGGTGGTCGGGGTGGATGAGGATTTTTGGAAGTTAGCGCCGGGTAGGGTGGGCGTCTCGCCCGCCGCGCCGGGCGTCCCGCCTGGTGCATCGAGCGTCGAATCCGCATCGCCACGCCAACCGACGCTCGATGGTTCACGCGAGACGCGCGAACCGGCGGGCGGGACGCCCACCCTACCCGTCTCTTTAAACCAACGCCTCGCCGCGCAGCTCTCCGTAAAAGTCGGCGACGAACTCTCGCTCTACGTCGAAAAGCCGGGCGCTTTTTCCAAAGACGCGCCGCTCTCGGGCGAGGAAGCGGCGCTCGTCACCGTGAAGGCGCGGGTCGGGCGCATCGTGGGCGACGAAGACTTCGGGCGCTTCGCCCTCACGGCCAGTCAGGTGCCGCCGAATACGGTGTTCGTGCCGTTGGGGGAGTTGCAGGCGAAGGTCGCTTTGGGGGAGAAAGTGAATGTGGTGGTTGGGGCTCCGTCCTCTTCCTTGATCGATGACGCGACAAAACGATCAATCAATCGAAGCAGGCTTCTCAATCGGTTGACCTTCGGAGCGATTGCGCCGAAATCCGTGCAGATTTCACCCAGCGGGCTAGACGTCGATTTGGGTGAGGTTGTGGAGCAATTCAATGGAGAGTTTTCCGTAGGGGAGCTTGGTGCGAGCAAGGGAGTCGAAGTTCGGAGCAAGCGGGTATTTCTAGATCCTGCTGTTGTAAGAGCGGCGAGAGAAGGTGAAACGACGGAGTGGTCATTAACGGAAAGCTACATCAGCGTGCCTCTGTCTTTATCAGATGCAGAGGTAGCATCAGGAAGTAGCGCGGAACTTCTGTTAATGGTAAAGGGGCCAAGCCCCCCCCCCGGCCTCGACTCCCTCACCTACTTCGTCACCGCCATCGAAAAAGGATCTGCGAGCGCAAGCGAGCCAAGGAGCGGCGGCATTCCTGCCGCCGAAAGCCAAACGCGAAGCGCAAATCAAAAGAGCGTTCCACCTACAGATGATCAGGCGCTTCGCGCTAAAGATACGGCGGCAGGAATGCCGCCGCTCCTTGGCTCGTTGCACTCGCAATCTGCCCCGTATTCGATGGTCACCGCCATCGATGCGCCGGCTTCCGGCTTTGTGCAGGCCGAGCTTGCTGACGACGAAATCCAGATCACCCGCTGGCTCGCCGACGACCTCGAAGCCAAGCCCGGCGACACAATCACGCTGCGTTACAGCATCATGGGCGAGCGACGCGAACTCATCGAAAAGACGCGCACTTTCACCATCCTCGCGCCTATCATCGAGATGGAAGAGCCGCAGCTCGATTCCTCGTGGATGCCCGATTTTCCTAACGTCCCGGACAAAGACAGCTTCAGCAAATGGAAGCCCGGCTTTCCCTTCGACTCCAAGCGCATCCGCAAAAAAGACGAGGAATATTGGGAGCAACATCGCGGCACGCCCAAGGCGTTTATCAACCTCAAAGTCGGTCAGGAAATGTGGGGGAACCGCTGGGGGAATCTCACCAGCATCCGCTATCCTGCGGGCACAAAGCGCGAACAAGTCGAGCGCATCGCCGCATTCATCGACCCGAAGGCGCTCGGCTTTCGCGTCGTGAATCTCCGCGAGCAAGCCCTCGCCGCGACGGATGCGCCGGTGGATTTCGGCCAGCTCTTCGCGTCGTTTTCGTTCTTCCTTATCGCCGCCGCCGCCGTGCTCACGGGGTTGCTCTTCACATTCACCATCGAGCAACGCGCCGCCGAAGCTGGCCTGCTGCTCGCCGTCGGTTGGACGCGCAAGCAAGTCCGGCGATTGTTCCTCAAAGAAGGCGCGCTGCTCGCCATCATCGGCGCGACCCTCGGAGTCGCCGGAGCCGCGCTCTACACGAAGGCCGTGCTCGCAGCGCTCGGCGGTGCGTGGAGCGGCGCGACGGGCGGGACGACGTTCCTCTTTGTAGCAAAAACGGGGACCATTCTCGGCGGCATCGTCGGCAGTGTAGTCATGGCGATTTTCGCCATGTGGCTGGCAAGCCGCCGCATCTTCAAACATGAAGCCGCCGCGCTGATGAGCGGGAATATCGGGGAGGTAAAACGATGAAACCGATCGCCGCGGGTAGGGCGGGTATTCTACCCGCCGTGTCCGGTATCCTACCGGACACATTCGAGCGTCGAATCATTTTTGCTACGTCAAAAGACGTTCGCAGCGTGTTCCGTAGAATACGGAACACGGCGGGTAGAATACCCGCCCTACCCGAACCGTTTTGCAAATTCGCGCCGTTATGAGCATTGCCGTTTTCACACTTCCCGTTGCTGTGTTAAACCCCATGTCATTCTTCGGCATCGGCTTCGCTCTCTTGGGCCTCGGCATTTGGCTTTGCCGCGTTGTCATGCGCCGGCTCGACTCCAGCACGACGCT
>JAYTMG010000840.1:0-14048 GCA_043728745.1 Verrucomicrobiaceae bacterium
GTCGGGCATCTTTACCTGGATACCAATGGCAACGGCGTGCAGGACGGCGCGGAGCCGAACCTCGCCAATGTGGACGTGGTGATTACGAACGCGAACGGAGTCACGCAAACCGTGAGCACTAACGCGGCCGGCAATTGGACGGCAAGCGTCCCGCCCGGAACGACGATTGCGAATGTCGATGAGAGCGATCCGCAATTCCTCGCACTCGTGCCCGGTGGCTACACGCAGACCGAGGGCATGGACCCGACGACGGTGACTGCGGTCGCCGGTGCGACGACGAGCGCAGGCAACGACGGTTATCTCATCCCGGCAACCGTAACCGGGCATCTCTACGTGGACACGAACGGCAACGGCACGCAGCAAGTCGGCGAGCCAAACATTGCGAACGTGAGCATCGTCATCACCGACGCAAACGGCGCGACGCAGACCGTCGTGACGGATGCGAACGGCAACTGGACGGCAATTGTTCCTCCGGGAAATACGACGGCAAATCTCGATGAACTCGACGCCGATTTCACCGCTATGGTGCCGGCAGGTTACGTGCAGACCGAAGGAACGGATCCAACCACCGTAGTGGCCGCGGCAAGCGCAAGCACGAGCGCGGGAATCGACGGTTATTTCAACCCCGCGACCGTGACGGGCAATCTCTACGTGGACACGAACGGCAACGGCACGCAGCAAGTCGGCGAGCCGAACATCGCGAACGTGAACGTCGTGATCACCAACGCAAACGGCGCGATGCAGACAGTCGTGACTGACGCGAACGGCAACTGGACGGCGACCGTACCACCGGGCAACACGACTGCAAACGTGGATGAAGTCGACGCAGACTTCATCGCAGTGGTGCCAGCCGGCTACACGCAAACCGAAGGTACCGATCCGACGTCAGTTGCGGCCGTGGCAAATGCCAGCACGAGCGCCGGCAACGACGGCTACTACATCCCGGCGACCGTCACAGGCCACCTCTACGTGGACACCAACGGCAACGGAACGCAGCAAGTCGGCGAGCCGAACATAGCAAACGTAAACGTCGTCATCACCGACTCGAACGGAGCGATGCAGACCGTCGTGACGGATGCGAGCGGCAACTGGACGGCGACGGTGCCGCCGGGCAACACGACCGCAAACGTGGACGAAGCCGACACCGACTTCGTCGCCGTGGTACCAGTCGGCTATACGCAAACCGAAGGCACCGATCCGACATCGGTCGTGGCCGTGGCCAACGTGAGCACGAGCGCGGGAATCGACGGCTACTACAACCCGGCAACCGTGAGCGGCCACCTTTATGTGGACACCAACGGCAACGGCACGCAGCAAGCTGGCGAGCCAAACATCGCGAACGTGAATATCGTGATCACCGACTCGAACGGCGCGATGCAAACCGTGGTCACCGATGCGAACGGAAACTGGACGGCCACCGTGCCGCCGGGCAACACGACCGCAAACGTGGACGAACTTGATGCGGACTTCATCGCCGTGGTCCCAGCCGGCTACACGCAAACCGAAGGCACCGATCCAACATCGGTCGTGGCCGTTGCGAACGTGAGCACGAGCGCGGGAATCGACGGATACTTCAACCCCGCGACCGTGACGGGCCATCTCTACGTGGATACGAACGGCAACGGCACGCAGCAAGTCGGCGAGCCGAACATCGCAAACGTAAACGTCGTCATCACCGACTCGAACGGCGCGATGCAGACCGTCGTGACTGATGCGAACGGTAACTGGACGGCCACCGTGCCGCCCGGAGTCACGAGCGCAAACGTGGACGAACTCGACGCCGACTTCATCGCCGTAGCGCTAACCGGATATGTGCAGACGGAAGGTACCGACCCGACATCGGTCGTGGCCGTTGCGAACGTGAGCACGAGCGCCGGCAACGACGGCTACTACAACCCGGCAACCGTGAGCGGTCACCTCTACGTGGACACGAACGGCAACGGCACGCAGCAAGTCGGCGAGCCGAACATTGCCGCAGTGAACGTCGTGATCATCGATGCCAACGGAGTGACGCAAACCGTCGTGACCGATGCGAACGGCAATTGGACGGCAGTGGTTCCTCCGGGCAACACGACCGCAAACGTGGACGAACTCGATGCCGACTTCACCGCACAAGTCCCGGCTGGCTACGCGCAGACCGAAGGCACCGACCCGACCGCCGTGGTCGCTGTGGAAAATGCGAACACGAGCGCCGGTAATGACGGCTACTACATCCCAGCGACCGTGAGCGGACATCTTTACGTCGATACAAACGGCAACGGTACGCAGCAAGTCGGCGAGCCGAATATTGCGAACGTGAACATTGTCATCACCGACGCAAACGGAGCGATACAGACTGTCGTGACGGATGCGAACGGTAACTGGACCGCCACCGTGCCGCCCGGAACGACGAGCGTGGATATTGATGAAACCGATCCAGATTTCGTTGCGCAGGTTCCCGCCGGAGCGGTGCGGAGCGAAGGCACCGACCCGACAATCATCACCGCTGTGGCCAACGCGACAACAAGCGCAGGCAACGACGGCTACTACATCCCGGCGACCGTCACAGGCCACCTCTACGTGGACACCAACGGCAACGGAACGCAGCAACTTGGCGAGCCGAACATTGCGAATGTGAACGTTGTGATCACCGACGCGAACGGAGCGATGCAGACTGTCGTGACTGATGCGAACGGCAACTGGACGGCGACCGTACCACCGGGCAACACGACCGCAAACGTGGATGAACTCGACGCGGACTTCGTCGCCGTGGTCCCAGCCGGCTACACGCAAACCGAAGGCGCCGATCCGACAGCGGTCGTGGCCGTGGCCAACGTGAGCACGAGCGCGGGAATCGACGGCTACTACAACCCTGCAACCGTGAGCGGCCACCTCTACGTGGACACGAACGGCAATGGCACGCAGCAAGTCGGTGAGCCGAACATTGCGAACGTGAACATCGTCATCACCGACTCGAACGGCGCGATGCAAACCGTGGTCACCGATGCGAACGGCAACTGGACGGCAACCGTGCCGCCAGGCGCTACGAGCGCGGATATTGATGAAACTGATCCGGACTACATCGCCGCAGTTCCCGCGACCGCAGTGAGGACCGAGGGCACCGATCCGACGGCCGTGACTGCTGTCGCAAACGTGAGCACAAGCGCCGGCAACGATGGATTCTTCATCTCCGCCACCGTCACCGGCCACCTCTACGTCGATACCAACGGCAACGGCACGCAGGACGTGGGCGAGCCCAACATTCCGAATGTGAATGTCATCGTGACCAACAGTCTCGGCGCGCCGCAGACCGTCGTCACGGACGCGAGCGGAAATTGGACAGCGACCGTTCCGCCCGGAAGCACGACTGCCGATATCGACGAGACCGATCCCGACTTCACCGCGGTCGTTCCGCCGACTTCGACGCAGACCGAGGGAACCGATCCTGTCACGGTGACTGCGATTGCGGACTCGACCGTCAGCACAGGCAATGCGGGCTTCGCCCTGCCTCCTGCCGCGCTGCACACCATCAGCGGATTTGTTTTCGATGATTCGAATGCGAACAACAACGCGTTCGATGTGAGCGATACGCCGATTGGGAATGTGACGGTCACATTGTTCCGCGACGTGAATGGAAACGGCACGGCGGAGCCCGGCGAGTTTGTCGCATCGGAAGTGACGGCCGTGGATGGCGGCTACAGCTTCCCGCCGCAGCCGGATGGCGCGTATCTCGTCGTCGAGACAAACCCTGCCGGAGCGATCAGCGATTTGGACAGCGATGGCTCCGCCAATACGAACGACCTCATCGCAGTCGCGCTCGCAGGAGCCAACGTCGCGGGCGTCAACTTCCTCGATGACGGCATCGTGCTCCACGCAATTACCGGAATGGTGACCGATGGAACGAACCCGATTCCCGGCGTCGTCGTCACCCTTCGCAATTCCGCAGGCGACGTCATCACCACCGCGACCACGCTGGCCGATGGCAGCTACCGCTTCGCCAATCTGCCGGACGGCGTTTACTCCGTCACGGAGACCGACCCCGCCGGCACGACAGGCGGCAGCGACGTGGACGGTGGCGATATCAACGTCATCGACATCACCATCGCCGCGGCCGACGTCGCCGGACGCAACTTCGTGGATACGATTCCGGCGACCGCGCTGCACAGCATCAGCGGCACCGTCTTTAAAGACGACGCGGCGAACAACAACACGTTCGACGCGCTCGACACGCCGATCGCCGGTGTGACCGTGGGACTCTACCTCGACATCAATTCCGACGGCATCGCACAAAGCGGCGAGCTCATCTCGGAAATCTCCACGGCGGCGGATGGCACGTTCGCATTCACCAGCCTGCCCGATGGCGCATACCTCGTCGCCGAGACAAATCCTCCCGGCGCGGTGAACGACGCCGACGCGGACGGAGCGGCAAATACAAACGACCTCATCGCAGTGACGCTCGCCGGAGCCGATGTGAGCGCGCGGGACTTCCTCGATGACGGCATCACACTGCGCAGCATCAGCGGCTCGGTGACGGATGGAACCAACCCGATTCCCGGAGTGCTCGTCACGCTGCGCAACAGCGCGGGCGACGTGATCGACACCACCTCGACCATCGCCGATGGCAGCTACACATTTGAGAATCTCCCCGCGGGCACCTACACCGTCACCGAGACAAATCCCGTCGGCACAACCGGCGGCAGCGATGTGGACGGCGGAAATGAGGACGTCATCGACGTGACCATCGTCGCCGCCGACGTCACCGGTCGCAACTTCGTGGACACGATTCCCGCGGCTGCGCTGCACGCCATTAGCGGCTCGGTGTTTGAAGACGCACCGACGAACAATGACATCATTGACCCGGCTGATGCAGTCGTCGCGAACATGGACATCGAGCTCTTCCGCGATGTGAACAACGACGGAATCCCGCAGCTTGAGGAGCTCATCGCGGCGACAGTTTCCACGACGACCGGCGCGTATTCATTCCCCGGCCTGCCCGATGGGCGCTACCTCGTGCGCCTGCGTGCGCCTGCCATCGCAAGCACCGACGGGGACGCCGACGGCGCGGCAAACACCAGCGTTTTGATCTCCACGATCCTCGCGGGTGCGGACGTTGTGGCGCGGGACTTCCTGCTCGACGGCCTTACGCTTTCCTCAATTAGCGGCAGCGTGAGCAATGGCGTAGCAGGCACTCCGAACGTCACCATCACGCTCATCAATAGCAATGGCGACGTCGTCGCGACGACGACCACCGACGCGGATGGCAACTACACATTTAGCGGCCTGCCCGATGGAACCTACACCGTCGTGGAGACGAATCCTCCGGGAACAACGGGCGGCAGCGACTCCGATGGAGGCGACCCCGATCGCACCACCATCGTGCTCGCCGGTGCAAATGTCGTTGCGGGTCCGTTCTTCAACCTCGTCCCAGCATCCATCGACCCGCGCACCATCTACGGATATTGCACCACACCGCTCATGGTGAACGCACTGCGCAACCTCCCGCCGACTGGCGGAACGTGGACCATCGTCTCGCTCAGCAAGCCGAGATTCGGCAGCGTCTCGATTCGTCCAAACGGCTTCGTCCTCTACCGCCCGAGAGCGAACTTCGGCGGACGAGACTCGTTCATTGTCACGCTCACCGACGGCACATCGACGATACAAAAGGAGATCATCATCAAAGACTTCACCGCGCTCAAAGGCACCTTCCAAGGATTGCTCACCAGCGGCGCGACCACCCGGGTCGCCGCGCCCGCCGCTGCGGAAGGCCGCTTCACCATCACGCTTACCGACAGCGCGAAATTCACCGCGAAACTCAACCTCACCGGTGAAACCGTCCGCATCGCAGGCACACTCACCGGCGCACTGCGGTTCGAGAAAAACATCCGCCTCCGCGACGGGCGAAAAGCACTGCTCGTCCTCGTCTATGATGACCTCAGCGACACATGGGACGTGGCTGTGAGCGGCGACATAACGCTCAACTCCGCCGAGCCGATTCCACGCGCACTCAAGTCCGCAAAACCTCTCGCTGGCCGCTACACCTCCGCGCTCATCCCCGACGCACCGGCAGGAACTCAATCGTCCGTCGGCTTCGGCGCAATCTCGGTCGCGAAAAATGGCGCGGCCAACGTCGTCGGACGTCTCGCTGGCGGCAAAGCATTCACCATGAGTGCCCGCATCGCTGCGGACGGCAGCGCACAATACTTCCTCTCCGGAAATACATTCACGCTCGTCGGGACCATGGATTTCACCGGCGCGCAAGCCTCCCCGACCGGCAACCTCACATGGAGCTACACCGCCGCCGACTCGACTCCCGCGAACGTCACGCTCGACGTGAAAGGCTCCCGCTACGTGGCCCCTGTCGGCAAAACATCCGCCATCGGCGGCGCGACACCGCTGCGATTCGAACTGCGCGACAACGCTGGTTCCGTGCTGCTCGACGTCGCATCACCGAAATCACCATCGCTCCTCGTCGGCGAACAATCCGGCCAAAAGGTCACGCTGAAACTGAATCCCACAAACGGCCTCGCAACCGGTGAATTCACCGATTCCCGAACCGCCGAACGCTGCATCCTCTACGGCATCATCCTCCAAACCGAAGCGTGCGTAGAAGGAATCACCGACTCGCAACTCGACCCATTGACCGCGTGGACAGTGGGCACGCGGTAGGCATTCTTTTTTCCAATGCTCTTTGGTTTTTTGAATCCGCGCGGTGTTCGGAAAATGGGCGCCCGTGTGTTGTGAAGCAGCGCTACGCTTTAGTGTGAAAGACTCCAGGCAGTTCGAGCACAATTCCGCCAGTGGATGGTCGCGCTACGAATTTGCCGAGCATCGCTACTGGAACAGACTTTGACGTGATCGCAAAGGGGCGCTCCGCCGAGTGAACGAGCTGCTTGAAAAAGGGTTCGCGCATTGGGTGGATGTTAAAAGAGCAAGATTCCTTCAGCCTGTTTCTGCTCTGCGGCGTGCGTGCAGACCGCGAGGAGTGTGAGCAGGACCGCGCAGTATCCGGTGATGTTTTGTGGAGATTTTCAAAGCGGTAGTGCGAACACAGTGCGCGCCTCTCCGCGCTGAATCGAGCGCAGTGATTCCGGGTAAAGGCCGATTGCCCGTTGCAACGCGGCGTTGAGCGACTATCAAGCGCTCCATGACTCCATACTCTCTGAACCGCCGTTCCTTGCTGGCACTATTCGTCCTTTCTACAGTCAGTGCGTTTGCCGGAACGCCGGAGAAGCCGGCGGCTTTTGTCACAGCGCTTGCGGAGAGAAAACAGACGATCGTCGCTTACGGAACGAGTCTCACTGCGGGCGGTGCGTGGGTGGGGCAACTGACAAAGGCGCTCGATGCGAAGTTCCCCGGACGGGCCACCGTCATCAATAGCGGCGCGGGCGGGATGTGGTCGAAGTGGGGGCTCGACCATCTGGACAAGCGCGTGATTTCAAAAGCGCCCGATGCCGTGTTGATCGAGTGGTCCATCAACGACGCGTTCCTCGAATACAAGACATCGCCCGACGATTGCCGGGCAAATTTAAACACGATGCTCGACCGAATCCTCGCCGCGCATCCGAAATGCGAAATCATCCTGCAAGTGATGAACCCGCCCATAGGCGTCCACCTTGAGCGCCGCCCGAAAATCGCCGACTACGAGCAAGTCTATCGCGAAGTGGCGAAGGCGCGAAACCTCCGGCTCATCGACCACGCGCCGGGATGGGCGGCGGAGATCGCGAAAGGCGAAGCATCGTGGAAAGCCCTCATGCCCGACGGCATCCACCCGAACAGCAAAGGCTGCGAGCAAGTGATGATGCCGGTCTTGCTCAAGGCGCTGGGGATTTAGTGGCGCCGGAAAAGATTTATTGTTCATACTCATGCCGCTACTTTTTGCGCCGAAGACCATGCAAACACGCCTCGCTCACTCACGGATTTTTCGAACAGCTCTCGCGCTCATTTTACTTTGCGGATGCCTTGCCACGGTTGATGCGCAGGACAAGGCCGCATTCACGTCGCCTGCTGCGGTCGCCGCTAAGAGCAAGCGCGACCATGTGGTTTCGCAGGCCGGGATTCAGCTCGTCGCTGCGTTGAAGCAGACGCTCGTCAGCGTGATGCAAGGCGGTCAATTGGACGAGGCAAACCGCATCAACAAGATTATCGAAAACCCGCAGGCGATGGCCGATTCACCGCTCACCTCGCTCCGTGGAAAGGCAGCGCAAGCGGTCTATCTGTCAGCCGTGCAGCGTGCGACGAACGAGTATTTACAGGGGCTCAAAGCGGCGCTCGTACTCACGATGAAGGCGGGACAACTCGACGAGAGTAACCGCATCACGGCGGAGATCAAAACGCTCGAAGATGCCGCACGCGCCCGCCTCAATACGACGCCGGGTTTTGTGAATCTCATCCCGCTGATCGATCCGGAGAAAGGAACCATTCAGGGGAAATACACGATAGAAAAAGGCGCGCTGGTTTCTTCGGGTAAAGGCGATGAGCGGATCGAGATCCCGTATGAGGTGCCGGAGGAATACGACTACCAAATCTCATTTACAAAGACGGGTGCCGACTCCGTGGTGGTGCAGATACTGAGTGGCAACGGGCATCCGTTTATATGGGCGATGAACTCGGGTGGCTCGTTCACTTTTCACTATGTAAAAGGCGCGGGAATAGGAAACAACAAGACCACGGTAAAGGCCGGAGGAATTAAGAATAACAAGCGCTACACGGCTCTTCTCAAAGTCCGCAAAAACGGAGTTCAGGCGTTTGTGGACGGCAAGCTCATCTCGAAATGGGATACCGACTTTACCGATAGTGAACCGGCGGGGTTCTGGGCGCTGAGAAATAAGCGCGCACTTGGTGTTGGGAACGGCGCAGCGACAATCACGTATCATTCCATTGAGGTGCGCGAGATCACGGGCAAGGGAAAGGTCTTAAAATAGAAAGCGGGGCCTCTCGGAGAAGTTGGGAAATCGGGAAGTGCGCTGCGGCAATCGACGTTCTGCAAACGCGACCACTTTGATCTTTTCCTCATCGGCCTACGGGCGTTCTACCTTCGCGGGCCTTTATTGGAGTAAGAGTCCGGTTAATTGCCGCGCAATTCGCTCGTAAGCCATTCGACGACAAAATCGATTTCGGCGTCCGCGATTGTGAAGGGGGGCATGAAACTGAGCACATTGGCTGTCGGGGAATCTGCGAGCATCACGATGCCAGCCCGCAGGGCGCGCTGGATGATCCCGATCGCGCGTTTGCCGTCGGGCTGGCCGTCGGGTGTGATGAGCTCCATGCCGAGCATGAGCCCTTTGCCGCGGATGTCGGCGATTCCGCGGTCGGTGATGCTGCGAAGTCCGGCCAAAAGACGTTCGCTTTTTTCCCGAACGCGATGCGCGATGTCGGGGTCGGAATGCACTTTGATGGATGCGAGTGCCATCGCGCAGCCGACTGGGTGTCCGAGAAAAGTGCTGGTGTGAAGCGCCTCGCCGTGACTCTCGGGCCAAGCTTCCATGATCGCAGAACGGCCCACGCAAGCGCTGAGTGGAAAGCCGCCAGTGAGTGCTTTGCCGAGGCAGATGATGTCGGGGACGATGGCGCTGTGGTCGCACGCAAACAGGGGGCCGGTGCGGTGGAAGCCGGTGAGGATTTCGTCCGCGATGAGCAGGATGCTGTGCGCGTCGCAAAACTCGCGGAGCGCTCGCAGAAAGCCGGGCGCGGGAACGACGCATCCACCGCGGCCCTGGATGGGCTCTACAAGGATCGCGCCGGTTTCGCGGAGGGAAATAGCGTGGTGCAATTCCGTGTGAAGTGCGGCGAGTTCGGCTCCGGTTTTGGGGTAAGGGAGAACGCTTGCGAGGTCGGCGAGTTGCGGGCGGAACGGGTCTTGGAAAAACGGGAGTCCGCCTGCGGCGAGCGCGCCAAATCCGAGCCCGTGATATGCGCCGCGAAACACAATCACGCCGGGCTTGCGAGTGTGGAGCAGCGAGGTTTTTAGCGCGGCCTCGACGGCGTCGGAGCCCGAGTTGCCGAGGATTACTTTGCCCGCGCCGCATTGCCAGCGCTCAAAAGTGAGGGCGGAGAGTTGCTCGCAGAGCTCCGCTTTCACGGCGGTGGGATGTACGTCGCCCATGGCGTGGACGAGTGTTCCGGCTTGCGCGATCATCGCGGCAGCGGTGGCTCCATGTCCGAGGGAGGCTACGCCAAATGCGGCGGTGAGATCGAGGAATCGGTTTCCGTCTGCATCCCAGACGTTCACGCCGTCCGCGCGCTCCCAGAAGATCGGCCAGTCCGGAGAGGTGAACGTGACGTTGCGCGATTCGGAGCGACGCAGACGCGCGGCAAGTGCCAGTGAGCGCGGGCCGGGGATGGCGGTGTGAAGCTCGGGCAGCATCGGTTACAGAGTGCGGCGGGAGAGAAGGAGCACTTTTCCGCCGAAGCCCACTGGCCGCTCTTGCGCGGGCTGGGCAAGTTTGAGCTTTGTCGCGGATAGGAAAACGAAGATCGATTTTGCGGAAATAGGCGTAGCGCCAAGCTGAAAATCGAGGTCGAGATGGACGGGTGCGGTCTCCCGGTGAACGACGTAGCTTCCGGTTCCTTTCTCCGTCCCTGCGATGATGGAAAGGCGTCCGCCTTTTTCAAACACGAGGACGGTCCGCGAACCGTCGGGCTCGCTTCCCTCCCACGCTCCAAGCAGTTGATCGGTCGGGTTGTAGTCGCAACCGGAGACGAGCAGTGCGGCGATAATGGCGATGGCGCGAAAAATCATCTGCGGCGGGATATGCGATAGGAACGCAGGAGTCGAGATCCACATGCCGCGCGTGCGACCCTTCCGGACGCGGCTTGCGTTTCTCGAAAGAGGCGGCAAATAGGCGGGCGTGAAGTCTCATTTGTCCGGTCGTGTCATTATTGCATTGAGCGTCTCGCATTTCTTGAGTGCGTGCGGGTCGATAGAGCCTGTCGCCCCACCAGTGACGCCCGGTCTCGCTGCCGCTGCGAAGGCGGATGCGGGGGAGCTGGAGCATGGGCGGTTGATTTATACGACGCGATGCACTGCCTGCCACAACGCCGAGCGAGTCGCGCGTTATTCCCGATCGCGGTGGGCGGGGATTTTGCCCCGGATGGTCGAGGAAGCGCGGCTGAACGATGCGCAGGCCCGTGCGGTCACAGTATATGTGATGGCGCTGGCCCGGGATTAGAATGGGCGCGAGGGAACTACCCGCTGACGTGGTATGAAAGCTGCCTTTAAGGGCCGTGATTATGCCACTATACGATGATTCCGGTCGGGTTTTACCAAACAACACGTCAGCCACCACGCTCCCAATCTCCGCTGCCGAAATGCCCCCGCAGGCGGCTGAAATTGCGACGCGACCTGGTTCCTTTCAGCCTTCATCGCGGGAGCCGGAAGTCGGGCTGGATTCAGCGAGATTGAATTCGGCACCGTCCGCGCCTGCGCCTGCGCCGATCGCCCAAGTCACAGTTGTGCAGAGCAGCGGCATCGGTGCGGAAGGCCCGGTCTTTAGAGCGCCCGCGTTGCCCATCGACGATCTCCTGCGCAAAATGCTCTCGGTCGGCGAAGGCGTGAGCGATCTTTTCTTCATGGTGGGCCGCCCGCCGCAGGTCGAAAACTTCGGTAAATTGCAACCCGTGGAAGGCACGGCCTACTCGTCGGTCTTCGAGCCGGCGCACACGGAAGGGCTTGCCCGCACTCTCGTGGGAACAGCGCAGCGGTTGCTTGATGATTTGAAGAGCACCGGGTCCTGCGACTGCTCCTACTCGGTCGAGGGACTTGCACGATTCCGTGTGAATATCTTCAAGCAGAAGGGCTCGTTCGCCATGGTTTTGCGAAAGCTGAATACCAAAATCCCGAGCATGGCGGACCTCAAACTCCCGCCGATTTTCGATCAGATCATCAAGGAGAAGACAGGCCTCGTCTTTGTCACCGGTGCCACCGGTTCCGGTAAAACGACGACGCTTGCGGCGATGCTGAATGCGATGAATGAGACGATGAGTGCGCACATTGTCACGCTCGAAGACCCCGTCGAATTTCTCCATCCGCACAAGACTGCAACCTTCTGCCAGCGCGAAATGGGCAAGGACTTCTCCACATTCTCGATGGGCCTTCGTGCGGCGCTCCGGCAGGCACCGAAGGTGATTCTTGTCGGCGAAATTCGGGATCGCGAGACGATGGAAATCGCCCTCACGGCGGCAGAGACCGGGCACGTCGTATATTCTACGCTGCACACCATCAGCGCAGGCCAGTCGATCAATCGCGTGCTTGGAATGTTCAGCAAGGAGGAGGAAGGGCAGGTGCGCGAGCGTCTGGCCGAAACGCTCCGCTTTATCGTCAGCCAGCGGCTCGCGCCAAAAGTCGGCGGGGGACGTCTCATGATTCCCGAGATCATGGGCAGCAGTATGCGGATTCGGGAGGCAATCCAGCTCGGCGAAAATGAAAACCGCAATTACAACGACATCATCGCATATTCGCGGGGAGATGGCTGGTGTACGTTCGAGCAGAGCCTCGGCGAAGCGTTCGAAAAAGACCTCATCACCGAAGAGACCGCGATGCTCCTCTCGGTGAGCAAAAATCGGATGCGCCAAATGATCGACGGCATCCTCAAACGCACAGGCCGCGACAAGACAACGACGGACGGCTTCAAACTTCGTGGAGAGCACGGAGAGGCGCCGAAGCCCGAGCCCGTCACCCCCGCGCCGGGCTCCGCACCGGAGGGCCGCGAGATTTCCAAGCAGGTCGCGCAACCCGACGGGCTCAAGCTAAAGCATTAGCGCGGGAGTTGAGAGTTGATGGTTGAGCGTTGAGCGATACACAGCAGCACGTTCATGCTCGCATTTCTCAATAACTTCGACCCCTTCGTCTTTCGCATCTGGGGCCAAGGGCCGCGCTGGTATGGGCTCTCTTACGTCGTCTCCGCGCTCCTTGTCTATTGGCTCTACAAGAAGCTCTCCCAGCGCGGATACACCGACCTCGCGCCGGAAAAAGTCGCCGACTTCATCACCTACACCGGGCTCTTCGGCGTCCTCCTCGGCGGGCGACTCGGCTGGATTCTGTGGTATGGGCGCTACCAAGCGCACGAGAGCCCCTGGTGGATGTTTGAGGTGCAAAATGGCGGCATGGCCAGCCACGGCGGCATCTACGGCATCGTCCTCGTCACCTTCGTCCTCTCGCGGATGTGGCGCGTCTCGTGGACGAGCATCGGCGACTCCCTCTGCGTCACCGCGCCCATGGGCCTCTTCCTCGTCCGCTGCGCGAACTTCTGGAACGGTGAACTCTACGGCCACATCACCGACAAACCGTGGGGCGTAAAATTCGCCACCGAACTCCACGAAAACTCCGACGCTATGGAAGCCCTCGGCGGCGGCGACCCCAGCGCCATCATCGAAGCCGCCCGCCACGACCCCGCACTCGCCCAGCGCATCGCCGACGTGCTCCCCGCCCGCCACCCCTCGCAGCTCTACGAAGCTTTCCTCGAAGGCGTCGTCCTCTTCGCCATCCTCTACACACTCCGCACCCGCTTTCGGATGCCGCGCGGCGTCCTCACCGGCCTCTTCTTCATCCTCTACGCCGCCCTCCGCATCCTCGGCGAAATCTACCGCGTCCCCGACCCCGCGTGGAAAATGGGCAGCCTCTCCGCAGGGCAGACGCTCTCGCTGTACTTCTTCGGTGTCGGCATCGCATTCCTCATCGCCGGCCTCCGCTCGCGGAAGTATGAAAAGGCAGACCAGCGTTGATGCTTCCGCTTTCCGATAAGCTGCTCGCCGATGCCGGAGGCTGGCAGGCGATGAAAGAGGCGCGTGCGATTTTGGCTGCGGAGCGGGTGCGGGATGCGCGCTACGAGCCGCCGGAACTCGCTGGATTTGTGCGCGGGGCGGAGACGGAATTTCGCTCGGGGCTGCGGATTAAATCGAAGACGGACATCGAGAATCTTTGCACCTGCATGGAGTCGCGGCGCTGGGGGCGTATCTGCGCGCATTCGCTCGCCGTGGGGCTGGCGGTGCTGGCTCCGCCGAAGGTCGTCGCTGTGCCAGTCGTAGTCGCGGCTGCGCCGAAAGCGGCGATGTTTTCGGAGACGGAAGGCGAG
>JAYTMG010000841.1:0-1321 GCA_043728745.1 Verrucomicrobiaceae bacterium
TCGAGCTCCCGCCGCAGCGAAGACCACAACTCCAGCTTCGGACGGTTCAGCATTTCGCGCATCACCTCCACTCGTGGAATGGGCTTTGTCTCCGCCGCCGGTTGTTCGAGGCCTTTTTTGAAATCGAGCAAACCAGTCGCGATTCCCGCACGTTTCACATCGGACGCATCTACGCGCGCATCCACGATTTTCATACTCGCGGTCGCATCCACTAAAGTGAGCAGCGTGCGACGCACCGCCGTATCGACCGTGAAAGCCAGCACCGGGCGCAAGAGCAGAAGGAGCAGCAGCGCGAAAAGAAGCATCCGAAGACCGGTGAGTATGCGCCGTTTTATCGGCGACAGAATCGTCCGCGCATCGCGCCAGTAGGAAGCCCAGGCCAGCACAGCGAGCACAACAGCGAGGCAGATGACCCAGCCGAGCCACGCGCCGTTGCGCAGCGCAAAATCCACGCCCGAAACACGCGAGGCAGCATCGACCTTGAGGCCGCACAGTTTGAGCAGGAAAGCGGTCACCGGGACAAAATGCAACGAACTGGCAACGACGTGAATGCTCGGGACGCAAGCCATCGAACGGCGGCGTGTCTTTTTTGTTCCATGTGTCCTTCGCGGTGCATCGCCGCGCACAATGCCGCCTGCGCCCGATGTGTCAATTATCCCACAGCTCGAATGAAACTCTTTTTTCGTGAAGTTGCGCTTCCAGCGGCGTGCGATGCACGTTCTACTGCGTGTATGACACAGCCAGCAAATTTCACCGACCGCGTCTTTCCCGCATTTAGTCTCACGAGACTCCTACGCACCGTCTTTGCTCCGAACGGCGGAGAGCGCGTGTGTATCCTGATCGACCTCGACGACCCGCGCGAAATCAAAGGGATGAGCTTCATGGAAAACCCGGATCTCAACGTCCAGAGAAACGCCCACGATGTTTTTTATAAAGGTCTCCAAAACGGTGCAGCGGCGGAACTCGGGCTGACAGGCGGCGAGATTTTCGCGTATGAAGTCACCGGCGGCAGCAATCTCGACATGCCGGACCAAGCGTTCGCGCCGGACGGCACGGAGCTAAGCCTCGCGAAGGACATTTATCCGAACTACGACATCATTCTCTGCATCTCGACTTATTCGGCGACAGCGCCGCTCACCGCGTTTGCCAAACAATACGGTTTCCGCGGAGCGACGATGCACGGGATGAACAAGATCATCCTCTCCAGTGGTCTCGCCGTGGACTACGATGAAGTGAGCGTCGAAGCCGAAAAGCTCCGCCTCGGAATGACCAATGCCGACTGGATCGAAATCGACCACGAATTCAACGGCGAACGCTCCAC
>JAYTMG010000842.1:0-11765 GCA_043728745.1 Verrucomicrobiaceae bacterium
CCGAAGTGGCCAAACGGGGCGGACTGTAAATCCGCTGGCTTACGCCTTCACTGGTTCGAATCCAGTTCTGCCCACTCCCCCCACCATTATAGGTGGGCGATATGAACGAACTCACCGCCATTATTCAGGCCGAAGCGGCAAAGACAGGCTCCATTCCATTTCGGCGATTTATGGAGCTCGCGCTCTATCATCCAGAGCATGGCTACTACACTTCCGGGAGGGCGCGTGTCGGGCGAAAAGGGGACTTTTTTACCAATGTGAGCGTCGGTCCGTTATTCGGGCGTCTGATGGCGCGGCAGTTTGCGGATTTGTGGCGGCTGTTGGGCGAGCCGGCGGAGTTTACCATCGTGGAGCAGGGCGCACATGGCGGCGATTTTGCGGCGGACGCGCTGGCGGGGCTGCGGGAATGTGCGCCGGAGTGTTTCCTAGCGACTCGATACCGCATCGTGGAGCCCGCGCCCGCGCTGGCGGCGAAGCAGCGGGAAAAGCTCGCGTCCTTTGCCGCGCGCGTGGAGTGGTTCGAATCGGAGGCGGCGCTGCCTGCGTGGACGGGCGTGCATTTTTCCAACGAGCTCGTGGATGCGTTCCCGGTGCATGTGGTGAAATGGAACGGCGCGGAGTGGCTGGAGCGTCATGTGGAGAGCGGACCGGAGGGATTTCGGTTCGTGGACCGTGCGCTTTCAACGCCGCGTCTCGCCGCAGCGTGCGCGAAACTTCCGCCGCGCCTAGAAGGCACGATGACGGAAATCAATCTCGCCGCAGAGGACTGGATTTCCGCGACCGCTTCGAAGATGGAGCGCGGATGCATTCTCGCCGTGGACTTCGGCTGGGAGCGCGAGGAATACCACGCCCCGACGCGCACGACCGGCACGTTGAGCGCATACGCAGCGCACAAGCGCGAGAATGATCCCCTCGTCCGCCCCGGCGAAATCGACCTCACCGCCCACGTGAATTTCTCCGACCTCGCCGACGCCGCGCTCGCCTGCGGGCTGCAAGTGGCGGGCTTCACCGACCAGCATCATTTCATGGTCGGCCTCGGCGAGCATCACTTCGCCGACGGCGCAAACGCAACCGACGTGCGCGCCTTCACAACGCTCATGCACCCGCAATTCATGGGCCTAGCGTTCAAAGTGATCGCGTTTACAAAAGCGCTGCCCGGAGGCCCGCTTATGGGCTTTCGCTATGCGAGAACACCGGCGACCGAATGAAAAGCGGAAAGCAACCCGTCCCGCCTATTCCAAATTCGACGGCAGCGCTCCTCGGCGTCATCACGCTCGCGCTGGCAGCGACATACGGCTACGCGGCCTACCGGTTTCTCCCACGCTCTCAGACAAGCTTCGGCGTTTTGCTCATGGGCGCATTTTTATTCGGGTCGGGCACGCTCTTCGCGACGATTCGCGATCAGCGCTGGTGGAGAAAGCCATGGCGGTTCTGGACGTTTCAATTCAACTTCATGACGATGTTCATCGCGATGGTTGCGATGGTGGCCTTCCATTCGTTCTGGCAGCGGTGAAGAAATCCTGAACCATGCGAACGCCATATCGCGACGTGAGAACGTCAAAGGGTTGGCGCTCAAAGGGCATCGCGTTTACAAAAGCGCTGCCTGGCGACACTCTCATGGGCTTTCGGTATGCGCGGCGACTAAAGCGACACGCGTAGGCGGTAAAACCGCTGGCTCTGCGTTGTGATGTCGTCCCGGACGATTGTTCCGCCTGTGCCGCCGATGTTGTCTTCGAGCGTGAACCAGGTCGCGAGGTTGTCCGTGTATTCGATGCGGTAGGTCCGCCCGATCGCGGTCGGGATACTCAACCGGAAACCACCCGGGATAATCGTCGGTGGAGCGATCGATAGCCGGCTGTTTGCGGAATTCGGATTCGTGTCGGAGACGTATTCCTGCAAAGCGGTAAAGCCATCTCCGTCGGCATCGAGCTGCGCGTCGAGGTTGCTCGCGGGATTCAGGCCGTTCGCAATTTCCCACGTGTCGGGGATTCCGTCGTTGTCCGTATCGGTTGGGCCGGAGGAAGCGCGCGTGTATGCGAGGTCCGCGTCGAAATACGCATCGCCATCCGACGAACCGGCGAGATGCAGTTCCACCGCGAGAACATTTCTTCCGGGCAAAAGGAGGGATTTGAGCGAGGTCAAATCCACCGTCTCAAAAACCCCGTGTGCGTGCGGCGTCGCGGGCGTGTTTACATTCACGCTGCCGGGCAGTGAGCGGCGGATGATCTCCGTGCCGTTGAGGTAAGCGATGAATCCGTCGTTGTAATTCACCGTCGCCGTGAGCGTGGAGATTCCAGCCGGGGAATCGGAGACGGCGAACGTTTTGCGCAGCCACGTTGTGATGGGCTTTGGGTTCGCGGTGTACGGCAGCGGTGTGGCAACAGCGGTGCCGAAACCAATCGCTGCACGCCCGCTGCTCCAAGCGCTGTCGGAGTAATCGAGTCCGCGCCACGCCGCACCGAGATCGCGCGATAGTGCGTGAAAATTCCAGCCGCTTCCGCGCGCGATGACGGTGCTGGTGACGAGCGGATTGAAAAAGCCCGGCGAACCTCCGGCGGCTGCCGTATGCCAGTTCAGCGGATTGTTCCCAAACGCAGTCGGCGATAAACGCTCCAGCGCGTAGCCCCGGCTCGCAGCCTCGGTCGGCCACGGTGCCTTGTCATTGTAGCGCACTCGCTCAATCCGAATCGCCGGTCGCAGCGGGTCGGCATTGGGTTTAAGCAACTCCAGCGATTCGCCGGCATCTCCGAGATCGAAAAGCCCGCCGATCACCGGAACCTCGGCAGGAACTCCGCGAGCGGAGCGGAACGCGGCCGCATCGGCGGTATCTGCGACGACGAGCAAACCACCCGCCGAGATCGTCGTTCCCGCAGGAAATGTGTAGGCCGCGCCCTCGATGAACCATCCGTCCAGCGCGACGGGCGAGGCACTGATGTTCTTGAACTCGATATACTCGGTCCCGGCACCATCCGGCTGATACTGGATTTCGGTGAAAATGATCGGCCCGATTCGCGGCCCCGCGTTCGCTGAGCCAGCACCGGTGCGGAAATGCGGACGATCCGCTGGCGAGGCGACGCCGAACGTTTGAGCCGTGAGTGCGGCGAAATCACCGCCAGCGACGAGTCCCTGCGCGACGTTGTTTTCCGCCGCACCAAATTTCTGTCCCGCGATATGTCCGGTCAAATTTCCCGCGCCATCTGCGCTTGCGAGGTAAATGGTTTCGCCGTCCTGCGACAACGCAAAGGGAATCGGCGCGGATGCCGTCGGCGCGGCGGGATTAAACTGCGCTTCGTAGAAAACCGCGTAGCCGCCTGCGGGAATGACGGTGCCTGCGGGAATGCGGAATTTTTTGAGCTGTGCGAGCGCCGGGTCGAGAAGCGGATCGTAGTCATCGCTGAGCCACCACCCGCTCACATCGATCGCCGCACCCGTGGGATTGTGCAGTTCGATCGCGTCTTCGAGCGGCTGACTTGTCTTCGCGAGAATCTCATTGAACACGATTCCCGACGCGAACGGTGGAGCGGGGTCATCGACGCCCGGCGAACCACCGGCATTCGTGCTTGCGCGCCAGTTCGCGGGATCATCGGGATTTCCCGCAGGGTTCAAATTTACCAATGATCGCCCCATCGCGGCTGCGCCGAGCGACCACGGCGGCGCGCTTGAATACTCGCAGGAAATAATCGTGCTGCCGTCGGAATTCGCGAGGCGCAGCTTCTCACCCGCATTGCTCAGGTTTTTCCAATACACGCCGAGGTACGGCACGGCCGGATAGCGGGCCTCGAATGCGGCGGGATTTGCAACGAGCACCACGAACGCGCCGGGTGCCACGACGGTGCCGCGAGGGAACACGAAGTCCACGCCGTCGAGCACGCAATTGCTGAGATTGAGCGCAGTCGCGCCGGTATTCTTGAACTCCAAAAACTCAAACTCATCCGCATCCTCGAACGGTGCCGCGCCAAGCGGCTTGTAGTGGATCTCCGTGAGCTTCAGCGCGGCGAGTGCGCTCGCGACATTGAACGTGCTTTCGCGCAAATTGCTCCAGCGCGTCGTCGCACCGTTCACGTTGCGCACGCGGGCCAATATCTGCGCGCTCTGCGAAAGCGTCACAGCACCGGAATATGCCACGGCACCTGCGCCCACCCCGCCACCGTGGGCGCGTGGGTCGGAGCCGTTTGTCGTGTAGTAAATCGTGCTCGTGCCGGTCGTATTCGGATGCGCGAGTGAAAACGAAAATCCGCTTGCGATTTCGCCCGCTCCCGGACCGAAGACCGGCGGCTGGATGAACGTTCCGATCTGCGTGCGGATGTTCGGAATCCGGGCCGCGATATAGCTGCGAATACTTGCGACCTGGCCCGCATCGGCATTTGGATCCTCGGCGAGGAAAGGACCGACCGCGCTTTCCCATTGGTCCAGCCAAGCATTCATCGCAGCCGAGGAGAGCGGGCCGTCGAGCAATTCGCTGAAAACATGACGGTACATTTCGCCATACCAATAATGCTGGAGGATGTGCGTCTGGTACCGACGCTGCGACTGCTGGCCGCTGCCACCCGCGAAGATGTCCCACGATGTATTCGCAAAACCGCCGTCGAGATCCCACGGCAGATACGTCCGCCGCACTTTCATGGATGGGAGCCAGTCCGCGAGAAAACTGTTCTTCCCTTGGTTGGATGCGCTCTTTGTAAAAAGACCGTCCGTGTTTGCGATGAACGCCTCAATCGCGGCCATCGTAAGCATCGAGCGCATCTCCACCCATTCCGAGACATCCTGCTCGAAGTTCGACGGAGCGGCATTCGGAGCGCGAAACGGATAGTAATTGAGATGACTGTGAGTCGGGCTGTCCACCGTGTTCACCGAATCATCCAGCGTCAGACTCCCATTCACCTCGTAGAGCCAGGACGCGTGCTGCTTGTACATCCCGCGATTCTTTAAAAACGAGACGTCGCGCTGCTCCGGGGACATGTAGAGCCCGACGTAACTCCCGTTCACGACCACGCGCATCCATGACGCGTTTCCGAAATTCCAGTGGTGAAATCCAGCATCCGCAGCCATGCGGTGCATGTTCATCGCGAAGCCTTCTTTGAGGATGCCGTTTCCGCCGCCGCCGTTTTCCAGCGAGATTTTCTTCAGCCCGCGGATGCTTTGTCCGGGGACAAATTCGTTCACGTCGATCTTGAGTGAGACCTTTACCGGACTTCCTTCGCTCGGGAGCGCGGGGTCGCTCTTGCGGCGGATTTGCACGGTGAGCGCCGTCGCGAGGCTGTTCGGCGCGGTGTCGCCGCTCATCCAAATCTGGCACGTCTTCCGAATGTCGGAGTTCACGTCGTAAAAATCCGTGTCGTGCAAAACCTGATTCCAATCCGCAGGATCGATCTGAATGAAGAGCGTCTGCACGCGAAACGGATCAAACACCGTCGGCCACGGCTCATCCGCACGGACGGAGTTGATTGCGAAAAAGGCGAATAGAAGTCGGACGAAAGATTTCATGGTGCTGTGACTCGGAGGCGGAGGAAGCGTTTTGCGCTGTCGGCGGTGCCGAGTGGGTCGGTGAGGCGGATCGTTTGCGGGTCGCCGTCGGCGAGGATTTCGATGGGGACGCTTGTCGGCCACGAGCCGAGGTCGCTCGTCGCTTCGCCGAAATACAGCAAGCCGGGAAGCGCCTTCGGACGTGTCAGCGTGAGCGTTACGTGGCCGGTGGGATTCAACGTGGCTGCGGGCAGGATGGTCGCGGTGCGTGGGTTTGTGCCGAGGGCGTATTCGAGCAGGTTGTTTAAATTATCGCCGTCGGCATCGGCGAGATCGCCAGCGAGTCCGGCGGTGATTTCGGCGTTGGTGAAATTCGCAGTCCGCCAGTGCGCGGCGGTTTCGCCAGTGACAGTGATGGATGCGTTTGCGCTGAGTGCGCCGCTGCTCGCGCTGACGGAAAATGTTCCGAGTGTCGTGGCGGAAAATGTGCCGTCGGTCGCGATGGTTCCGCCGCCAGTGACGTTCCACGCGACGGCTGGTTGCGCGGAAAGTGGCGCGCCGAATTGATCGTTCACGCTCGCGGTGAAAAGCTGCGCATCGCCTTTGCCGATGGTCGTATTTGCAGGCGCGACGGTGAGGCCGCTGGCGGTTTGCTCCACGATCACATCGACGCTGCTTTGCACGCTGAGACTCTCGGCGTCGCGCACGGTGACGGTAAATGTATATGCGCCCGCGCCGCTGAAAATCGCCGTCGTCGCTTTCGCTGCGTTCGTTCCGTTTTCGGCGAAATCGACCGGAGTGAGGAATGTGCCGCCGGTGTAGGACCAAGTGTAGGTGAGCGTTGGCTCGCCAGCGTCGTCGGTCGCCGCGACGCTGAGCGATGTGCTCGTCCCGACGACTGGCGAAGGAAGCGCCGATGCGTCCGTCCCGATGCTTGGCGGGAGATTTATCGCTGCGCCGCCGCCGTTGAGCGCGATGTCGTCGATGTACCAGCCGTTGCTCGCGGTGGAGCTGTTTGTCGCGAGCCGCCAGCGGATGCGGAGCGCGTGGCCTGCGTATTTTGCGGTGTCGGTCAAATTGACCACGACTTGCGAAAACGCTGTCGTCGCGCCGGTCCAGCATGTGCGTGGAGCGAGCGCGTTGCGGGTGTTTGGATTTCCTGCGGTCGAAAACGAGGAGTTGTATCCGCCAGTCCCAAACGCAGCGCCGGAGCCGCTCGCCGTGACATCGAACCATGCGCCGCCATCCACGGAAAATTCCAGCACGCCGCCATCGCGACCGCTTTGCAGATCGTAGCGATGCCAAAAGCTGAGCGTCAGATTCGACGCGCTGCCGGGAATCGCGATGGAGGGCGAATTGAGGTCATCGATATTTGTGGAAGCCGGTCCTGCGGCGAACCAACTGCGCGTAGGCGACCGGCTCTGCGCCGTGCTGAGCGCCCAATTGTTGATGCTCCCGTCGGTATTTCCATGCGTCCAGCCGGGCGCGCCGCCTTCGAGATCGTCCTGCCAGAGCGGGCCGATGATGGAAAAAGCATTCGCCAGTGTCGCTGTCTGCCCGCCGGGATTTGTGACGACGACATTCCACAGACCCGATGCGCGGCCCGTGATGTCCGCGCGGATTTTTACCAAATCGCCGAGCGATTCGATGCCCGTCGCCACGATGTCTGACTGTCCGGTTTTTGTGAGCTTCACCGTCGCGCCGAGCTGGATGTTTGCGCCGCTCACGCTCGCGACGACTGTGCCCGTGCTGCCTGCGGCGGGCGCGATGCTGGTGAGCGTCGGCGTGGGAGCCGCACCACTGCTACTTCCGGTGATGATGAGCGAGTAATTCTGCACGCCATTCGTCAGCGTTCCATCCATCGTCACGACAGCCGAATAAACGCCCGCAGCGCCGGGCGATGCGATGAGCACTTGCTCGACGTTATCCGTATTATTTTTGCCAGTCGTCGCGGGCGTGGCGAACGCGGCATTCGTCCAGTTGCCGACATACGGCATGATGAACGGCGAATTATTTCCGCCGCCGGGCGCGGTGATTTTCAAGTCGAGATTGTTCACCAGCCGCGCGGTGCGAAAATCGTGCGTCGTGGTCGATGCGCCCGCCGGGTCCGTCCACACAAGCGTCGCGCGGATGGGCGAAACTCCGTCCCACGAAAAAGAATGCGTGCGCGTGAGCACCGCGCTCGTGAGCCGGCTCTCGACGATGCGCGAATTTCCCGGCGTGGATTGATACGCCGTGATCGCGTCTGCAGCCGCCTTCACATTCATCAAACCCCAGCCGTATTGGTAATCCGGCCCGGCTACGCCACGGTCGTCTGCGGTGTGAATAATGAGCGCCTTCATCGTGCTCGCGCGCATCGCTTGTCCGGGAAAAAGATTGCCAAAATGCTTCACCAGCAACGCAGCCGCGCCGGTCGCGCTTGGCGTGCTCATGCTGGTTCCGCTGATGCTCGCATACGCATTGTCCGAGCTGGAAAACGACGAATTCAGAAACTCGCCGTTTGCCACCACATCGGGCTTGATGCGCCCGTCGTCCGTCGGACCGCACGCCGAAAAACTGCTGAGAAATGCAGCCGCAACGTTGCGATTTACGCCGCTCACCGCGTCGCTCACCGAGCCGATAGAGATGACATTTTTCGCCACCGAATCGTAGCCCATCGTGTCGTAGCCGCTTTTGTAAATCGCATCGCCCGCAGGATGCAGCGCCGAGTCGTAATTCGCCGAAGCCGCGCCGTTCGCCGTGAGCGAAATAGTTTGCCCCGTGCCGGGATTGTCGCCGCGATCATTTCCCGCGCTGCGGAAGATGAGATAGTACGGAGCGTTGAACGCCAGCGAGTCCGTGTCGCGCGCATTCGTGTCGTATTTCCCGAAGTCCTGCTCCGCGCCCGCAGTCGTCGTCCCGTTGCCCCACCAATCCCAAATCGGCGACGCTTTGCCCGTGTAATTCCAGCCGGAAATAAAACCGTAGCTGTGGTTGGAAAGGTAGATTTTCCCAGCCTCGCCGGGATACGTCGCTCCGCGCGAAGTCATCTCGCTTTTATCGCTCGTCCATTCGTACGAGTCCACGCTCGCCGCAGTCGCCATGCCCTTCGCCGAGGCCAGCACGCCCGACGCTGCGACGGTGCCGCCGACATGCGTGGCGTGGTCGATCGCCGCCGCGCCGTCCTTCACCGTGACGCGCCCGCCAAATTCCACATGCGTCGCCCGCGCCGAACCGCCATCCCAAACGCCCACCGTCACGCCCGAGCCCGTGAGCGAAAACGGCGCAGCCTGCAAAAGACTCGCGCCATTTGAAATCGCGGCGCTCACATTATGCGTCGTGAAATAAAGCGGCACCTCGCCGAAAAAATCCGCGAGCTCCCACACCGTCCCATTCGGCTTCACCACGCGCAACGGAAGCCCGCGCTGCGCCGCCTTCGCCCGCGCCGCATCGCGCTTCGTCCGCTCGACGCCCTGCATTTTCGCCACGACATCCGCGCGTCGTGCCGGGTTGCCGAGGTCCGTGCCCGGCGGCAAAAAGTCCGATAAACTCTGCGCTTCGGCGGTCGAGATACCGGCGACGCAAGACAGGATGCTTTTGAGTAATAGTTTTGGGTTCAATTGAGGAATGATGTGAGCGCGAAAAATTGGGAGTTCGGGAAATTGCCGCGCTTTCGCGAAAACGCACGGAATTTTTGCTCACCAGAACGTAATATCATTTGCCCAAAATGAAGAGACGCATCGTAGGCGAGAGGACGGGTGCGGGGTAGAGTGGGCATCCTGCCCGGCACGTGGATAGCCTCGCCTGAGGCGAGCGATAAATCGGAGCGGGGCTTTCCTAAGCCCCGATGCCACGCAAGTGGCAATCGCACATGGTCCCGACGGAACGGGACACACGGGGCTTAGGAAAGCCCCGCTCCGATTCGCTTCCCGCGATTCCCTTATCGCTCGTCTGGCGAGGGTAACCACATGCCCTGCCCGCCGCGCCGGGTATCCTACCCGGTGCGTACGGAGTAGGATTGATGTTCCCTTGCGAACGAACCCGTATTCGACTTCGGATGCACTGCGCAGGATGCGCAGCGCGGCGGGCAGTCCCGACGTGTCGGGACACCCTACCCGCGCCACGTCTCCTATGAAAAAGGGAACGCCGCCGGGAAAACGAATCCCCGGCGGCGCTGAATTCCGCTAAATACTGCTGATTACGGTTTCCGGTTGAGTTGGAACTCACCAGTCGCCATTTCGCCGAAGACGATTCCGCGCGCAACGTTCTGCTTCTGGAGCACAACGCCCGCTAAAACGCCCTTCGCGCCCGAAGCATCTGCCGCCGCTCCGCGTGCGAGTCCGACGCCTTGGTTGAACCCGAGTTTCACACTGCCATCGCCGGTGATCGTGAACTTGTTCTTGTCGTCCAGCGTTCCCTCCACGACGACAGGTGCCGCGAATTCGCTCAAATCCGCGGTAAGCACACCCACGCCGACCGAGGCCGAGAAATCAAGAGTCGGCGCGACCTTCGTGTAACGCGAACCTTCGAGCGTCAGTGCCGCGTTGAAAGCCTCGGGGTAGAATCGCCCATCCTCCTTCGCCCCCTTGAACCAATCCACCGAGCCCGTCACATCGGCGGTCGCGAGCGGATCGTTGCTAAATTGAAGCGTCCCCGCGAGTGCTCCGGTTTTTCCGATTGGACGCCAGAAGCGCGCCGAGCCATCCGCCGCGATTTGTGCTACAAACGGAAGAACCCGACCGTCTGCCATCGTCGGATCGACTTTCACTTTTCCGCCCGGCAACACACGGAGTTTCGCAACGCCCGCTGTCGTCTCGAGTGCGGCAGTTCCGATGATTCCATCCAGCACAGCCGTGAATTTCCCTGCCGCCGGAACATTTGCACCGAACGGATTCCGCGTCAGAATCGGCGCGGAGAAAGGAACCGGATTCCCGTCCACCGTCAGAGTTCCGTCAGCGCGGGTTGGCTGATTGGGATCGCTGACCAACGTGAAGGCGACGCCATAAGGATTGGCGGAACCAACAGTCACCGTGAATTGCTTCGTCAACGGGTCGATCGTCCCGACGACTGCGGATTTTTCCGCACCGATTTTCAATCCGACACTCGCGGAACCTTTGCCGGAAACGACGATGCTGACGCAGCCCGAGTCTGCAAAGGCGGTGCCGTCTGCAAGGCCAAAGTAAATGCCGCTGCCTTCAAATTTCGGCTGTCCACCACCACCAGGAGCAGCGGAGACAATTTGAGTTAAGCCCGCAAAAACGAGCGATGTGAGTGAGATACGGAGTTGTGTGTTCATGTAGTATTTTGGAGTTACGCAGTTGCCTGCATTTCACAGAAGTCAGCACGAACTGCGCTATAATTACCATAATCTCACTCTGGCTGGTGACGAGTCATTCAGGGATACATTGAAAGCCCGTCGTCTCGTTCTTACCGAGCAACCTCGCCCTTTAGAAACCCGAGCAAGTCGGCGATGTCCTGCGGCGACATCCCCTGCGCAAGCTCGGCGGGCATGAGCGAAGTCGGGAGGGCTTCGAGTTTGGCGATGTCGGTGCGCGACAGGACGGTCTCCTGCGCAAGCGGTCCACGGAGCGTGAGACTCGTTGTCGTTTCGCTGGCTACGATTCCGCTGAGCGTGCGGCCGTCGCGTGTCGTGACGAGATAAGCGGCGAAGGCCGGGGCGATTTCGGCGTCGGGCACGATGATGTGAAAAAGGATGTTCTCTTTGGTCTGCCCCCGGATGTCGAAAAGGTCCGGCCCGACTGCGTGGCCCTCGCGCTCCAGTCTGTGGCAAGCCGCGCAGACGTTTCGGAAGACCACGCGTCCGTTCGTCGAGTCGCCGGCGAGTAGCAGTGCTGCTTTTGCGTCCTCGACCGCTTTCTTGCGAGCGTCCGAGCTTTGAACGGTGAACAGTGCCGCCGCCCGAGCTCGCACTTTTTCGTCGCTGTGTTTTTGGAAAAGCGCGCGTCGTTGTGTGTGGAAGGCATTCGTTGGAATCCGACCGGCATCAACTGCATCGAGCAGTCCTGCGAAATGCGCGACGTTTCCCGTGAGCGCCCCCAGGACGACCTCGCAACGGGTCGGAGACATCTGTGCCCACGCGCCTTCTGGCAGAAGAATCCCCGGCGCGCCGGATTCCGGAAACGCTGCGAGTACGCGAGTGGCCTCGGTCTGAAGTTGCTCATCCATATCGTGTGCAAGCGTCGCCAGCGCGCCCGCAGCGGACCATGGAAGTCTCCCGAGCAGCCGGATGGCGATGAGCCGCTCTGCCTTGCTTCGCTTTGCGTCGAGCGCACCCTCCGACGCTCTGGTTCCCAGCGCAGCGT
>JAYTMG010000843.1:0-1045 GCA_043728745.1 Verrucomicrobiaceae bacterium
AGCCGACCATGTCGATCGCCGATCCGCCGTCGCCCCAATGGCTGACTTTACATCCCGTGACGGTGAATGCGTCCACGCCGGAAAGCTTGATTCCATCACGATTGCCGCGCGGCGAGTTATTGCGCACGTCGAGCCCGCGGAGGACGATTCCTTTTGCCGGACTGTCTGCTTTTCCGGCGTCGTCGATGTTGATTCCGTTTGCCGTCGCGCCGCTGAAAACCACATCGCGCAATTCCCAATACGAGCATCCGCTCAACTGAATCCCGCTCGCGCCGCCTTCGATCACCGAGGCGCCGCCGGGCGCTCCCGCCCAGATGATGGGTGCCGCAGCCGTGCCGCTCACACCCGACACGGAATGTCCGCCGGAATAGCGCCCCGGTGCGAGGCGGATGATACTGCCGGGCTTTGCCTCCCGGAGTGCGCGACCGAGCGACTCGGAGTCGCTTACTGCCACGTCGGCGGCGAAGATGGTGGATGTGAAAAGGGAGGCGACGAGAGTGATGGTTCTGCGCATTTCCGTAAGATGTCCCTTGATGAGAAAAGTGCGAGTCTTCCGTTTTGATTTTCCGAGCAATAAATCCGCATTCGCTGAAGCCGCTGAAAAACCGCTTGCTTTTCGGTTTTCATAGGACTATCGCCGCATAGTCTTCACTTGAACGGCACACTCATCCTCACGAAACCACCAGCAAACACTCACTCCATGAAACGCCAAAAACAGTCCCTTTCGCCATCCCGCTTCACTCTTCGTCGGGGCATTTTATTCACGAGCATCGCCAGCCTTCTTGCTGTGCAGGCGGGCTTTGCCGCAGATGCGGTCCTTTCCAGCGGCGCGATCACCGGCGATGCGGATTCTGGTGTGAGCACTGCGAAAACGTATGTGGCGATCGGCAACATCATCGGCGGGAATGTGACGATCAATGGTGCGACGTTTATCGGTAGCGGCGGCGGGCTCTCGGGAGCAGGCTGGACGCTGAATGGCGCAGGCGCGCAGTTTGGCAGCGGCGGCGATCACACGGGGTTTGTGGGGCAGGCGATTTCGGGGCTG